>CAZKQQ010000007.1:0-64237 GCA_964554945.1 uncultured Solibacteraceae bacterium | reverse complement strand
GTGCCAGGGTTGGCTGGAAGGCTATCTGCTCACCGGCCGGCACGGATTCTTCTCATGCTACGAGGCGTTCATTCACATCATCGATTCCATGTTCAACCAGCACGCCAAGTGGCTCAAGGTCACCCGCCACATTCCGTGGCGGCGCCAGATTGCATCGCTGAATTACCTGCTGACGTCGCACGTGTGGCGGCAGGATCACAACGGATTCAGCCACCAGGATCCCGGCTTTATCGATCATGTGGTCAACAAGAAGGCGGACGTGGTGCGTGTATACCTGCCGCCGGACGCCAATTGCCTGCTGTCGGTGGCCGACCACTGCCTGCGCAGCCGGCATTACGTGACCGTCATTGTCGCCGGCAAGCAGCCCGCCTTGCAGTGGCTCGATATGGACGCCGCTGTCAAGCACTGCACGGCCGGGATTGGCATTTGGGAGTGGGCCAGCAACGATGCCGGCATCGAGCCCGACGTGGTGATGGCCTGTTGCGGCGACATCCCGACGCTGGAAACGCTCGCGGCCGTGGACTGGCTGCGCAAGCATTTCCCCGATTTGAAAATCCGGGTCGTGAACGTCGTTGATCTGATGACGCTGCAACCGTCGACAGAGCACCCGCACGGTCTTTCCGACCGTGATTTCGATTCGCTGTTTACTACTAATAAGCCCGTGGTCTTTGGGTTCCACGGGTATCCGTGGCTGATTCACCGTCTGACGTATCGCCGCACAAACCACGACAATTTCCACGTGCGTGGTTACAAGGAAGAGGGCACAACTACCACACCGTTCGATATGACCGTTCTGAACGATTTGGACCGGTTTCATCTCGCGGGCGACGTGATCGACCGGGTGCCGCGCCTACAGCCCGTCGCCGCGCATCAGAAGCAGATGCTACGCGATAAATTGATCGAGCACAAGCTCTACATCAGGCAGCATGGTGACGACATGCCGGAAATTCGCGATTGGCAATGGCCGGGTAAATGAAAATCCTGGCTGTAAACGGCGGCTCGAGCAGTTTCAAATGCTGGTTTCATGAATTGGGGGACGGCCGGTTGCCTGTGGAAGCGCCGCGGCCGCTCTGGGAGGCCCACGTCGAGTGGAGCAGCGGCGCGGCGGACGTACGGATAAACAGCGCCCGTTGGGGCGGCCACCACTTTAACCAACCCGCGAACTCTTTGGTAGATCCGCTCGCGGGGGTCCTCGAGGATTTGGCGAAGGCCACGTCGATTGACGTCGTCGGCCACCGAATCGTGCATGGCGGGAAAGCTTATCGCGAATCCACGGGACTGACTCCCGAGGTGCGCGCCACCATCCGGAAGCAAGCGGAATTCGCTCCGGCTCATAATCGCTTCGAACTCGAGGCGGTGGAAACTGTCGATCGTGTTCTCGGCTCCGGAGTCAATCAGATCGCGGTCTTTGACACCGCCTTTCATGCCACGCTCGAAGCGCCGGCCTATGTCTATCCCGGGCCCCTGGCGTGGCTGGATCAGGGTGTGCGACGTTACGGCTTTCACGGAATCAGTTTTCAATATGCGACGCGCCGCGCCGCGCAAATCCTCGGCGCGCCAGTGGAATCGTTGAAGTTGATTCTTTGCCATCTGGGCAACGGCTCTTCGCTGGCGGCGGTCGATGGTGGGAGGAGCGTCGATACCACCATGGGATTTACGCCGCTCGAAGGTCTCATGATGGGCACGCGGAGTGGTTCGGTTGATCCCGGCATTCTCATCTACTTGCTGCGGCACTGCGGATACACGGCCGACCAACTGGATCAGATCTTGAATCAGGGTTCGGGGTTGCTGGGGATTTCCGGCGAGTCCGGCGACATGCGGAAGATCCTGGCCGCCCGGGCCGCCGGAGACACCCGGGCCTGCCTGGCGTTCGATGTTTATGTGCATCGCCTCACCCGCGAAGCCGGCGGCATGCTGGCTACACTCGGAGGTCTGGATGCGCTTGTTTTTACCGGCGGAATCGGCGAAAACACTGCGCCGGTGCGCGAGCACCTCGGACGGCAACTTGGGTTCGCGGGTGTGCGTCTCGACTCCGCGAAAAACGAGCAGGGTCCGCGCGACGCAGACATCGCGGCGTCCGACTCGCGGGTGCATGTCCTTGTGATTCATGCCGAGGAAGAATGGGAGATCGCGCGCGAGTGCTACCGAATAACGGCGGGTTAAGGCTCCTGCTTTGTGTCGGCGCGGAGCGCGTTTTTGTAGGTCTGGAAACCGGGCGCTCCCGCCCGCCCGGGTCGGAGAAGTGGGCATAAATTGTTGTAGAAAACGAAAAGTCAAAGGTCAAAAGGCAAAGGTCAAAAGTCAAAAGTGATTCGGTGGGCGGCTGCGCCGCCGTTTTCTATAAAGTGTAGAGCAGGCGAAGCTTCGATTTTTGGCTCAGTCAACAGGCGGTCTTTATTCGCCACGTTAGGCGCTTCGCACCATCGGTAATCGGAGACCTGCCCCACGGCGGCGAACCAGAGGCATGCGCCACCTCCTAAGCGATTGAAATGCCGTCCCCTGACTCGGTATCATGGAAGGCCGCTCTATCATTAATGTCCCGGCCTTAGGGCCGGCAGGAGGAACTCGTTTATGGCTTTTGCCCAGGTGTCCTGGGAGAAGCGCCGCTTCGGCCAGACCATGCGCCGCGATTTGTGGTGGGTCTCGCCGCTGTTCGTCTTCATAGGACTGTCCGCATTTGTGGTTTACACCACATGGGCGGCGCTGCAAGGAACCAATTACTTTTACGGCCCCTATTTGTCTCCGTTCTACTCACCGGAATTATTCGGCGATTCCCCGCATGCCTGGTTTGGAGCCAAGCCGGGATGGTTCCCGGGCTGGCTGCCCTGGTCGCCCGCATTGTTCATTCTGCCGTTTCCCGGATTGTTTCGCCTCACCTGCTACTACTATCGCGGGGCGTATTACAAAGCCTTCTGGGCCGATCCGCCGTCCTGCACGGTGGGCGAACCGAGGAAGACGTATCTTGGCGAGCGCTACTTCCCGCTCATCCTGCACAACGTACACCGCTATTTCCTTTATGTGGCGCTGATCTTCCTGTTCTTCCTCGCCCATGACGTTTGGAACGCGCTGTGGTTTACCGATCCGGCTACCGGTCAGACGCACTTCGGCATCGGGCTCGGCACGATCATCCTGGCGGCGAACACCACGTTTCTTGCATGCTACGCGTTGGGCTGCCACTCGCTGCGCCACCTGGTTGGCGGACGCTTCGACCTGCTCGGACCTGTACGCGCCACATCTTACCAGTGCGTCAGTTGCCTGAACCGGGGACATCAGCGATGGGCTTGGACGAGCCTCTTCTCCGTAGGATTCGCCGACATTTACATCCGCCTCTGCGCGATGGGCGTGTGGCATGACTGGAGACTCCTGTAATGGCGGAATATCTGACGCACGCCTACGACGTGCTGGTGATCGGCGCGGGCGGAGCAGGCTTGCGCGCCGCCATTGCGGCCTCGGCCGGGGGCTGCAAGGTGGGATTGGTCACCAAGTCCCTCCTGGGGAAAGCCCACACTGTGATGGCCGAAGGCGGCGTGGCGGCAGCGATGGGCAACGTCGACGAGCGCGATAACTGGAAGGTCCACTTTTCGGATACGATGCGCGGCGGCCAATATCTCAATAACTGGCGCATGGCGGAACTGCACGCGAAGGAAGCGCCCGACCGCGTCCGCGAACTCGAAGCATGGGGCGCCGTTTTTGATCGCACGAAGGAAGGCCGCATTCTCCAGCGCAATTTCGGCGGCCACCGCTATCCGCGCCTGGCCCATGTGGGCGACCGCACCGGCCTGGAGATGATCCGCACATTGCAGGACCACGGCATTCATCAGGGCATCGAAGTCCACATGGAGACTACGATCCTGACGCTGCTGATGGACGGCGGGCGCGTCGCGGGCGCGTTTGGCTACGATCGCGAGCGCGGACGCTTTCTGCTATTTCCCGCCAAGGCGATTGTTCTTGCGACCGGCGGCATCGGGCGCGCGTATAAGATCACCAGCAACAGTTGGGAATACACAGGCGACGGGCTGGCACTGGCGTATCACGCCGGCGCGGCGCTCATCGACATGGAATTCGTGCAGTTCCATCCGACGGGCATGGTCTGGCCCCCCAGCGTGCAGGGCATCCTCGTCACCGAAGGCGTGCGGGGTGAAGGCGGCATTCTGAAGAACAAGGAAGGCCGCCGGTTCATGTTCGACGATATTCCGGAAAACTACCGGAACCAGACCGCCGACAACGAAGAAGAAGGCTGGAAGTATACACAAGGCGATCGGAACTCGCGCCGCCCTCCGGAGTTGCTGACGCGCGATCACGTGGCGCGCTGTATCATGCGCGAAGTCAAGGCGGGGCGGGGAAGTCCGCATAAGGGCGTGTATCTCGATATCGCCTGGATCAAGGAAAAGCTTCCCAATGCGGCCGAGCACATCAAACGCAAGCTGCCAAGCATGTATCACCAGTTCAAGCAGCTTGCCGATATCGACATCACCAAGGAGCCGATGGAAGTCGGCCCGACCACGCACTACATGATGGGCGGCATCAAAGTGGACGCCGAGACTGAGATGTCCACCGTCGCCGGGCTGTTCGCCGCGGGCGAGTGCGCGGCCGGTCTGCACGGCGCTAACCGGCTGGGCGGTAATTCGCTGTCGGACCTGCTGGTGTTCGGTAAACGCGCCGGAGACTACGCGGCCGAATTCGCGAAGAAGCAGGGCCCGGGACGCGTGGACCAGGCTGCCGTCGATCAGGCCGCCAAGGAAGCGCTCGCGCCCTTCGAGCGCGCCGGTTCGGGCGCCGAAGGGCCATACCAGATCCAGCACGAGCTGCAGGAGATGATGCAGCACAATGTCGGAATCGTGCGTACCGAGCACGAAATGGAGCTGGCGCTGAAGGAAATCATCCGTCTCGAAGAACAAGCCAGCCGTGTCAGCGTCTATGGCAACCGCGAGTTCAATGCCGGCTGGCACACCGCGCTCGATTTGCCCAATCTTCTAACCGTTTCAGAAGCGATCACGCGCGCCGCGCTGGAGCGCAAGGAAAGCCGCGGCGGACATTTTCGCGAGGATTATCCCGAGAAGAGCGCGGACTACGGACATTTCAATATCATGGTGAAGCAGGGATCCGGCGGCGAAATGCAGATTTCGCGCGTTCCCATTCCCGAACTGCCCCCTGAGTTGAAACAGGTAATTGAGGAGATGAAGTAATGGCCAAGGCAACATTCCAGATCTGGCGCGGCGACGATAAGGGCGGGAAATTCGTCAACTACTCGACGGATGTCGAAGAGGGAATGGTGGTATTGGATGCGGTCCTCAAAATTCAAGCGGAGCAGGCGAACGATCTGGCGGCCCGATGGAATTGCAAGTGCGGCCGGTGCGGTTCGTGCTCAGCCGAAATCAACGGCATGCCGAAATTGATGTGTATGACGCGCTTGAATTCGCTGGATCTGAACAAGCCGGTGACCGTCGAGCCCATGCGCACTTTCCCTCCAATCAAGGACCTGGTAACCGACGTCTCCTGGAATTACAAGGTCAAGAAGACCATCAAAAAGCTCACGCCCCGAAAGCCGGATTTCCCTGACGGCACCTGGCACATGGTGCAGGAAGACGTGAACCGCATCCAGGAGTTCCGTAAGTGCATCGAGTGCTTTCTGTGCCAGGACGTGTGCCACGTGCTGCGCGAGCATAAGAAGTTCGACGAGTTCATCGGGCCGCGCTTTTTCGTGCACACGGCGGCGCTCGAGATGCACCCGATGGATACCGAAGACCGCACCAAGGATTTGAAGGACAAGCACAACGTCGGCTATTGCAATATCACGACCTGCTGCCGGAAAGTCTGTCCGGAAGAAATCGTGATCACCGAGAACGCGATCATTCCGCTCAAAGAGCGTGTGGTAGACGAGTATTATGACCCGCTGCGAAAATTGGTGATGAAGATCATCGGCAGTTGAAGTGGCGCAGGTCTCGACCTGCGGCGGAGAGCCCGATGGAACTGAAGTCGCTGCACAAAGACGCGATTCCGAGCGCGCTCGCCAAGGCCGAGCGCTATCGCTTGCTGCACGAGCCGTGGCAAAGCGAAAGCATCTGTCAGGATGTCCTTACCGTAGATCCGGAAAATCAGGTGGCCTTGGTCACGCTGCTGCTCGCGCTGACGGACCAGTTCGGCCAGGCTTTCAAAGTACAGGAAGCCAAGGACGTCGTTCCGCGGTTGAAGGACGAATACGAACGCGCCTACTATTCCGGTATCATCTCCGAGCGCCAGGCGCACTCCCTGCTGCACCAATCGCGCCATGCTTCCGGCTCGGCGATCTACGACTGGATTCGCGAAGCGATGGAATTCTACGAGAAAGCCGAGGCCATCCGGCCTCCCGCCAACGATGACGCGCTCCTGCGCTGGAACACGTGCGCGCGGCTGCTAACGCGAAACCCTCACCTGCAGCCGGGTCCGCGCGAGCGCAGCGAACCGATCATGTCGGAATAATGCCGGGCGAACTTTGGCTCATCCGCCACGGCGAGACCGAATGGAGCCTCTCGGGCGCTCACACAGGCTGGACCGATCTGCCGCTCACGGAGGCCGGCCGTCAGCAGGCGAAATCGATCGCGCGCGAACTCGCCGGGCACAAGTTCGCGCTTGTGTTGACCAGCCCGCTCGAGAGGGCCCGGGAGACTTGCGCACTGGCAGGGTACGGAGATGTCGCGCAGGTGGAGCCCAACCTGCGCGAGTGGAACTATGGCGAGTATGAAGGCCGGACTACCGCACAAATTCGCGCGCAGAACCCGAACTGGTCGCTTTGGACCGATGGCGTTCCGAACGGGGAGCGCATCGAGGAAGTGGCCGCGCGCGCAGAAGCGGTGATCGCACGCGCCACCAAGGTTGACGGAGACGTCGCGCTCTTTGGTCACGGACACATCTTGCGCATTCTGACGGCGCGATGGCTCGGCCTGCCACCTCAAGATGCGCGACTGTTTGCGCTCGGGACCGCTGCCATCAGCACTCTAGGATACGAACGGGAAACGCGCGTGATCACGCGCTGGAACCTGACCTGCCTGCGATCGTAAGATTCCACACCAAGCATCCTCTCTGCACGGGAGCCAGAATGGAGGTAAGAGGAGATCAGCGATGGAGGAAATGTATGGACTGCAAGACTACTCAGACGGGTCACCCACTTTTTCTCTGGATATCGTCTGTGGCAGGAAAGTAGATGAAGGCAAGGCCGGAGGAAAAATTACTCACCTGGGAGTGACATATTATTTTTGCTCCGCTCGTTGCAAAGAAGCATTCGAGGAGTCTCCCGGCTCTTATGCGGGCGTACCTCGAGTAGTGGGGCACACCGAGTAGCCGTCACTTGACGGAGGTTCGCCGCTTTCGCGATCGGCCAGGCGCAGCTTTGGCCGGGGCCGGTTCCAGCGTAACCGGGGGCGCAGGCTCCGACTCAGCCGGCAGACGTTCGTTGCGCGTACTTGGCAGGTATCCGAAACGCTCGGCCGCGCCAAGCAGTGAAACGCAGAACAACCCCGAAAAGGCGACTAGCAGTTTCCAGTTCCCGGGCTCGTACCGGCACCAGAGCTGATGCCGTCCAGGCGTGACCGGCGCACCTAGAAATCCCGGCGAAAGCATGACAGTTTTGACCGGCTTCCCGTCGATCAACATCTTCCAGTTGGTGTGCCAGGTCATCTTGAAAAGCACAAAGCTGGGACGGCTGACGTTCACTTCGGCCTGATAGACGTCGCCGGTCTGAGATTGATTCACGACCTGGCCGGGCTCAGAGGGCGGAAATGAAATCGCGGGAAGCGGGCTGTCCGGGGACATCTGTTGTAAACCCGATGGCGCATCCCCGAAAAAATCGAGTAGTAGATGCGTTTTGTGATCGGGCCAATCTCCTTTCAGCCACATTTTATTGATGGCGTAGAAGCTCTGTTTGTCGGCGCGGGCCATCGCGGGCACGTCCACCACGTCGAAATAGCCGTTTCCAGGCGCATTGAATACCACGAAGTCGCCTGCTTCCAGACGCGGCGTCAGCATCTTCGGAATCGATTGCTTGTACTTGGCGGGCGCCAGCAGGCTCTGGATATTGAAGACGCGATAGTGAGAGGGTCGCAGCTCATCGAAATCAGTAATCAAGTCGCCGGGCAGGGCCAGGGAATGCGCGAGGTATGAGACGGAGGGTATGCCGTCTACCGTGAGCACTTGATAAATAGGGACGACTCCGACGGTCAAGTAATAGCCCCAACTCGTTATCAATCCCGGATAGGTACGTCCGCCGCGTTCTCGCAGGGAAGTGATCACGCCTGCCAACTGGCTCTCCTCACTGGCAAAGGAAACCAGATTCCTCTCTCCTCCCGCGTTGCTCTCGGAAATATACTGCGCCCGCTCCAAAAGAGCGGGTGACAGCACCACCACCGCAACCATTGCTGCCGCGGGGGCGCCCCAGCGTCGCAGGGCTTCGCTGCAAAGACCGGCTAATCCGAGCGCCGCCAGTAGAATCAAAAACATTTGGACCGCGCCGACGACGCGGTGAAGGGGCATCTCCGGCGGCACGCCGAAAAGCAGCGTCAGCGGCCCCCAGAACGGCCGGCCAAAGAACACAAGAGTCCAAAAAACAGCGCCACATATCAGGAATCGCGAGCCGACTGCAATGCGCTGCTTCTTCCTGACCTGCCAGATAATCAGCACGGCGCCCGTCAAGGCAAGCAGCGATAACACCGGAAGCCGGCCGAAATCCAGCAGCTCACCTTTGAATAGCCATGCCAGCACCTGAATTGGGCCCCAGGAGTCGAATTTCCAGTTTGGCTCCAGCCCGCTCCGATTCATAATGGCCCGATCCAATAACGGCGGCAGCAACTGAAAAAAAGACAGCAGCACCGAAATGGCACCGATCACGACGGTCCGCTTTATACGGATGCCGCGCGGCACGTCCGGATCGGGCATAAGGGCGAGCAAACAAATGGTCACGGCGCCCATATAGCCGTAGACCAACTCGCTGAGCGCGGTCAAGCCCAGAAAGATTCCCGCGAGCGCCACGTGTTTTCCGCGCCGGATTGCCTGAAAACCGAAGCCGATGGTCAGCAGGCAAAAATGCACTGCGACCGCTTGAGGAAACAGCCCGAAGCCTCTCCAGATATAGCTGTTCCACTCGAGACCATAAATCGGCGGAGCCGAGAGCAGTGGAGAGATCGCTCCGGCGAACGCCGCAGTGAGGTATCCAAAATTCAGCAGTCGTGCGGCCGCAAAAAACGTAAGCGGCAGCAGGACCAATGACAGGTATCTCACCCAGGAGAATACGGTCATCAGCGATAGAGTTTTTCCGAGCGCAAAATACAGGCCCGCGACAATCGCGTGCGCCAGCGGCTGATACACGCGAATCTCGGGATATCCGAAGACGGTTTCCGGACTCCAAAAATCGAGCGGGTTGTGGCCTTGTTCGATGGCCTCCACCATCCCGCGGATCAGCGTGTAATGGGAGACATTGTCGTTCCGATCTATGCGGGTGATTGACAGCTCGGGCCACAAGCCGATGGCACACGAGAGCACGACGGCCGCAAGAATGAGCAGGGACAGACGCTTTTCGCGAGCGATTTCCATGCTGGGGTGGAACTGCCAGTATAACCCCCCTGGCCTATTTGAGGGAGTTCCGAGCCTGTTCGGCAAGAATCAGTCCGCCCAGCACTCCCGCGCGCTGCCCAAGGTGCGGTGGAACCAGCTCCGGCGCTTCCAAATAGCCGTTGAGCAATTCGTGCAGTTGACCGCGAATCAGGCCGAGCAGACGGGGTTGCCGCATCACGCCGCCTCCAATCACAATCCGGCGCGGCGCCAGCGTGCAGGCCAGATTGGCCAGCCCGAGCGCGAGATAGCGCGCTTCCAGGTTCCATGCGGGATGATCTTCCGCCAGCAACTCACCGCGACGTCCCCACCGCGCCTCAACCGCCGGCCCCGACGCCAGGCCTTCCAGACAACCGCCGTGATACGGACAGCATCCGGGAAACGGGTCAAGCGCGCGGTCGTGCGGAATCCGCAGGTGGCCCATCTCAGCGTGCATATTTCCGTGAAGTATCTGGCTGTTGACGATCGCGCCGCCTCCGATGCCCGTGCCAACCGTCAAATAGATAAAATCCGTTAGCCCTCGGCCGGCGCCCCAGCGAGCCTCCGCCAGCGCGGCGGCGTTAACGTCGGTGTCAAAACCTATTGGCACATTGAGCGCCGCGCGGAACGCTCCGACGATATCGTAGTTGCGCCATGCTGCTTTCGGAGTGGATGTGATCCAGCCGCGGGAACGATCGATAGGCCCGAACGAGCCGATGCCCAGCGCTTCGATTGGTTCCTGCTGCCGGAAAAAGCGGATGACTTCCGCAATCGTCGAGTCGGGCGCGGCGGTGGGTAAGTGGATCAGCGTCAGGTCTTCCGGGCTGCTTCCTACGCCGCACACGAATTTGGTGCCGCCCGCTTCGATTGCGCCGAACATGGTGGGATCAACCTCTAGGGCTGCAATTGAATATTATGCGCAGGAATCGTCCGCGCGGTGGCGCGCTCGAAATTGGCGATGGCTTCGGCCGCATCGGCCCGCGCGCGGACCTCGCGGTTGCGCGCATTGATCAGGTCGGTCTGGCGTTGCAGCACCAGGAAGACGGTAGAGGTGCCGGCCTGCAGTTGCCGCTGCTCGCTCTCGTATTGTTGTTGGGCGGAACGGCTGGCCACCGATGCTGCCGCCAGTCGGGCTTGCGCGGAACTCACCACCTGCATTGAGTTGCGCACGTCGGCTTCGATCGCCATGCCAATCTGATCCTGGACCGCGCGCAGCCGGCGGCCTTCCGCATTGGAAATACTCACCTGCGCCTCCGCCGTGCGGTTGCGCAAGGGCAGGGAAACCTGCACACCGATCTGCGCTGTGGGAAAGCTGCCGCCCCACAGGTTGCTGAGGGACTGCCCGTAACTGCCGGTGAGCCCCGGCGGAATGCCTCCGGAGCCGAATGACAGCGCGGGAATCGGCGGCAGACCGGAGAGCGCTCCAAGTCGATTCAAATAGTCAGTGATGCCGACAAAGCCAGCGGTAAACGGATTGGGTTGGGGAGGCAGCGGGATTCCCGCCAAACCGGAAGTGGTCAGTGTCGCGAACCCATCCACGCGGGGCTTGGCTTGCTCCCGATTGCGCCGCAGATCCAGCCCGTTGATTTCCAGGTTGATCATGTTTTCCGCGAGCTCGGGCCGCGTCCGCAACGCTTCCTGGACGGCTTCATTAATGCCGGGGAGAGCCATCTCCGTGGCGGGCGGCGTCTCCGGAATAAGCTCCGCGCCCCAGAGCAGGTCGTTGCGATTTGGCAGAATCATTGCCTTCAGGTTGTTCTCCGCCTGGGTGAGAGCCTGCTGGGCAAGAAACAGGTTTTGCTGGAACGTAGCGACCTGAGTTTGAGCCGCCACGACATCAATCGGGGAAAGGATGCCCTGTTCCGCTTGCCGCCGGTTGCTGGCATATTGCTGTTCCCCCAGCCGCACTGCCTCACTTTGCACGTCATACGCCTGCGAAGCGTACACCAGTTCCCAATAGGCTTGCGTTGCCTGCGTCACCACTTCGATGACGCGCTGGCGGAACTGCTCCCCGCTAAGTTGTTCGTTCTTCCTCGCGACCTGGAGACGGTACCGGTTGTCATCAAAGCGCAGGCCGCGCCACAGGGGCTGCGTCAAATCGAGCCGCAGCGACGTGGGATATTGCGGATTCACGGTGGCGAAGGTGCTATTGGTGATCTGGCGCGAATTGGTGAAAGTGGTGGTGTACGAACCGCCGGTCTCGGGAATCAGGCCGCTGATCTGCGGAGCTGCGTTCCACTCCGTCTGCACGAGTTGGCCATTGGGCGCGCCTCCGATGAGAGAGGCGATCGGGGTCACCACTTTGCTGTGATAGCCGCGCAACCCGACCACCGGATCGTACGCGCCTTTGGCGGCGGTCACGTTATAGCCGGATTCCTCGCGCAGAATGCGCGAGATCTCCAGGTCGCGATCGTTTTTCAGGACGCGCTCGATCACTTCCCCGAGGCTCATAGTGGTGCGGCCCATGACGCCGATGCGCGGCGCGACCGGGATTTCCGCCAGCGGCTGGATCGGCGACTCGGCCGGCTCCTGCCCAAATGCGCCCGTGATTAAAAATGTGGTGCAGAGGCTGACCGTCCGGATCCGCCGCATTACACGGTGCCCCCAGGGAGGGCTTGGCGGGCGACCGGCGTCCCGATCGGTTCCGGTTTGGCGCGTTTCGGAAGCACAGCGCGAATTCTAGTAAAGAAACGGCCCGCATGGCTCGACGACAGCGCGGGTCCGAAGTCCTCCCACAACGAGTAGAACACCGGCACCGCCAGTAGCGTCAGCAGGAGGCACAGCGTCTGACCACCGGCCACCAGCACGCCGATCGACCGGTTCTGCTCCGAGCCGCTCCCGCCCGAGATCACGAGCGGAATCATTCCCGCCACCAGCGCCGTGGTCGTCATCAGAATCGGGCGCAGCCGGTCGCGGTTGGCCTGGATGATGGCGTCGTACAGCGACATGCCATGGGCGCGCAGCCCGTTTGTGTGGTCGATCTGCAAAATCGCGTTCTTCTTGACGATTCCGAACAGCAACAACAGGCCCAGGCCCGAGAAGATGTTCACCGATTGGCCGCCGATCAAAAGCGACAAAATTCCGAAGGGGATTGCCAACGGTAGAGTGAGCAGGATCGTAATTGGATGCACGAACGATTCAAACTGCGCCGCCAGCACGATGTACATGAAGATAAAGGTCAGCGAGAACGCGAGAATGAAGTAATAACCGGTTCGGCCCAGTTCTTTGGACTGCCCGGTGGCCGCCGCGCCGTAGCCGGGATCCATTCCCAGGTTTTGCGCATACTGCTGGAGTTTGCTCTGGATCTCATATTGCGAGCCACCCGGCAGCACGTTCGACATGATCGTCACCTGGCGCTGCCGCTGCAGGCGGTTAATGGAGGCGGGGCCTGTTCCCGGGCGCATGTGTACCACTTCGTCCAGACCTACCGAGCCTACCTTCGAAGAGGGCACGGTCATCTTGGCGAGACCTTCCGGACTGCCGCGGAACTGCTCCTGAGCCCGCACGACGACATCGTACTGGTCCTCGCCCGCGTCAAATTGCGAAGCGGTCTGCCCGGCGACGAGTGTGTTCAGGGCCTGCTCGATATCCATCACCGAGACGCCGAGGTCCGCCGCCCGGGCGCGGTCGATATCGAGCCGGACCTCAGGAGTGCCGTTGCGCTGGCTGCTGTCGATATCCGCCGTCATCGGCAGCGTCTTCAAATACGCCAGCATGGCATCGGAGTACTTCGACAGCTTGTCGAGATCCGGCCCCTGGATCGCGTACATCACATCGGCCTGGTTGAAGTTATTGCCGCCGCCCACCTGCGATACCTGGCCGACGCCGGTATGCACTTCCACCGGCATTTTTTTCAAAAGCTCGCGAGTTCGCGCCATCAGGTCGAACTGGCCCACGTCGCGCTTATCCAGATCGGCCAATTTTACGAAGACGGTCGCGTTGTTCACCGCGCGCTCCACTCCCGAGCCGACGGTGGTCAACGTATGGTCGACGCCGGGCAGCTTCCGGATATCTTGGGCCACCAGTTCCGCGATGTTCGTCGTCGCCGCCAGCGAGGTACCTTCCGGCGCCCGCAGATACACGTTGTACATTCCCTGATCGGTCGCCGGCGTGAAATTCTTGTTCACGAACATGAACAACGGCACGATGCTCACCACGGTCAGCACGCATAACGCGACCATCGTCTTGCGGTGCGCCATCGCCCATTCCAGCATGCGGGTGTAATGACCATCGAGGAAGCGGAAAAAGCGCGAGTCCTTGGAATGCCGCTGCCGGCCTTCGGATACTTTTACGAACCGCGAGCACAACATCGGAGTCAGGGTGAAGGAAACCAGCATCGACACCGCGACGGCGAACGCCGCGGTGAATCCAAACGAGCTCATGAACCGGCCGACAATGCCGCCCATGAATCCCACCGGCAAAAACACGGCGAGCAGCGAAAGCGTAGTCGCCATGACCGCCAGGCCGATCTCCTTGGTGCCTTCCATGGCCGCGACATACGGCGTCTGGTGCTTCTCCTCGATATACCGGAATATGTTTTCCAGCACGATAATCGCGTCGTCGATCACGATTCCAACCATCAGGGTCAGCGCCAGCATCGAAATCGAATTCAGCGTCAGGTTCATCGCGGCCATCAGCGCGAACGCGGAAATGATCGAGGTCGGAATTGCGATAGCCGCAATCAGTGTGGTCCGGATATTGGTCAGGAACAGAAAAATGATTATGCTCGCAAATATGCTGCCTTCCACCAGGTGGCGCTTGATATTGTCGATCGACGCCTTGATGAACGTGGACTGGTCGCTGATGATATCGGCGCGCACGTCTTTGGGCAGCGTCGGGCGAATCTCATCGAGCCGCTGGTGGACGGCGTTGGCGGTCGAGACGGTATTGACGCCCGACTGCTTGGACACGGTCAGAGTGACCGCAGCATTGCCATCCAATCGCGAAGCGCTTCGCGGCTCTTCCGCGGCGTCTTCGGCATAACCGATGTCCTTCACCTTCACCACGTAATCTTTCCGGTTGGCAACGGTAATCTGGTTGAACTGCACGGCGTCGACGATTCGTCCCGTGGTGCGCACGCTGAACTCGCGCGCGCCCGCGTTCAAAGTGCCGGCCGGAAGTTCCAGGTTCTGCGCCCGCACCGCGTTCAACACATTCGCGACGGTCAGATTGTAGGCGCGCAGGCGGTCGGGATCGACCATCACATGAATCTCGCGGTTCACGCCGCCTAAAATCGTGATCTCGCCAACGCCTTTGGCGTTTTCCAGCTTCTGCTTGATCAGTTTGTCGGAGATGAGGGTCACATCGCGCAGCGAGCGCGGGGCCGAGACCGCGATCTGCATGACGGGAGTGGCGTCGGGGTCGAACTTCTGGACCACCGGCTGCTTAGCAGTTTGGGGAAGCTGCGGCACGATGAGGTTGACCTTGTTCTGCACCTCCTGTGCCGCCACGTCGCCATCCTTGGACAGATCGAAAGTTACCGTGACAATGGAGAAGCCTTCCGATGACGTAGAGCGCACCTCGTCGACCTGGCTGATGGTATTGACTGAGTCCTCCACCTTTTTGGTGATCTCGGTTTCAATCTCCTCGGGCGAAGCGCCCGGATTCTGGATGGTGACCGAGACTGTGGGAATATCGATCTTTGGGAACAGATCGACTCCCAGGCTGAAATAAGAGAACAGCCCAACCACGACCAGCGAGAGCACCAGCATGGTCGCAAAGACAGGCCGTTTGACGCAGAGTTGTGCAAGAGCGTGCATGAATCCGTTGTCCTATGACTTGGTCTGAACCGGCGCGCCGTCGAACAGCTCGCCCTGATTGCTGATCGCCACCAGATCGCCTCCCGACAAGCCGGAGGTGATCCGGATTAAATCGCCATCCACATCGCCGGTGACGACGACGCGCAAATGAGCTTTCCCGCCGGTGACCGTAAAAACCTGGTACGAATCGGTTGTCTTGTCGCGAATCACCGCGCGCCGCGGCACATATACGGCGCTTTCGCCGCCGGGCAGAAGGACCCGCGCTGTGGCGAACATGCCGGGCCGCAGTTCGCGCTTCGGATTCTCAAACCGCGCCTCCACCGTGAACACGCGCGAGTTGGGGTCGATCGAGGGATTGATTGCCGTCACCTTACCCGTGAACTCGCGGTTCGGGTATGCCGAGACGCGCGCCACCACCGTCATGCCGATCTGCGTCTGCCCCGCGCGTTGTTCCGGGGTCTGTAATTGAAGCTTCACTACGCCGACACGCACGATGGTGCCGATCTTATTGGTGAGCGCAACGTACTCTCCGGCAGACACATTCCGGGAAGAGATATAGCCGTCGAAGGGCGCGCGAATTGTCGTGTCTTCCAGCCCCTTCTGCGCCTGTGCGAGCTGCGAGCGCACCCCTTCGAGAGAGGCCTGCGACCACTCAACTCCGCTGTAACTCTGCCGTGCCAGGTTCGCCGCCGCTTCGTATTGCTGCTTGGCCGCGTTGACCTGGGCCTCCGCGGTTTCCTGCTGAGTGCGCGCTTTTTCGTAGGTGGAACGCGATACGTCGCCGGTGCGAACCAGCCCTTCATACCGCTTGGCGTCGGCCGCGGCCAGCTTCGCTTGCGCTTGCGCGGACTCGTAGTTCGCCCGCGCGGCCGCCACTTCCGGCACCTTGCCCGCATCGAAGTCCGCGCCCTCGGTCACGCCGATGCGCGACTGCGCCTGCCTCACTGCGAATACGGCTTGATCGAGCTGCGCTTTGGCTTGGTCGAGCTTTAGCTGCGCGTCGCGATGGTCTAGCTCACAAATTACCTGTCCCTGTTTGACGAAGTCGCCAACATCAACCGGCGTTGCAATCACGCGTCCCGCCACCAGCGGCGCCACGTCCGACGTCTCGTCCGGGTTAAAGGTCCCGGTCTCTTGGAACGACGCCGGTACGGTTTTTACCATGGCTTGCGCGGACGCAACTGTGATGGCCGCGCTGCCACCCTGTTGAGCATTGACAGTCTGGGCCTGCCTGGAACAGGCCGTGGTCCCCAATAAGGCGCTGAGTGCAATGAATGTAGCGAAGCGAATCATTTCTTTACCGTGTTTGATTCTACGGAGACGGGCCGGATTCCGTTCATTGTGATCCGAACGAAGCTTTGGATGACTTCCTCGTCCGACGCTGCTTCCGTGCTGTAACCGAACATTTGCGTCATCATCGCGTGGTTCTTGGCCATTCCACCGATGGCGCCGATAATGGCACCCGGGTGCAATTCCTCCACCGCTCCCTCGCGCTGCCGCCGAGCGAAATAGTCCCGCAGCAACTCGTAAATTGGCGCCACGATTTGCCGATTGTGCGCCAAGCCCAACTCGTGCCCTTCCAGTGCCGCAAATAATAAGACGCGTTCGTAACGCGTATCTGAGCGATAGGATTTCAGAATCACCCGGGCAATCGAGCGTAGCACCTCTTCGTCGTTGTTCTGGTCCATCCAGCCCTTGATCTCGGCCAGCCAATCTTGTAAATCCGAAGACTCGACGTGATGGTCGAGTACCGCCGTATAGAGGGCTTGTTTGGTCGGGAAATGCCGGAAAATGATAGCCTCGGTCACTCCGGCCGCCGCCGCCACTTCCTTGGTCGTAGTACCCTCAAATCCTTTGCGAGAAAAGACTTCCAAGGCGGAGTCCAGCAACTGGGCACGTCGATCGGTCCCCGACATACGAGGGCGGGTCTGGGTTGGGAGCATTGCCCTTCATTATAAGTAAGTGCTAACTTACTTGTCAAATGTCTGAAGAGTGGAAGCGGTGCGAGCATGTCTTACCGGGTCCCAGGCTCAAGATCCGGACTTTCGCCGAGAAGATCGATATCTCCGAGGTGCGCGGTTAATGTAAAGTTTGGGCCCGCCGCGCTTCGTGCCGGGGCCGTGGCGCCCTTTTACGCCCGCGCCGCCCGGGCCTGATCGCCAAGGAACCGGAGCACGGCGGCGAGGGCGGCCTCGGGCTGGTCGGTCGTAAAGATATGGTTGGCCGTGGGAATCATCACGAGCTGGGCGCCGGGGATTCGGGAAGCAATTAACTCAGCATTTCCCGGGGGCACCAGCCGGTCGTTCTTTCCATGAATCACCAGTGTGGGCGCGGTGATCTGCGGCAGCCGATCGTATGCCTGCCACATGAAGATGCCTTGCAATTGCGCCGTATAGCCTTCGATTGTGGGATACCAGGGACGGCGCTTAACCAGATCCTCCTCCACACGGGCGCGCGGAGTGCTCTCATCGTACAGAAACGGAATCAGAGCCTGTTCAGCCTCCTCCACCGTCATCGTGGCCCGGGCTCTTAACGCGTCGGTGGCCGCGGGTTCCGCCCGCACCGCATTCGGCCCGCCCGGCCCCGTACAGCCCAGAATCAGCGAGAGCACACGATTGGAATATTGCAGCGCGAACTCCTGAGCGATCATGCCGCCCATTGAAATGCCGAAAACGTGGGCGCGATCGACGCCGGCGGCATCCAGCACCGCCTCCGCGTCCGAAGCCATTACTGAAAGTGGATAGGGGCCCGGCGGCACATCGCTGCGTCCGACCCCCCGGTTGTCGAATGCAATCGTCCGATACTGCGACGACAGGACCGGGCGTGTGCGCCACCACAAGGCTGACGCCGCGCCGAGGCCCATGATCAGCAGCACAGGCGCGCCCTGCCCTTCCTCGTCCCAGTAAATCTTTGTGCCTTGATTCTCAACGATTGCCATTCATCTACCCCTGCACGCGCTTCTCTTTGCCCGCCCAGAATGTTTCGCGAAGCTCGCGCTTCAGTATTTTGCCGGTCCCGGTCTTCGGCAGAGGTCCTTCGACAAACTCCACCATGCGCGGCAGCTTGAATTTAGCGAGTGGTCCGTCAAGAAACGCGAGCAGATCCTCACAGCTGAGCTTCTGCCCCGGTTTGAGCGACACCACGGCCGCGGGCACTTCGCCCCACTTCACGTCGGGCGCCGCGACTACCGCGCATTCCAGCACCGCCGGGTGCATCGAGATCCATTTTTCCAGCTCAATCGACGAGATGTTTTCGCCGCCGCTGATGATGATGTCCTTCTTGCGGTCGACGATGTGGACGAAGCTTTCTCTGTCCCACACCGCCATGTCGCCGGTATGGAGCCAATGGTCGGTAATCACCGCGCGGGTGGCCTCCGGCTCTTTATAATACCCGTCCATCACCAGGTCGCCCCGCACCACGATTTCGCCGATGGACTCCATATCGCGCGGGACATCGTGCATCTGTGAATCCACTACGCGCACTTCGCAGCCGGGCATCGGCCAGCCTGCCATGGCCGCATGCCGCAGCCGGTCCGCTTCATCGGCGAACTGCACCGTGCTCTTGGAGCGCGCCGAAGTCGCGACCGGCGAGGTTTCAGTCAGCCCATACCCGGCCATGACGTTGCAATGGAAGGCTTCCTCCATGCGACGAATCAGATCCGGCGAAGCCGCGGCCCCGCCAATGTGAATCTCCCGCAGGCTTGAAACATCGAAGCGCCCCAGATCCGGGAAATTCAACAGTGCGTTGGCCATGGTCGGGACCAGCGACATGGCGGTGGCGCGTTCTTCCTGGATCAGCCGTAGCACGCCAGTAGGTTCGAAGCGCCGCACCATCACCTGCTTGATCCCGTTCATGGTAGCGGTCTGTGGGCGGCCCCATCCATTCGCGTGGAACAGCGGGATGGTGTGCAGTTCTACCGCTGTGTCGTCGTGGACTAGCGCCATGCCCACAGCTAGCGCGTGCAGGTACAGCGTGCGATGCGAGAGGTTCACGCCCTTGGGCGTGCCTGTGCTGCCGCTGGTATAGAACAGCTCCGCTATCTCGTTCTCATCGAACGAGAAGAGGTCGGGACGCGGCAGGCGCCCGCGGGTGAGCAGTTCCTCGTACGTGAAATCGGCGGGGGCGACCGGTCCATCAATCGCGACGTACCGCTCAATAGCGGGACACGACGGTCGCAGCGCCTGCACCAGCGGCGCGAAATCGTTCTCAAAGATCAGCATGCGGTTCCCCGCATGGTTGAGGATTGCGATCAGCTCCGCGGCTTGCAGCCGCACATTCAGCGGCATCACAATGCCGTGCATCAGCGGCACGCCGAAATAGCCTTCGAGCAATTGGCTGTTATTGAAACTAAGGTAGGCGACGCGGTCTTGCGGCCGCATCCCTTCAGCCAGAAGGCCCGCCGCCAGGCGTTCGCAGCGCTCGCCAAATTGCGCGTAGGTGAATCGGGAAGCGCCCGAAACCACGCCGGTCTTGTTGCTATAGAGGTCGACGCCTCGATACAGGCACCGGATGGGCGTCAGCGGAACGAACATGGGTCAGCCAGATTGAATTATGGCACAGGGTCGTGAGCAGCCTCATTTCACCGGCAGCGCCCACGCGAGGATTACGTTCTGTACCGGCGTCAGCAGATATTGCCGGCCGTTCAGCTCGTACGTCATGGGGGATGACACCATCCGGCCGCCCACCGGTACATGCCACAGCGTCTTACCGGTTTCGGGATCGAGCGCCAGCAGGTTGTCCGAATTATCGGCGGTGAACAGCAGCTTGCCGGCTGTGGTGAGAATGCCGGCCGCGCCCTCGCCATCGCCGATCTCGTGCCGCCAGCGGATGTCGCCGGTTTTGGTGTCGATGCCTTCCAGCACCGATTGCGCCCACAGGTTGCGATCGCGGCCGGCCCATCCCTCCGGCTTGCCTTCGGCGGTCATATAGAAAACGCTCCACAGGCGCCGCGCGCTGAGATAGAACAGGCTCGTCTCGGGGTCGTAACTGGGCGCCAGCCAATTGGTAGCGCCATCCGAACCGGGCGATACGAGCACCCCATCGGGCGTCGGCTCCTTCTCCTTCTTCGGCCGTGGCTGGCCGTGCGCATCAACGCCCTCCGCCCAATTCGTTGGCAGGAACGGCTTCGTCAGGACGTGCTCGCCGGTAGTCCGGTCGAGGACAAAGAAGTATCCGTTGCGGCTCCCCTGCGCCAGCAGCTTGCGGCGCACACCATTCCGCACATCGTCGAACAGCACCGGCGTTTGCACCGCGTCCCAATCGTGCGTGTCGTGCGGCGATGGCTGGAAGTGCCACTTGAGCTTGCCGGTATTCGGGTCGAGGGCCACGATCGAGCACGTATACAGGTTGTCGCCCTTACGAGCCTCCCCGTTCAGTACCGGGTTGGGATTGCCGATGCCCCAGTAAACCAGGTTCGACTCCGGATCGTAGGTCCCGGTCATCCACGTCATTCCGCCGCCGTGCGCAATCGCGTCAGTGCCCTGCGGCCAAGTCTCGGCGCCCGGCTCGCCGGGCTTCGGCTCCGTATACCAGCGCCACTGCAGCTTGCCCGTCTCGGGATCGCGCGAATCAAGGAAGCCGGGGACGTCGGTGACATCGCCCGACACACCCACCAGCACGTGGTCGCGAATCACCAGCGGCGCCATTGTCGCGAAATATCCCAGCTTGGGATCGGCCAGCTCGATATCCCACCGCAGGCTGCCATCCTTGGCGTTCAGCGACACCAGATGGCAGTCGGGGGTTTCGAAATAGAGCCACTCTTTGTACATGCCGACGCCGCGCTGGCCGATGTGATCGCCCTGCGATTCGCGCAAGTAGTGCCAGATGGTGCGCCCGGTGCGCGCATCGAGGGCCCATACGTTGTCGGGCGTCGTCAGATAGAGGACGCCGTTGACCTCGAGCGGTGTGGCCTTGATGGGCACCGATCGCATCTGCGCCACCCAGGCCACCGAGAGCTGTTGCACGTTGGATTGGTTGATCTGCGAGAGCGTGCTGTAGCGGCGGCCGGAATAGTCTCCGTTGTACGTCGGCCAAGTGTCGGTTGGCGGGCGCAGCAGCGCAGACGGATCGAGTCCATCCGCGGCGAGGCCGGTTAGCACACACACGAACGCAGCGGCGAGCAATCGGTTCAGCATCATTTCAATGTTTCCAGGTAAGCGAACACGTTGTGAATATCCCGGTCGGTGTACTTCTCCATGAGCGCGCGGTGGGCGGCCAGCGGATCGTGGATCTCGATCTTCACTTCACTGCGAGGCCAGGAGCGATACCAGCCATCTTTCCCTCGTATGGCGATGTCGAACTCATCGTTGTGTTCAACCACGCCATCCACCGCCTGCCCGTCGCGCAGCATGACCGTGGCCGTCATTTTCGAGCCGACGCCCGGGAAGAGAAATCGCTGCTGCAAATCGAGCGGACTGTACTTATTGGCCACGCCCGCGAGGTCTCCGGTTGCCGAATGGCAGGCGGCGCAGCCACCCACGCCGTTGAACCATGCCTTGCCCGCATCGGCGTTCCCGGTGAGGAGCTTTGCCAGCGGATAATCTCTGGGAACCCGGTTACTCTGGAGGGCGGCATATGCCTGACTGTGCAGGAAGACGGCAATATCCGAGATCTGCTGCGCTGTCAGCGTGGAAAAGGCGGGCATGCCCTCATTGATCCGCCCGTTGCGAATCACCGGTCCAAGCTGGTCGCCATCGGTATCGTGACTGAGGACTGCGGAACGGACCAGGTCGGGCCCGCGATTGCCCGTGGCATCGTCGCCATGGCAGAATCCGCAACCTGATTTGAATTGGACTCGTCCTCGCTCGACGGCCGCGCGGTCGAACCCGGGGGCAGGCGGTTGCGCCGCGGCAATTGCCGCCACTGCGCACCAGAGCACCGGTTTCGTCCAGTTCATACAGTGCACGTCTCCACTGCTTCCCGCAGGCTGGTGATCGGATCGCGCATGGGCACGAACTCGTGGGCAAAGAAGCCGTCGAATTTCAAATCGGCCACGGACTGCGCGATCGTACGCCAGTGCAGTTCCTGCGTATCGTCCAGCTCATGCCGTCCCGGCACCCCGCCCGTATGGAAATGGCCGATGTACTGAATGTTTTCGCGAATCGTATGGACGACGTCGCCCTCCATAATCTGCATGTGGTAGATGTCGTAGAGCAGCTTGACGCGTGGCGAACCGACGCCCTTGATCACGTCGACACCCCAGGCCGTGTGATCGCACTGGTAGTCGGGGTGATTGATCCGGCTGTTCAGCAGTTCCAGACAGATAGTGACGCCCGCGTCCTCGGCGTACTGTTTCACGCGGCGCAACCCGAGAATGCAGTTCGCCTTGCCCTCTTCGTCCGGCTGTCCTTTGCGGTTGCCGGAAAACGTGATAACGTTCGGCACTTTGGCTTCGGCCGAGCGGGCGATGCGCTCACGCAGTTCCTGCTCCAGCCGGTCGTGGCTCTCGACCCGGTTCCAGCCGTCCGGAATCTTCGCTTTCCCTTGCGTGATAGTAGGCACTAGCCCATATTTGTGAACGGTCGGCCAGTCTTCCGGCTCGACCAGATCGATCCCGCTCAGCCCGATATCGGCCGCCTGGCGGCAAAGATCGTCCACCGGAATTTTGGCATAGCACCAGCGCGCGGTGGATTGCTTCAATCGTCCTTTGGGAGACGCCTGCCCGCTCCGCGCCACCGCCAGCGCCATGCCCGAGGTGAGGATTGCAGATCGTCTGGTCATGATCGGCATGTTACGCCAATCCGGTATCCGCGAGCAAACGCTTCAGTTTGCGCGGTAGTCCGGCTTCCGGGCCGCGGCACGGCGCGGCGCCTCGCGAATCACCTTGCGCAGCCATCGCAGTTCTGTCCGGATCTGCTCGATTCTCAGGCTGATGATCCACACGGCCTCATGGAACCGGTGACCGACTTCCTGGCGGACGTCGGCCAGCACCTTCTGGCCGACGGCCAGTTCCTGTTCCAGGAACTCCTGACGCTTTCCCAATTGCTTCAGAAAAACCCCCGGACGGCATTGCCAGGAGAGAGCCATCCAGGTCGCGAACGGCGGCCGCTCGTTCTGATCGGCCCAGTCATCGCGTTCCAGCGCGTCGGCGAGCGCGGTACGCCCTCGCGCTGTCGTTTCATATACCTGGCGTTCGGGACCGCCGGATTCGCCTTCCCCGTGCTTGGATCGGATCAGACCGATGCGCGCCAGCTTATCGAGAGAATAGTAGACCTGCGGGCGCGAGACGCCGGCCCAATCGCGAACCTTGCGGAATTCCAGCAGGGCGTTGGCCTGATATCCGTGCATCGGACGTTCAGCCAGCAGGCTTAACAGCACCAGATCCGGAGTCGTCAATTTTTCGCTTGACAGCCGTTTCATTTCCATACTAGTCTAATTCAGACTAGTATTGATTGCAAGGAGGAGTTTGACATGACGATTACGAGATTGACGCCGAATCTGTATACCGACAACGTCGCCGCCTGCGCGCAGTTCTGGATTGACCGGCTGCATTTCGACAAAACCGCCGAAGTCCCGGAGCCCGGCGGCCTGGCCTTCGCCGCTCTGCAAAAGGGAAACATCGAGTTAATGTACGGCAGCTACGGCAGCCTGGAACGCGAGCCGCTGGTGTCCGGCTCATTTCGGAAGGGCACCAGCTTCCTATTCATCGAAGTGGACGATCTGAATGCGGTGCTGGCGGCGATGCACGATGTCCCCAAGGTGGCCGACGTACACGAGACCTTTTATGGCGCGACAGAGTTCAGCGTGAAAGATCCCGCCGGCCATCTGATCACCTTCGCGCAATTCGGGAAGTAATTTTTCTCCATGCAGGGGAAAGCGGCATTGCGGAGGCATTCTCTCCGGGGCTAAGGCAATTCATCTGGCCTGCCGACTCTCCGCTTACCGCTTGTCGACGACGAGCTTGCCGCCTTTCAGTACCACCTTCGTCTTCAGCATGTACTGGATTCCCTCGAGCGGATTGCCGTCGAGCAGAATAATGTCAGCCAGCTTGCCCGGCTCGAGCGTTCCGATCTGATCCGACATGTGAAGATATTCCGCGGTGTTGGGGCCGATGATCCTGATAATGTCCTGCATCGAGAACATGACACTGTATGATTTCAACTCGTGCTCGAGGACCACGAGATCGGCATAGTTCTGATCGGTGCAGAAGCCGAGCGCCATTCCGCCGCTCGCGTCCCAAATGGTTCGGGCGTTTACGATGGTGTAGCCCGCCTCGGTGCCCATTGCCTTGCCATTGGCATCCCGATTGGCGCCGGCGATTGCCTCGGGCCACGGTTTGCCGTCGCGGAATCGCGGCGAGTTGTCCCTGGGAAACGTCACGGGTGCGGGCGCGGGAGATTCGCGGTCGATAATCGGCGCGCCGAAGGCAATCAGGCCCAAGACAATCGAGTGGGTCGACGCCACTTTGGCGGCAGCCTCCCGGCTGGTCCAATCCTTGTTGGGAAGGTGGACCAGGCGCCGCACACCGGCATCGATCGCGGCCACCATGGCCGGCGTACTCACCGCATGGACATTCACCTGCACGCCAGCTTTGGCTGCTTCGTCGACCACGGCCTTCAGCACCTCAATTTCCTGCGGAGTCGGCCCGGGCTCGGGCGTGAGCGCGATCTCGCCCGTGTGCTTGATGCCCTTGGCGGCCATGGCGCGAATCGCCGCCCGAGCCTCTTCCAGCGTGCCTCTCAGGTTGATGCGTTCCGAAGGAATGATGCGCGGCCCGTTGATCATTCCCGACTCGATGTGATCTCGCAGCATCAGATTGCCGTCGCCCGGCCCACCCGCGGACAGGACTGTCGTGTAACCGGCTTCGATCAGGGATTGCATCTGCTCCTTCTCGTTGGGGCCGGCATTGATGTGCTTGTGGGCATCGATGAATCCGGGCATCGCGCTCATGCCCCGGGCATCGATGAGTTTCAGTCCTTGCGTGTTGGCCAGGCCGGCGCCTGCGGAAACGATCTTGCCGCCCCGAACCACGATCGTGCCGGATTGAAAGACGGTGCCATTGCCGACGATGATGCGCGCATTAGTGATCGCCACATCCTGTGCGGCCGCGATCCCCAAGCCCAAAACCAGCGGCAGAAAACGATAAGCGGCCATGAGCGGCGCCTCCTTCATGATTCTTTCTACGGTATCGCAATCCGGCTTCGTCAGACTGCCATATCAGCTTGACAGTGCAAATCCTACAATGCTACTATCGCGACGGTCGTCACGCGGGGGCACATTCGTCTTTTTTGGAGGTTTGCAGTGAAGTATAGCTATCTTTGCGTGATTGGTGCGTTGGCCCTCGCCTCGTTAACCTTTGGACAAGAACCCCCGGCTGCTCCGGAAGGCGGTCCTCGCGGCGGCGGTCAAGGACGCGGCGGGCGTCGCGGCGCAAATCGCCCCCCTGCCGGACCTACCCCTCGCCTGCCCGATAACCCGTTTTATGGTGTGAATGCCGGCAAGCCCGACCTCGGCGGCAAGGGGATGTGGAACGTTCCCTACATCATTGATATGCAGCGCCAGGGCACGGCGCCGGACGGCAGTAAAGTGGACGTTCCCTTTAAGCCCGAAGCGAAGAAGATTTTCGACGAACGCACGGCCAACCACTCCAAGGATGATCCGGAAGGCTTCTGCCTTCCTCCCGGCGTGCCGCGCATGATGTACACCCCGTATCCCACGCAGGTCTATCAGATGGCCGATCGCATCCTCTTCATTTTCGAGGGCGGGGCCCACATCTGGCGCCTGATCTGGATGGATGGCCGCCAGCACCCGGCTGACCCGAATCCCACCTATCTCGGCGATTCCATCGGCCATTGGGAAGGCGATACGCTGGTGGTCGACACCATCGGTTTCAATGACCGCACCTGGCTCGACGCCGCCGGCCATATGCATGGCGAAAAGCTCCACGTTACGGAGAGGTTCACGCGGCCCGACTCAAACACCCTGCGCCTCGAGGCCACCATCGACGACCCGGATTACTACACCAAGCCCTGGACGGTCGTCACGACGTCTACCTGGGCGCCTGGCCAGGAGCTTTTGGAATATATTTGCCAGGAAAATAATAAGGACCTGCAGCATTTAGTTGGCAAATAATGAGGTGTTGTCCGTAACCTAGGCACTAGGGGCTGGCATCATTTGGTATAGCATAGTAGAATACTTGCGATTGTCTGATTTTTGATCTACCCCGATGGAGGTTTTGCATGAAAACTAGTTTGCTGTGTGGTCTGGCGGCGGTAATCGGCTTAGCGGCCGTTCCGGCGTTTGCCCATCACTCGTTCGCGGCGGAATACGATGCCGCCAAGCCGGTAACGCTGACGGGCACCGTCACAAAAGTAGAGTGGATGAACCCCCACGCCCGGTTTTACATCGATGTGAAGGACGATGCGGGCAAGGTAACGAATTGGGAATTTGAGCTGGGTAGCCCGAACGGCTTGATGCGTCGCGGCTGGACCCGGAATTCACTGAAGCAGGGCGATGTCGTCACGGTTGACGGTTCGCTCGCCAAGGATGGTTCGAGTCTCGCGAATGCGAGGACCATCAAATTGGCAGACGGCCGCAAGGTGTTCGCAGGCTCGGCCACCGAGACCGGCGACGCCAAAGCCGGAAATTAAGCGGGTAGAAATCAGATTGTCCTTCCAGGCCGGTGTTCGAGCCATCACACTCGAATACCGGCCGACTTGTTCTGAGCACATCTGTCTTTGCCTCGTCGGGATGGAGGGTGTCCATCCTCCGTCCGATCCCTCCGATTGCTTCGGTGCGGGCAGGCGCTACGACGCGCTCTCAACCAGTTCCCGGAGTACAATCTTTTAGTACAATCATCGATCGTACAGTTTAGGGAGGAAGCAACATGAGATTGTGGTCGAAGCCACTCATCGTGGCAGCGGCTGGTTTGGCAGTCGTGTGGGTGGCCGGGCTGGGTCTGGTGAACCGGGCCGGAGCGCAAGCGCCGGCGGGGGCAGCCGCGGCGGCATCGAAAGGTCAGCCGGCCGGCGAGGCCTTTAAGAACGTCACCACCGCGCCGCTCAAAGTGCTCACCGTGGACGATTTCCTTGGCGCCATGGGCGTCATGGCGGCCGCGTTGGGCTATGACTGCGCCGACTGTCATCCCGGCGCCGGCTCCGACAAAGTCGACTGGGTCATCGACACTCCGAAGAAGAAGACCGCGCGCAAGATGGTGGACATGGTGACCGCCATCAATAAGAACTACTTCAACGGCGCCCAGAACGTGACCTGCTTCACCTGCCACCATGGCAAAGATCAGCCCACTACCACCATCGCTCTGGACACTCTCTACGGGCCGCCCAACTCCGAGACACCGGACATCATTATCCCGGGTGGACAGGGACTGCCGTCCGCGACCCAGATCCTCGATAAGTACATCCAGGCGGTCGGCGGGGCGCAGAAACTGGCGACTCTCAAGAGCTTTGTTGCCACCGGCACCAGCCTCGGCTACGAAGGCCTCGGCGGCGGCGGTTCGTTCCAGATCTACGCGCAAGCTCCCGACAAGCGCGCCGTCATCATCGACTTCAAGGAACACCCAGAACGCGGCAACAATACCCGCGTGTTCAATGGAACGACCGGCTGGATCAAGTCGCCGCGCGGCCTGTTGAGCGAGTTTCAGGTGACGGGCGCCGAGTTGGATGGCCAACGCCTGGACGCGACTTTGGCGTTCCCCGGCCAGATCAAAAACGCTCTTATGAACTGGCGGGCCGGCGTCCCCGATAGCATCAACGGCAAGGACGTCAACGTGGTTCAGGGCAGAGGCCCCCGCGGCCTGCTGGCGACGTTGTATTTCGACCGCGAGTCCGGTCTGCTCGTGCGCCTGGTCCGGTACAGCCCGACGCCGATCGGCCGCGATCCTACCCAATCCGACTTCGGCGACTACCGCGACGTCAACGGGATCAAATTTCCATTCCAGTACACGTTCTCCTGGCTGGACGGCAAGGATGCGTTCAAGCTAACGGACGTGAAGGTCAACGCCCCGATCGACGCGAAGATATTCGAAAAGCCGTAAAGCGTCCAAAATGGGGACTGGGATGAATTTCGCGCGTCTTGCGAATTCGTGCCTGTCCCCATTTTGCCGTCAATTCAAATTCCCAAACCCTTTCCCCTCTTCCGCCAGCCGTTTCAGAAGCGGCGCCGGGGCCCATAGATCCACTCCGTGCCGCTTTTGAAATTCCTCGATCCGCGCCAGGACTTTCTTTAATCCCACTGTATCCGCGTAAAACATCGGCCCGCCGCGCCAACTCGGGAAACCGTACCCATTCAAGTAGACCACGTCGATATCCACTGCCCTCAGCGCGATACCTTCTTCCAGCACGCGTGCCCCTTCATTGATCAGTGCGAAGATGGTGCGGTCGACAATCTCCTCGCGCGAGATCGGCCGCCGCTCGATGCCGGCTTCTCGCGCCGTTTTATCGATCAGAGCCGCAATTTCCGGGTCGGGAGATGCTTTGCGGCTCTCGTCGTACCGCGACCAGCCGCGCCCCGTCTTCTGCCCGTACCGTCCCATCTCACAGAGCCGGTCGGCCACCAGCGGGCGCCGCACGCCGGGCTTTTCCAGATGCTTAAACTCCTGGCGCGCGCGCCAGCCCACGTCGAGTCCCGCGAGATCCGACATCGCCAGCGGACCCATAGCCATTCCGAATTCGTAAAGGGCGCCATTGACATCTTCCACTGTTGCGCCTTCTTCTACCAGAAACTGGGCTTCCCTCAGATATGGCCCCAGCATGCGGTTCCCGATAAACCCGCGTGCGTTACCCGCCAGCACCGCGACTTTGTTCAGCCGTTTTGCCAGCGCCATGGAGGTCGACAGCACCGGTTTGCTGGTTCCACGCCCGCGCACAATCTCCAGTAGGCGCATCACATTCGCGGGGCTGAAATAATGATGGCCCACCACGAATTCGGGCCGGCGTGTGACCGAAGCGATCTCATCGATATCGAGGTACGACGTGTTCGAAGCGAGAATGGACCCGGGCTTCGCGATCCGATCGATTTCCGCAAAAACCTGCTTCTTGAGCGTCATGTTTTCGAACACGGCTTCGGCGATAATATCGGCCTGCTCGAAACCGTCATAGGTGAGCTGCGGCGTGATCAGCGCCATGCGCTGGTCCATCTGTGCTTGCGACATCCTGCCTTTGCTGACCGCACTCGCATAATTCTTGCGGATAGTGGCCACGCCGCGATCCAACGCGGCCTGATCGGTCTCCTTCAGAACCACGGGAATTCCTGCATTGGCGTAGTTCATGGTGATGCCGCCGCCCATGGTTCCGGCGCCGATGACCGCCGCGCGCCGGATCTCGATGGTAGGCGTATCCGCCGGAACATCGGGAATCTTGTTTACGGCACGCTCTCCAAAAAACGCGTGAATCAGTGCTTTCGATTGGGTCGAGAACAGGCACTCGTTAAAAAGCTCGGCCTCGCGCCGGCAGCCGTCCTCAAAAGTGAGATGAGTCGAAGCCTCGACCGCGTCAATCGCCGCGTGCGGCGCCGTCTGCCCGCGCCTGGTCTTGCGTGCCTGTTCGTGGGCCGCCGTAAACAATCCGGGCTTGACGTCTCGTAGCTTCTCGTTGCGTTCGCGGGTCTTCGGAATCGGCGTCCCCGCTACTTCGCGCGCGAAAGCGATCGCTCCGGCCAGCAGGTCCCCTTCAATCATTCGATCAACGATCCCCGCGGCCAGCGCGTCCTTCGCACCTACAGGCTCTCCAAACGCGCACATTTCGACGGCTTTCGCCAGACCGGCCAGGCGCGGCAGCCGCTGCGTTCCGCCCGCACCGGGAATAATTCCCAGTTTTACTTCGGGCTGCCCGACTTGCGCCCCCGGCGCGATCACCCGGTAGTGCCCGACCATGGCAACTTCCAACCCCCCGCCGAATGCCGTCCCGTGAATTGCCATCACCACTGGCTTGGGACAATCCTCTATCGCCAGCAGCAGCGGCAGCAGTGTCAGCCGGGGCCTTTCCCCCGATACGATCTTGCCGAACTCGCGAATGTCCGCGCCTGCGATAAATGTGCGGCCTGCTCCGATCACCACGATGGCGCGGACGGCCGGGTTCTGCGCGGCCGTTTCGATGGACGATCGAATTCCCTCCGGCACCCCCGGGCTCAACGCATTCACCGGCGGATTATCAATGGTAACGACCGCCACGTCGCCTTCCACGCTCAGCTTAACCAGTTCGCTCATAACCTATTAGCCTACCCGACGATCACACTTGCGGCCGGATCATCTCAAATCGATCCCGCGTTCGCGTGTACCCGTTGCCTCCCATTCGGCCGATGGCACGCAGCCTATCCGGATCGACGCGGAAATTCTCAAACAGCGCGCGGTCGATATGAAACCGCACCACCTCTCCGATGATGAGGCTTCCGCCCAGCGGTTGCAGACTGACATCAATAATCTGCATCACCTTGCATTCCATGTTTACCGGCGATTCCCGGACGGCCGGCGGACGCACCAATTCGCTCGGTACCGGCGTCAAGCCGCCAATTTGGAATTCGTCGACCCCGGCGTCATACTCGCCTGAAGTCAGATTCATTCGCTCGGCGATCTCTTCCGTCACGATGTTGACGACGAATTCCCCGTTCGACCTCACATTTGTCAAGGTATCTTTCGGCGGCTCGCGCACCCCGCACGCAAAACATATGACCGGCGGGTTCGCGCAGATCACGTTGAAGAAGCTGAACGGCGCCAGGTTCAGAACACCTTCCGGCGAAACCGTGGAAACGAACGCAATGGGGCGAGGCACCACGGTTCCAATCAGCAGTTTGTATGTATTAATTGGCGGAGTGGCCGCCGGTTCTACGCTCACCTTGTCAGGCATAAACACTTATGAGAACACAGGTCGGAGTCTATTCGGACTATTGAAATCTCTATTGACTCAATCACTGATAGAGAATACTATACATACAGGGATTTCCAGGTCTTATTTTACTTGGTCCGAGTGGTGGTGAGAGAGGGTCGCTTATCTGAGAGCCTCTCCGCAGGCGATCGCGTGCCCTTTTGCCCCTCGTGACTCAAGTTGCTGAGGTGCGCCGTGCCAACTCGACGTAGGTTGTTCTCGTTTCGAAAACTTGTCTGTGCCAGTATCCGGGTGCTGACCCTGATCCTCGTGCTCACTCTGCCTTTTGCCCCGGCGCAGACCAGCCGCGGCACGGTAACCGGGATCGTCACTGATCCGACGGAGTCTACGGTTCCGAACGCCACGGTGGAGATCGCCAACGTGCAAACGGGCGTCGTCCGCACCACCACCACCAATGAAGCCGGTCTGTACCGGTTCGATGCGGTCGATCTCGGGGAATACACGCTCAAGGTGACCATGGCCGGATTCCAAACGTACACTCATCATGGGGTCTTGGTTGACGGCGGGCAAACGCTGGCCGAGGACATCAAGCTGCTGGTGGGGGAATCGAAGTCGGTCATTGACGTGGCCGCTGATGCGGTCACCTTGCAATACTCGGCGGTTGCTCGGGGCGCCAATTTGACGGCCGCCGCGATCGCGGAACTGCCCATTGCCAGCCGTGACCCGGCGCAACTCGCTTTGACCCTCCCAGGCGTGAGTACCAACCGTTTCGGCACCGGTGTCGCCTCATTTTCGGTGAATGGGGGGCGCGGGCGCTCCAATAATTTCATGGTGGACGGGACGGAAAATAACGATGTCTCGGTGGCCGGTCAGCTCTTCCAGATCACCAACCCGGATGCCATCGCCGAAGTTTCCGTGCAGACCACGAATTTCGACGCAGAGTTCGGCCGCGCCGGCGGTGGTGTCATCAACACGATCACCAAATCCGGCACGAATGAGTTCCACGGAACGGCGCTATATCTCCTCGATGTGACCAATGATGACGCGATCACCAACACCCAATCACTGAGCCCGGCGATCGTAGCGCACGGCAAGCCGCTGCCCGGCACCGAGCAGTGGTACGGGTTCACTTTCGGCGGTCCGATCAAGAAAAACAAAACGTTCTTCTTCGGGTCGTTCCAGGACCAGCGCCAGCACGGCTCCTCGAGCAATAATCTGGTCACGCCGACGGCTGCAGGCTGGGTGACGCTTGACAGCCTGTTCCCCAAAGGCACGAACAAGAACGTGGATTTGTACAGGCAGGTGGCCGGGTTGGCCGTGGCGGACTCGCAGCCCTTTAATGCCGTTCTCGGCAGCGGCCGTCCGGACGTCCAATTCGGCACGAAGATCTCGGATTTCGGCTACACCTATCTGGACCGGCAGTGGATGGTCCGGCTTGATCACACCATCAGCGATCGTGATTTGTTATCCGGCCGTGTCATCCGCGATTCGATTAACTGGCCGAATGGTGGCGCGTCGTCGTTCTTCCCAGGATTCGGGACCAGCTACGTATATCCGACACTGAACGTTTTCTTGTCGGAAACCCATGTGTTCTCTCCCACCACCACTAACGAATTGCGGCTGGGATTCAATCGAGCGGAACTGCAATATCCTCTCGATACAACCAACCCGTTGGGCAAGACCATGCCGCTCTATACGATTGGAGGCGGCATCACTCCGATCGGAGTTCAAACCAACTTGCCCCAGGGGCGCACTCCAAACAATTACATCCTGCAGGAGACGGTATCCCACGTGCGCGGCACGCATAGCCTTCGAGGCGGCTTAACTTTAACCCAGCAACGAACCCGGCAGTTTGCCCCTATCGTGGAACGCGGCAATATCACCTATTCGACTACCACCGGTTTCAGCAACTTCGCTAACTTCGTGGATGACTTTGGGGGATCGAGCGGTAGCGTCCAGCGCGATTTCGGCAGCCCGGCCTATTACCCGAACTATACGCGCCAAGCGTACTTCTTCCAGGACAACTGGAGGGCCACGCACGACCTTACTCTGACGCTCGGCGTGCGTTACGAATATTTCGGAACGCCGATGAACACGTTGAAGAAGCCGGCATACTCCGGCCTGTTCAATCTTGATCCCGTCACGCTGACCGGTCCTTACAGCCAACCCAACCAGGTCCAACCCGACAAGAACAACTGGGCCCCGGCCGTGGGCATCGCCTACTCGCCAAGCGCGGCCAGCGGCTTGTTTGGCACGCTGTTTGGGAATAAGAAATCCGTAATTCGCACCGGCTACCAGATCGGCTACGATTCCTTCTTTAATAACATCGCTTCCAATGCGGCCACCGCCACGCCGAACGTCATCGCAACGCTGTTGAACAGCACGGCCACCACCGCCAATCCCCGCGGCCTCCCCAATCTCAGTTCTCTGCTTCCGACCGTGGCGCGTGCGCCGGCGCCAACCGACAGCCAAACCCTCATCATCGGCAATCTCGTGAATCCGTATTACCAGCGGTGGTCATTCGGTATTCAACGGGAGTTGCCCTCCGGCCTGTTGCTGGATGTATCGTACGTCGGCTCGAAGGGAACCAAACTGTATGCCAACGAGGATTTCAATCCGCTTGTCCCCTCCTCGATGCGGATCACTCCCGCCAATACCAATCCGACGGCGACACTGACAGGGCGTCTTGACAACCTCCAGGGGTCGCGCCTGACCCGCACAAACGGCGGCGACTCGAACTTTAATTCCCTGCAAGTCGGTCTGGACCGGCGGCTTGCCAAAGGCCTATTGCTGAAGGCGTCGTACACCTTCTCCAAAAACATCGACAATGCCAACGACGTGTTCTCCATCACCGGAAGCAATACCCCGCAGAACACCGCGCTTCCGTCGATCTACGGCGGATTGCATGCGGACCGGTCGTTGTCGCAGTTAGACCGCCGGAACAGGTTTACGTTAAGTTACGTCTATGAATTGCCGTGGCAGAAACAACAGAACGGGGTCGTAGGACGTGTGGTCGGAGGCTGGCAGGTTTCCGGCGTTACCACTTTCGAAGCCGGAGTCCCGGTGACCGTAACCAACGGACCGGACGCCGACGGCATCGGGAGCAACTTTGACCGCCCCATGTTCAACCCGAGCGGCACGCCGGGAATGCGCGCGCAGTATAACGCCTCGAGCCCCACGAAGTATGTCAATCCCGATGTGCCCGGCAGTCCGTCCATCGACCCGAATACCGCCATGTACATTGCGCTTCCGGCGTTTGCGGGCGCGGCCACGCCGGCGCCCACCGGAAACCTGGGACGCAACACCGCGCATCTGCCCGGCATCAACAACTTCAACGTGAACTTCTTCAAGGGCATTCGCATCGCGGAGCGGCTTCGCGCCGAATTCCGGACGGAGATGTACAACATCTGGAACCATCCGCAGTATGGCGTGCCCAGCATCAGCCCGTTCTCTCCGGGAGCAGGTTCCATTTCCGCATCGGCGCAGAACTCGCCGGGCGGCCGCTTCCTGCAACCGCAGTTCATGGATGGCGGAGGCCGCGTGATCCGCTATCAGTTGAAGCTGATCTTCTGATCAGCCGACAGCCTTCAATGTCTTCACGCGATCGCGAAGCTGCGCCGCTTTTTCGAATTCGAATTTGCGCGCGGCTTCGCGCATTCTCTCCTCGAGCTCACTGATGAATTTTACCCGTTGCTCCGGCGTCAGGCTATCGACCTCGTCGTCTTCTTCCAGTTCGACGGTGACGTAGTCGCCCTCCGCCACGGCCACCAGGCTCATATCGATCGGTTTGACGATGGATTGCGGCGTGATGTGATTGGCCTCGTTGTATTCCACCTGGATCTGACGGCGGCGCGAAGTTTCGCCGATGGCTTTTTTCATGCTATCCGTCATCACGTCCGCATATAGAATCGCGCGGCCTTCGATGTGCCGCGCCGCGCGCCCGATGGTCTGGATCAGCGATCCCGCCGACCGCAGAAAGCCTTCCTTGTCCGCATCCAGGATGGCCACCAGCGACACTTCCGGCAGATCAAGCCCTTCGCGCAGCAGGTTGATCCCGATCAGCACATCGAATTCGCCTCGCCGCAAATCGCGCAGAATCTTGATGCGCTCCAGCGTCTCGACTTCCGAATGCAAATACCGGCACCGCACCCCGACCTCGGAATAGTATTCCGACAGATCCTCCGCCATGCGTTTGGTGAGAGTGGTCACCAGGATCCGCTGGTTCGCTTCGACGCGTTTACGGATTTCGCCCAATAGATCGTCCACCTGTCCTTTGACCGGCCGAATCTCCACTTCCGGATCGACCAATCCGGTGGGTCGGATGATCTGTTCCACCACTACGCCGGCGGCCTTGGTCAATTCGTATGGCCCCGGTGTGGCCGAAACATAAACCAACTGGTTGACCCGGTGCTCGAATTCTTCAAAGGTGAGCGGCCGGTTGTCGAGCGCGCTCGGCAGCCGGAATCCGTGCGCCACCAGGATCTCTTTGCGCGAGCGGTCCCCATGATACATGCCGTGCAATTGCGGCACCGTCTGGTGGCTTTCGTCCAGGAACATGATGGAATCGTGCGGCAGATAATCGAGCAGCGTGGGCGGCGCCTCGCCCGGCAGCCTCCCCGAAAAATGACGCGAATAATTTTCGATGCCGTGACAGTATCCGATCTCCTTCATCATTTCGAGATCGAACATGGTTCGCTGGTACAGCCGCTGCGCCTCGATCGTCTTCCCCTGTTTCTCCAGTTCCTTGTGCCACCACGCCAGCTCTTCGCGGATGCTGTCCATGGCGCTGAGCTTGGTCTCTTCCGACATCACGTAATGGGTCTTCGGATAAATGGGCAGCCGCAGGTACGTTTGTTTCACCTGGCCGAGCAGCGGGTCAATCTGCGCCAGGCTCTCCACCTCGTCACCCCAGAGTTCGATCCGGTAGGCGTTGTCTTCATAGGTTGGATAAATCTCGATCACGTCGCCGCGCACCCGGAACGTGCCGCGCCGGAAATCCGTGTCGCTGCGTTCGTAAAGGATTTCCACCAGCTTGGACACAATCTGGTTGCGTGAAATCTTCTGCCCCTTCTCCAGCATCAGCAGCATGCCGTAGTAAGCTTCCGGAGAGCCCAAGCCATAGATGCAGCTCACGCTGGCGACGATCACACAATCGCGCCGCTCGAACAGCGACTTGGTGGCCGACAGGCGCAGCTTGTCCAGCTCGTCATTGATGGTGGCCTCTTTTTCGATGTAGACGTCGCCCGAAGGGATATACGCTTCCGGTTGGTAGTAATCGTAGTAGCTGACGAAATACTCGACCGCGTTCTCCGGAAAAAACGATTTGAACTCGTGATAGAGCTGCGCCGCCAGCGTTTTGTTGTGCGCCAAAACAAGGGAAGGCCGCCCCATCGCCTCAATGACCTTCGCCATCGTGAATGTTTTTCCGGAGCCGGTAACGCCCAGCAAAACCTGGTGCTGTTCGCCGTCGCGCACTCCGCGCGTCAATTCCTCAATAGCGTTTTCCTGATCCCCGCGCGGCCGGTAGTTGACCGCCAACCGAAAGCTCATAGTCTTAAGTATGAAGAAGGCAAAAGGCAAAAGGCAAAAGTCAAAAGTCAAAGTGGACTGCCTTGGCTCCTCAAGAGGCTGCCGGGCCGCAGGCGAGGCGTACCTGCCGCGCTGCTATTCTATGAAGCGATGGGTTTCAATCCATCCTCGGTTTCAAAAGTGATGGTGCGCGCCCCCAACTGGCTCGGCGACGCCGTCATGTCGTTGCCGGCCGTGCGCTCGATTCGCGAGATCTTCGCGCACGCGCGTGTCACGGTGGTCGCCCGTCCCTCGGTGGCCGAGTTCTATGCCCGAGAGACCAGTGTCGATGAAGTGATCCCATACCCGGCGCGCGGACTGGCCGCCAAGCGCGCCTTCGCCGCCGGACTGCGCCCGCACCGCTTCGACTGCGCCATCCTGCTGCAGAACGCGTTCGATGCCGCTCTGATCTCCTGGATGGCCGGCATTCCCGAACGGATCGGATACAACCGGGACGCCCGCCGGCTGCTGCTCACCCGCGCCATTGAAGTGCCCGAGCCCGGCGAGATCCCGCGCCACGAGCGCTTTTACTACTTGGAACTGCTGCGGCGCGCCGGCTTCATGGAACATTTCCCCGGGACCGCCGCCATCCGGCTCGATGGCATTCAAGCCGCGCGCGAAGCCGGTCTGCGCCGTCTGTCCGCATTGGGAATCACCGGTTCGGTAATTGGCGTTAGTCCCGGCGCCGCCTACGGGAATGCGAAGCGTTGGCTCCCGGAGCGGTTTGCCGGGACCGCGCAGAAGCTCTCCGGCCCGGTGCTCGTCTTCGGATCGTCCGCCGAGCGCGGCCTCTGCGACCGTGTTGCGGCGGACACCGGCGGCCGCAACCTCGCCGGTGAAACCACTCTGTCCGAGTTCATTGAGCTGGCGTCTGTGTGCCGCCTCTTTCTCACCAACGATTCGGGCGCGATGCATGTGGCTTCTGCGCTCGGCGTCCCCACCGTGGCCGTATTCGGCGCCACCGACGATACGACTACCGGCCCCACCGGCCCTTCGGCGCGCGTCGTTCGCGCGCACGCCGAGTGCAGTCCCTGCCTGCTGCGCGAGTGTCCCATCGATCACCGCTGCATGACGCGCGTCACCACCGACCTGGTGGCGGCCGCCGCGCTTCAACTCTGGGAGGAATGCGTCCCCGCGTGGACACACGAAGCAAGATCCTGACGCTGCGTGCGGTGGAAGGTCTCCCTCGACCGCTCACGCTGGTCACCGGTTACTTCGACGTGCTCCTCGCCGAGCACGCGCGCGAACTGCAGCAGGTGCGCGATCGTACCCCGCTGGCGAAGCTCCTGGTGGCACTCGTGACATACCCGGGCGAACTGCTTGACGGCCAGTCCCGTGCAGAACTAGTAGCAGCATTACGCATGGTAGACTACGTGGTGACTGCGAAGCATGACGACCTCGACAGACTCATCGAGCGCCTTCGGCCTGCGGAAATCGTGCGCCTGGAAGCCGCGGACCTCGGGCGCAGGAAGCGGTTGATCGAAGATGTTCAACGTCGCCAACACCAATAGCCGTCGCATGCTGATCGTCCGGCTTGGCGCCATGGGCGACATCGTTCACGCCCTGCCCGCCGTCGCGTCGCTCAAACACAGTTTTCCGGGAAGCGTGCTCACCTGGGTGGTCGAACCGAGATGGGCGGCGTTGCTCGAAGACAATCCCTTCGTCGATCGTGTCGTGTTCTTGAGGCGGGAAGGCCCCCGGGGCCTGCTCCAAACCCGGCGCGAGCTTCGGTCTTACCATTATGATTTTGCAGTCGACTTTCAAGGCCTGCTGAAATCGGCGCTGGTCGCTTCCGCGGCAGGGCCGGAGCGCATTTTCGGGTTCCATCAGAGCCAGATTCGCGAGCGCGCGGCCGCATTGTTCTATTCCAATAAGACGGTGAGCCGCTCGGCTCATGTAGTCGATCAGAACCTCGATTTGGCGGCGGCGGCAGGGGCCGCTAATGCCGTGAGGAAGTTTCCGCTTCCGCCGGGCCGTCCAGAATCGCCTTTGCCCGACGGAGATTTTGTATTGGCTTCACCGCTGGCCGGCTGGCGGGCCAAGCAGTGGCCGATCGAGAATTATCAGGCGCTCGCGCGACTGCTCAGGCGCGAACTTCGCGTGCCGCTGGTCCTCGACGGTCCCGACTCTGCGCGGCCGGACTTTCGCAGCGTCGATGGCGCCGTTGCGCATTCTTCGGGCCTGCCCGGGTTAATTTATGCGACCCGCCGCGCCGCCGCCGTGGTGGGCGTGGATAGCGGTCCTCTGCACGTCGCGGCCGCGCTGGCGAAGCCGGGCGTCGCCATCTATGGCCCCACCGATCCGGCGCGCAACGGTCCCTACGGCGACTCGCTGCACGTGCTTCGCTGCTCCCAAGCGGTCACTACCTACAAGCGCGGTTCGGCCATCGATCCCAGCATGGCCCGCATTTCTGCGGACGAGGTTTTCGAAGCGCTGCGGTCTGTCCTGGGTCAGCGTCACCGCTCGGCCGGCTGTTTGACCTGATGCCTCACTTTCCGAAGGGCTACGCCGACCTGATCGCCCGCCTTCGTGTCCCCAGCGGCTTCCTCCTGGTGGCCGCGTTTGCCTGGTTCTCGAAGCCTACGGCCTCCTCGCTCGGCGCGGGCATGCCGGTCGCGTTGCTGGGACTGGCCCTGCGCGCCTGGGCGGCCGGTTGTCTCGCCAAGAACCAGCAACTGGCGACCGGCGGTCCTTATGCATACACGCGCAACCCGCTCTATGTCGGAACGCTCCTCGTGGCGGCAGGTCTTGCCTTGGCCGCGCGCAGTCTCGGCCTCGCCGTCTTGTTCGCCGCGGTCTTCCTCTTCGTCTACCTGCCGGTGATTCAAAACGAAGAGCAGCACCTGCGCAAGCTGTTTCCGGAGTACGCCGCGTATGCGGCAGCCGTCCCTGCTCTATGGCCTCGACTTCGCGGGGCTGCGTCGCGTGCTCCCTTCCGGTGGTCTCTATACAGGAAGAATCAGGAGTATCAGGCCGCGGCCGGATTCGCCTTGGGCACGCTTTTTCTGGTATGGAAAGTCCTTTAGTCGCCGCGCAATGTAATCGAGCGATGGATCCGGAGCGCGCGCCACACGGGAATCCGCGCGTTGCACGTTGTGACCGGCCGGCAACGCTCGGCATCAGTGTCTCCAATTCGGGCGATAATCTACTCAGGACATGAATTCTCTGGAAACGATACAAGCGCCCTCGGCCAAAGGTTCGTTCGTTCCCGATATGAGCTGGACACGCGAAGTGCCGGCTGCCAAGCGCCTGGACTGCATTGCTGCGGCCAACGACGTATTTTCGGAGGCGGAACGAAAGCTGGTGCAAGTCGAAAAAACCGGCTTGGATCGTTCGGAGATTCGCGTAGCCGCGTTTCTGCCTCGCCTGCCGAACGCGGAAGCGGACCGCGGCTGCCTCCGGTATGCCAGCTACATGGGCAAAAAATTCCGCCGCCATGGTCTCGATTTCCGCGTTGAGGAAGCGACGAGCGCCGATGCGCTCGAGTTGCTATTGATGGGCGCGCAGGTCCACGACAAGATCTACGGCACCTTCATCTTTTTTCCCGCGCCCTTCGGCAAAACCGAAGATTATTTTTTGCGGCGTGTGCGTCCGGAAAAGGATATCGAAGGCTTGACGGTCGAAAACACCGGCCGCATGGCGCTCAATATCAAAACTGTGGACGAAGAAGAGAAGTACGAAGGCGTGGTGCCGTGCACGGCGAAGGCGATTCTCACGCTGCTGCACCAGCATGAAGAGGTCAAGAACATGTTTCCCCGGGACCCGCTGCAGATGGGTCCGTCGGCAGTGATCTTCAATAGCTCGCCCCGCATTGGCATCCCTCTGCAAAGCATGCTCATGCGCATCGGCGCCACCGCCGTGATGGTGCATCCGCAGACGCGCGCCGAGGATCGGAAGGTCTATCTGGAGACCGCCGACATTGTGGTAACCGCGTTTCCCGCGCAGTCCGAAGCCGATCTGGTGCGTGACGTCAAAGAGGGATCCGTGGTGATCGATTGCTCCACGGAAGGAAATCTGCATCCCGACGTGGCACGGAAAGCCGCCTATCTCTCGACGCACGACAATCACCTCGGTCAGATCACTACCGCCCTGGCGCTTTACAACACGGCTCTGTGCGCGCTCTGGCAGCGCGGAATGAAGCAGTAGGCGACCGGCTCGCGCCCCGGCCACACCTCATTTCGCAGCAGCAGACCGAATGCAAGTCCGTGCGTGATCGGCAATTGCGGTTTCACGGCCATCAAGCCAATCGTCGCGCCTCTGAGACGTGCCTAGTTTCTTGACAGTTGGGGAGGACAGATGGACAACATCTGCGGATTGCAGTTCTATGGCGGTTTAAATACGGGGCGGCTAAATACGGGCCGAGCGCGCGCACCTGCGATCCGGGATCATCGACCATCAAGGTCCTTGGACGAATGGACCTATCGATCCATCGTCGAGGGAACAATTTTATTAGCTTTTCCGAATCCTAACCATTTAGGAGTGCTGGATGCTATTCTCCTTAGTGATATCTCACCGTGTGGTGGAGGAAAACAGTCGTGATCACGAAGACGTATCGCACGCAAGGTCTCTTGTTGTCCGTGTTTTTAATCGGAAGCGTCGTCGCAATGGCAAATGGCGGCTCCGGTTCGGGGGCTGTCTCGATCGGCGACACAACACCGATTTTTCAGAATTTCGACACGCTTAGTAACAGCACGTCTCCCTCGAATGCGCTGCCGGCGGGCTGGTATCTGACGGAAATCGGTACGGGTGCGGCGGCTGAGGGCTCTTATGTAGTCGGTACCGGTTCGAGCGCCGGCGGGGGAGCCTACAGCTTCGGCGCTTCCGGGAGCACGGAACGCGCTCTTGGCAGCGTGGGCAGTGGAACCGTCGCGCCAATCTATTTTGGAGCGAAGTTCACCAATAATGCCTCCGGGCCGATCACCGCGCTGGCGATTGACTTTAATGGCGAGATGTGGCGCCGCGGCAATACCGCGACCACCGGCGACGGTCTCACCTTCGCGTACAGCACCTCCGCCAGCAGCTTGAGCACGGGAACGTACACGAATGTCCCGGGACTCAATTTCGCCTCTCTGGGAAACGCTTGTTCGTCGACAGCTGGAGCGACGAACGGCAATTCCACCGCTTGCCGGACGCATATCAGCGCGGTGATCTCGGGCTTGTCGATCAATCCCGGCGATTCGCTTTTCATCCGCTGGACCGATGTCGATACACCGAATTCGGATGACGGGGTGGCGATTGACGATGTCAGCATCGCCGCCACTATCAGTTCCGCTCCCACGCCGCCGAACGTAACGGGATCGATCGCACCGAACCCGGCAGCGCCCGGCGATGCGATCACACTCAGCGGGACCATCCTCCCGGGTTTCAATCCGCTCTCGCTCAGCTTCGGCATCACCTGCAATCTCAGCGGCATTGGCGGCCTGCCGAATCAGCCATTGTCAGTGAGCGGCACAACGTTCAACTATGCGACGACAGTCGGAGCGGGTACGGGCTTGGGAAGCTACTGGCTGCCGTGCTCCATTACGGACGACCAAAGCCGTTCGACTAACTTCAATCTGGGGCTCACGGTTTTATTGCCTCTGAATTCCACCTGTGGATCCGCGGCCACGCCTATCGGCGCAATTCAAGGCACGGGACTCACAACTCCCCTGGCTGGTTTTACGGTCGATGTCGAGGCCCTCGTGACCTCCGATTTACAGGCTCCGGGTCTGCTGTCGGGGTTCTACATCCAGGACACCGGTGACGGCAATCCCAAAACCTCGGACGGCATCTTTGTCTTCAGTTCAAGTCCGGTCAGTACTGGCGACCGTGTTCGCGTGCGGGGCAAGGCCGCGGAGTTCATCAATAGCGGTTCCAGCCTGACGGAGATCAGTTCTATTAGCAGCGTTCAAGTTTGCAGTTCCGGGAATGCGCTCCCGTTGCCCGTGGATGTTTCTCTACCCGTGGCCAATGTCTCCGATTGGGAAAGCTATGAAGGCATGTTGGTGCGCATCAATCAGCAACTAGTGGTTACCGGAAACTTCAACTTAGGCCAGTTCGGGCAAATCGACCTGGCTCCGAGCCGGTTATATCAACCCACCCAGACTCCGGGGAACAGCATTACATGGGCCGCGGCCGCCGACCTCAACCAGCGCAGCATCCTGGCGCTCGACGACTCCAGTTCTTCGTCCGGTGCCAATCTGAACGGCGGAGGGCTCGCTCCGTATCCATCGCCGGGCCTCAGCGACACGAACACGCTGCGCGGTGGGGCCTTGGTCAATCCCAACGGCAACACCCCGATCCCGCTGATCGGTATTCTGGACGACCGGTTTGGCTCGTACCGCATACAACCGACCACCGCGGTGACATTCTCGAATTCGCCGAATCCGCGTCCCAATACGGCAACGGTGGCTACCTCAGTACAGGCCCGCATCCAGATTGTCAGCGCCAATGTCCTGAATTTCTTCACCACTCTTGGCAGCCGCGGCGCCGCGACGCCGACCGAGCTTGCCAATCAGCGCACCAAGATCGTCACGGAGTTAAGTAAGGCCGGCGGTGATATCTATGGTCTGAGCGAACTTCAGAATTTCGCGAACGGGCAAACTAATGGCGGCGTTTATACCAATTCGGCAATCGCGGATCTGACTTCGGCGCTGGCTGCCGCCACGGGCAAGAACTACCAGTTCATCGACACCATTACTTTGACCAATCTCGTCCCGGGAAACCAGGTTGCCGATAACGGGACCGACTCCATCCGCAGCGGTCTCATCTACAATGCGGATACAGTAGCGCCGGTCGGACTAGCTGCGCTTTACAACCAAAACGATCAGAACCGGCCGTCGCTGGCCCAGACCTTCCGGGCGGTGACGGGCCCGAGCGCAGCCCGCGATACGTTCACGGTTGTCGTCAACCATTTCCGCTCGAAGGGTTCGGCGTGCGGCGCGGGCAATGACGATCCCTATCAAGGCAACTGCAACGGCATGCGCCTTTCCATGTCCAACAACGTCCGCACGTGGCTGGCTGGGAATCCGACGTCGGATCCTGCCGGCGCCAACCGCAGATATATCCTGGTCGGTGACTTCAACTCCTATGTCGGCGAAGATCCGATCCAAGCGTTGCTTGGCAGCGGCTATACCGATTTGATTGATCTGTTGCTGGGGCCGAAGGCTTATTCCTACAATTTCGGATCGCAGGCCGGCTATCTGGATCATGGACTGGTGAATGGCGCCGCCTTGCCGCTGGTTAAGGGGGTCGCCGAACTTCACATAAACGCGGATGAGCCGTCCGCTCTGGAGGCGCTGGACAGCGCCAGCAAGAGCGCGGCCGCGCAAGCCGCCTACTACGCCGGCAACGAATTCGCGGCGGCCGATCACGATCCTTTTGTGATCGGGTTCAATCCGCTCCAGGGTGACTTCAATGACGACGGTGTCCTGGATGACACCGATCGCACGGCCCTGCTGGCGGCGCGCGGACAATCCGGGCAGCAAATCACGGATCGCCGGATGGACCTGAACCACGACGGCATCATCACCCAGGAGGACTTTCATATTTGGCAGAAAGACCTCTTCATCCCCTGGCAGCAGGTGGTGCATTAAGCGCGACGGGCGCGATCAAAGAATCATCTGAGTTCGCCAAACGTTCTGCCTAAGTCAGGACTATGCGCGACGGCGCCTGGATCCGCGTAGAGCGTTTTTACGTTCGCATTCCCGGGCTTCACCTATGACTGTGAGACGCGTGGCCTCACTGAAGAACAACGGCCGCACCTCTTCCTTTGCGTTGTCGCAGACTGTCAGCTCGTATCGAATCCTGCCTCGCGAGCCTCTCTTTGTCCTTTCATTCTGGGCGTGAGGCTTTCGGGAACTAGCTCGCGATGGCCTGGGATCAGAAACCAGTAAAGAAGTATTCACCCTAACAAATCACCGAGGAGTCCCAAAAAAAGTCAGTTGCTAGCGAGACGGTCGGATATAAAATCGTACAGAGCGAAAATGCAATTGGATTCGCCAACCTTCGTAGATCGATCGCCCTCCGAAAGCCAATGCGCTGTCCTGTGGGATTTAACAAATCCGATTGGCTATGCCAATCGAATGGGCTCATATAAAACACGGATCGAGTACGATTTTATACGTGCGCACTTCCCCCCCGCCCCCGCGCGCGTGCTGGATATTGGTGGCGGCAGTGGCCGCTTCGCAACGAAACTTCTAAATGACCGCTATGAGGTGACGGTGAATGACATGCATCCGCCGAGCCTTCACACACTGGAAGAGCGCTGTTTCGATGCCAAGCCCAAGCTCCTACTCGGCGATTTTCTTAAGATCGATATTTCTAGCCAGTTTGACTGCGCTCTGGCAATCGAATGCCTCGACAGGATTCCCTTCGAGCAGGCCATCGCACGGGTGCATACCTTGCTCAGACGGGACGGTATTTTCGTTCTGACTGTTCTGAACTCCGCCAGCTGGCGATTTGCTGCCCGTCGAATGCTCGGCCGCGCGCCTGAGATCGAATATGTGATGGACACTCGAAGATACGTTGAGGCCTGCGCCGCAGCGGGGTTCGAGGTCCTCGCCCTGCGTGGTTTGATGTGGATGCCTCTCGCCGTAAACTCGAATTCACGGCTCGTGCCACTATTTGGGAATATGGAGCGTACGTTCCGCCTGTTCACGATGTATTCTCAGAGCCCGTGGCTTCTCATTGCCGCTCGTCGGCGCGACTGAATCCAAGATGGTTCTTTCAGCCTCTGCTTTTATCTGAGCACCCTCCGGTATCGTGATGTGCCAGAGGCATTCCAGCTCGAATCGCAACCGAGAGCTCCAAATGTCCGCACCATCGCTACCCAAAGAAAATGCAGGAGCGGTGTCACTCTCTTCAAATTGGATTGCTTAGATTCAACCTTTGGGCAATGAATTCGAGTCCCGCTTGGAGCCAAAAACTCGGTTTCGAACCGTCTCCGAATTTCGGTTAACCAGGCCCAGCTCCAAATGCCCGAAGCACGATGGATGAAATCTTTGTAGCGGCTCAAACACAACTGCCACATGCTTGGCGCGGATTGGATGGCAAGAAAGACTTGGCGGTTCCGCTTGAGAATCTGCGATGTTCGCCTGTTCTTCGGCAGCGAGAGTATTGTAATGCGCTCCGGGTCTATTTCTTGCCAGCCGCGTGATCGCGGAATTTGTTGAACAGCGATTCGTCCGACGGCACGCAGCGATCTTCCAGAATCCCAGACCAGCCAGCCACTGCCATCTTCTCCTTCGGAACAAGACCCCAGACCTTCAAGCTCGCTTTCCACGGCTGTGTGTAAAGTGTTGGATCAGTAAGCGTCAATTGCACGCGAAGGCGGTTGGGGCTGGGGCGGTCCCAGCGTTCTTCCAATACGGCGTGATCGCTGATCGGGTAGCCGTACTGATCGAGCCATTGCCGGTCATCGAACCCGGTGGACGTGACAACGAGGGTGTCGCCCTCCCATTTGGCGGTCGAGTACCCGTTGTAGCGCGGCAGGTAATCATCGATGTTCGGGATCTTTCGTCCGTCCATCCAGATTTCGCGGTTGTCCCAGGTCCATTCAAAACGCTGGATGATCCGATCGTTCGCCGGCGAATGAATCATCTCCATGGTGGCCCCGCCGCCCGAGAACGTAATCAATCGTGCCAGGCCGAGAGGTTCACAGCGCGCCTCCGGATCGTTTCCGAAAGCCGGTAAAACCGCGCGGCGCAGCCCGATATCCAGATCGGTCCGCCTCATCGCTTCTTCGGTCCCGAGTTCGATTCCGCGGCCCGGCTTGCTCGCCATTAGCCGTTTCTCGCCTTCTGGCGTCCGCGGCGGCGGAGTGCCGTGGAAACCGTACCCGTTGCCTGGCCACGGTCCGGGGTCGCGGCATTCCGCACAGGCGGGGAGCCCGTATTGCTGCGGGTTGCGGCTCCATAGGCCGTTAAAGTCACGCTTGTTGTACGGACGTGTGTCCTTGTCCGATGAGATGAACGCGTCTTCCGGCTTCCCACGATTGGGGCCTGCCGCGGCTCCCCGGCCTGGCGCTTGGGCCAACAGAATCAGCGGAAACGCCGCCAAGCCCGCGGCGGTGAGGCGCTGGATAAGCCGGAACCACAAGCTGTGTTTCGCCATAATTTTGACCTGTCAGTTTTCTTTACCGGGCAGTTTGTCCGCACCACTCGGCTGGAGTCCACCCGGAACCCCATCCATATCCACACCGGTTGCATTCGCACGCGTGCCGACAATATTTTCTCCCTGCTCATTTTCGATCTTCATGACGATCCCGCTAAGGCCGCCGGCGCGCGAAGTCCCGATATACAGCTTCACCCGGGTACCCGGCTTCAGCGCTTCCATGCTCCGGCTCTTGGTCCAGCCTGCGCGTACCAGTTCCGATGGATTCGTGAGCAGTTCGGACACCCAGTGCTCGGTGTTCCCATCTTTCGTCACTCGATCGAAGGTCATCGAGGGATGGGGATTCAAATAGTTGAACTCGGTCACAGTCGCCCAGGTTGTCCACAGGTGAGCCGTGTCATAGGAAATCGCGCTCCCGTGATGTCCCCAGCTCAGCGCGGGGAGAAGTAGAAGTCCCGCACCCAGGGCGAACGCAATCTTATCGAGTTTCGTCATAATTCCTCCAGTTTACTTTCGCATCAATCGAGAAACCTCTCTGTCTATCAAAGACGCTGGTGCTGTCGCCATTCTGCGTGCGACAGATCATCTTGCGTCGATTGGGCGCTTTGACGTAGATCTCCAGCGGGACCTTCACATGATAAGTGTCGTAGCCTTCGATAGTGCCTTTGGCGATGAAGTTGGTGAGGGCCGCCAGGCGCTCCGCACCTTCCAGTGCCCAACTCCCAGGGGCGGCGGGCTGGGCCCACAAGTGCGAGGACCGCGTCCCACAAGCAGCCCCTATCACGGGCCATCGGAAAATACGTATGTCCGCGTCGCCGCGCATTAGAAAAGGAATTTTATCGCAAACTGAATGATCCTTCCGCCTGTGCCGGGGCTCACGCCCGTGCCCGCTCCGGTGGTGGGCTGATCGCCAGTAATTTGGCCGTAGGTGCCGCTGATTGTTGCGTTGGGGGCACCCAATCGTACTGAGTTCGTGACGTCAAAGGCTTCCGCCCGGAACTCCATCCGCGCGTGTTCGCGAATCGCGAACTGGCGGGTGATCGCCTGGTCCCATTCCCAGAACCCCGGAGCTCGAATCGTGCTTATCCCCATGTTGCCGTAGGTGCCGAGCGCTGGAACGCTAACCGCGCCGGGATTGAGATAGCTGACGCAGGGAGCCGGAGAACAGGACTGCCCTTGATTCGTCGCGTATAAGCTGGGCAGCACTTGATTGGGACGTTGGGGAATCGGATTCGCGCCGGACGGAGCGAATCCGTTCAGTGCGTTGTCGGTACTGGCATTCAACTGCGGAGTGACCGGCAGCCCGCTACGCCACGTATAAATGGTGGAGATGTTCCACCCAGACGCCAACCGGCGCGCCCATGCGCCCGAGAACTGGGGTGTGTTCACCACCGACGTCAGGTTCACCACGTGCCGGACGTCCAACGAATTGCCGGTGCAATCTCCCATGTCCAGGTGGCGGTTCTGCGGGCCATTATTTTGATAAGGTTGATGGGGATAGACTGCCGCGAGATTGGAAATATTGCTGGCCGGAAGACCGATACAGTGAGACCACGTCCAGTTGGCGCCGAGGTTCAAGCTCCGGCCGGCCTGCCAGCGCGAGTTCAGCAGAAGGCCGTTGTAGTTTTGAGTGCCGCCGGAATCCAGGCTAGTGATGGAACCGTAGGTATTCACATTCGGCGCGGAAGGATTCGAGATCTCAAGGAGGCGCCGGAAATTTTCTGCGCTGCCTCCGCAGTTTGCTTGGAGAGCCGCGCATTGCCCGAACTGGGCTGCGGTGCTGGGACTGGCAATGACTGGCTTCCCGGAAAGCCAGATCGCCGGGTTCAGATCCACTCCGGTCCAGACGTGAGCGATTTCGGTCCCGACGTACGTGGCCGAAAGGAAGAGGCTGGGTGTCAACTGGTGTTGAATCCCGAAGTTCCAGGAATACTGCGCCGAGGTCTTCAAATTGGGGTCGACGGGGAGGAATCCCTGATAGGGAAGTGTCGGGTAAACCGGATTCTGGGGATTGTAGTTAAACGGGTACGGATTGCCTCCCGGATAATTCGCGTAGGGATTGTCGAGCGGTAGCGAACCCGGCCCGGAGAAACCTTGTACGACGGTGATCCGGAACGGCGCCACCGAAGACGTGTTTTCGTGGATGTCCATCCGAATGAAGTCGTAGGCGATTCCGCCGCCCATACGGATCGCGGTCTTTCCTCTGCCGGTGGGGTCCCAAGCGATTCCCACTCGCGGTTCCAGGTGTCCCCATTGGTTGTTCATCGCGGATTTGCCGTTGACGCCGGCATCACCCACGTAGAGTAATCCCGGAGGAGCGCCGGGGACTACTTTACTGCGGACATTGTTGTAGAAGTTGCTCAGGCTGAAAGTGTAGGTATCGCCATGCTTGAATGACATGGGAAGAAACGGGTCCCAGCGGAGACCGTACGAGAAAGTCAAGGTGCGAGTAGCCTTCCAGGTATCGGAAGCGTAGAGCCCGAAATGGTTCTGTGTGACATTATCGGGATTCGGGTTCGCCTGGTGCAAATTGACGACATTTCCAGTTAAGAAATCGATCAGAGGTGTGCCGAAGATTCCGGCGAATACGAAAAACCCTTGACTCCATGCATTCGAACTGGCATTCAGCAGCGACCGGGAAATGCTGCCGCCAAAACTGAGCTGGTGCGATCCCCGCACAAGCGTCAAATCGTCATTGGCGCCGAAGTTCGTCACCGTGTCATAACCGACAGCGAAATTCGTGGGGAAATTGATATTAAAGCCGGCCCCGGCCATCAGAATCGGCACAAACCCGTAATAGCTATAGAAGTTCATTCCGACATCTTGAGGTCGGAAGGGGATAGCGCCGGGAGTTCGCGCGCCTACCCTGGTTCCGGAAATGCGGAATGAGTTTACGGTCTGAGAACCGATCAGGTAAGTATCTCCCAACGCGAGCGCCTGAGCTTGATCATCCTGGCCTACCTGGTTGGTGGCCAGTATGTTGTGCGTGATGTTATAAGGAACTTCCGTATCGATCCGGGTAAGCATATAGCGCGCAAAGAGGCTGTGCTTCGGGCTCAGCTGGTAATCGATCCGAAGAGGGGCCTGATGCTGATTCTGATGCACCGGAGTACCGAACTGAACAAAGCCGCAGGGATTACTGCTCTTGGGAAGATAGGAAGAGATCTTGATCGCCGCGGGACTCATCGTGAATGGTCCAGAGAAATGACTTAGGACCGCCGGGGAGTTCGCCACCGCCGAGGCACTCGGGCACCCCGCCGCAATGTATTGTGAAAAATCCCCATTTAATTCGGCCGCCGTGGGAACGTACGCGGCGCCGTTCACGAGGTTCTGGCGAATCGTAGTTCCCTGGTAGCCGAGAAAGAAGAAGAGATGATCTTTGACGATCGGGCCGCCAAACGTGCCACCGAATTGGTTGCGCTTCAGCCCGTCCGATCCTGAGGCGAAGAAGTCGCGCGAGTTCAAGTTCGAATTGCGGAAAAACTCAAACAGGTCTCCGTGAAGAGAATTGTTTCCGGACTTCGTTACGGCATCGACGGCCGCGCCCGAGTGTCCCCCGCTCGAAGCGTCTTGAGTGCTGGTCGATAGTCTGAACTCCTGTAGCGCATCGGGAAACGGAAGCGGCATCGGGGTGCCGACGTAAGTGTCGACATGCGGCGCGCCATCGAGATTGTATTGGACACTCCAGCTCATGCTTCCGGCCACCGCGATACTCGGTCCCGTATTCATGGTGTAGGTAGGCGGGGTGGCGGCCGTGACCACTGCCAACCCGGACAGCGGGATCAGGTCAGTCGCTTGCCGGCCATTGAGTGGCAGATCGAGAATCTTTTGAGTCTCGACAACTGTACCGACGCCCGCGCTCCGCGTCTCCACCTGACTGGCATTCGCTTCCACTACGACTTGTTCAGACACATTTCCCACGCCCAGAGTCACCGGGACGCTGGGGTTGCTGCCCACTTGCAGAACGAGCCCCGTTTGCACGAACGTCCGGAACCCCATCTTCGTTGCTTCCAGACGGTAGGGTCCTAACGGCAGGTTTGGAATCGTGTATAGCCCGGCAGTGTCACTGATCGCCGAGCGCTTCACCCCATTCTCGGTTTGCGTGAGCGTGATTTGCACGTCCGGAACCACCGCTCCGGACTGATCAGTTGCGAGACCGCTGACCTGAGCCACTTCCTGGCCAAAGGCCAGGCTGCTCGCAACAAGAACCATACAAGCTATGCGCCTGGTATTCATGGTATCCCCCCTAAACTCTCGCACGCGGGCACTCTACTACCCTGCTGTCGGCTTTGCCGGGGGGAAGCGAATTCAGACAGACTATATGCGCGCCGGGTCCATCTGTAAAATCGTTTGTTTGGAGGGTTGGTATTGGTAATGCGAATACGTGCGCTTTCGGAATGGTGCATAGCTATGATCGGGACAACCATTATACAGATTCAGTGCGAGCGCATCTGAGTTCCAGAGGACTGCCGATGTTGCCCGCACTCCGGTCAAAGGCCACTATACGGGAGTCGTGCTGAATGAACAAGGCCGCAAACTCGCCGACGCCTGCGCCGAAAAAAGGGGCAAAGTCCTTCACACAAGATAGCGCCAAGATCGCTTGTCGCTTCGATTGGCCATCATTTCCGTTTGCGGAAGCGTTCTTGCCTCCCTCGCGCCCTTTGGGGCCTCGGGAATTCCGAGAATCGCCCGCAACTCAGCCGAAATCTTATCCGATGTCGCCAGTTCGAAGAAAGCCTCGGCCAGCGGAGAAGCTGGTTCTCGCTTAAAGATCGCAATCCCTACCGAAGGGGCCTTCCCGATGTTCGGCAGTGGAATCGCTTCTAATTCGCTATCGTCGGATACCATGATCCGGACCGGCCTCGGAAGAACCGAAGCCCACTTTCCAGTTCTGACATGATCCATCACCATCCAGATTGCGTTGGTGACGATATGAGGAGCCTTTGTAAGGAGCTTGGCGAGAACCTCGGACTCCGACTTGCCGAAGATGGGACTGTCGGGCGATAGGAGGCAGAGAGACAGTCTTGTCAGATCTTCCCATGGCACAGACTTTCGCCCCGAGAAAGGCGTGCCCTTCCGAATGAGAAGATCGTACTCTTCGGTGTACAAAACCTGGGTACGGCAATGACGGCGAACCCGCTGGTCTAAATACGTGATTGCCACATCCAGGGATGATGCTTCGAAAGCCTGCTGAACACCGAAAGGGCTTTGTAGCATAACGCTCAGATTCACATGAGGGAAACGATTACAGAACGGTAGAGTCAAGCTCTTCAACAGAGGCACGGCCGAACCTAACACGCCAATGCGAAGCGTGCCTGAAGAAGAGTCGTGTCGATTTCTGAGCTGCTGTCGCAGACGGTCCCGTTCATTTGCCATTCGTTGCGCGGCTTCGATAATAAGTCGCCCTTCCTCCGTGAGGCCCTGAAAACGCTGCCCTCGTTTGACGATCGGCACTCCCAATTCGGCTTCCAGTTGCTGAATGGCTGCCGAAAGAGTGGGCTGGGACACATGGCAGGCCACGGCTGCGCGCGCGAAGTGGCCTGCTTTGGCCAATGCCATGAGGTATTCTAGTTTCCGGCTCAGCACAAGGTTTTCGCTACCACGCTATTATATGTTCGGCGGCTTCTCAAAATTGGTTTGCTGAATGGTCCGTATCCATGCGGTCAATGCGACGCTGTAAGCGCGATAGCGTGGCCCTATCGTCGATAGGAACAATCGATTTGACGAGGTTGTGGCACTGAACCGATACTGGGTGCCGGCTGGACCATAGCCAGGAGGATTCATGCCAAGGAATGCCTTGCTCGCCGCAATCATCTGTGCAGGTACGCTGGCCGCCGCGGATTCAGCGTCCGCGACCTTCCACAAGGACGTTGTGCCAATTTTGCAGAAGAACTGCCAAACCTGCCACCGGCCCGGCGAGATAGCGCCGATGTCTTTCTTGACCTACAAGGACGTCCGGCCCTGGGCGAAAGCCATGAAGACCGCTGTGGCTTTGCGGAAAATGCCTCCATGGTTTGCCGATCCGCAGTTTGGGCACTTCTTGAATGATCGTTCGCTGAAACCGGGCGAGATCGAAACGATCGCAAAATGGGCGGATGCGGGCGCCCCCGAAGGAGACGCGAAGGATGCGCCGCCGCCCGTTAAGTGGCCGGATGGGTGGCAGATCAAACCGGATATTATCGTTCAAGGCCCTAGCTATGACGTTCCTGCGCACCCCAGGAATAACGTGATCGAATGGGTTTCGATCACTGTCCCGACTGGATTCAAGGAGGATACGTGGATTACCTCGGTGCAAATCCGGCCTGAACATCGCGAAGTCACGCATCACATGTGCCTCGGCTTTAACCCGCATACTCCCGACGTCGAGTATTTCAAGCCGTACTGGGACGACAAGCCTCGCGACGATGAGGGAAGCGCGATCCCGGGGCAAGGGCCGACATTTGGGCCGGGCACTCCAAATCACCGCTTCCGCAGTATGGCGGAAGATTGCTACTTGCCGGGGAATCCCGTTGCTGATTACCGCGATTTCGGCGCGGCCAAGCTGGTTCGAGCCGGAAGCGACATCACCATCAACTTGCACTATACGCCTAATGGCACGGCCGTTACCGATCATGTTCAGATCGGTTTCACGGTCGCTAAACAGCCTCCGGAGCGTCGGTACGTTTCGTTGAGCACATCGGCGCCGATCGATCCGAAGCTTTTCGCAATCCCACCGAACAATCCTGATTGGCAGAGTCCGCCGGCCGAGGTCAACTTTAATCAGGACGTACAACTCGTCTATATGATGCCGCACATGCATGTCCGCGGAAAAGATATGACCTATACCCTCATTTATCCGGATGGCCGGAAGGAAGTCGTTCTGAGTGTGCCGCATTACGACTTCAACTGGCAGCTCGGATATAACACTGTTGTAAAGGTTCCGAAGGGAACCAAGCTACGCGTGGATGCCCATTACGACAACTCAATCAACAATAAGTGGAATCCAAACCCCAACAAGACCGTCTATTATGGCGAAATGACCTGGGAAGAGATGATGTTCCCGTTCTTTGGTGTCGTCATTGACAAGGGGGTTGACCCCAACAAGATCCTTGCTCCGGGTCGCAGTCCGGTTCCCGCAGGCGCCTGAACCATGGTTCCGACAAAGGTCCATCTCGTCGGCAGTATCGCTCTTGATAGTGTCGACGAGGTTTTCCGCACTGCAGGAGCTGTGCTCGGTCGGCGCTTGCGCCGCGTCCCCGATGGCGAGCCCGGCGGCCGCAGATTGGGGATCAGTTGGCAATACCCGTTGCTTCGGTCGCTGCCATTCCTCAAAGCGGATGCGAGCCAGCCCAACCAGACTTCCGGTTTCCTGCCTCTGCAACTTGCCAAAGGTTTGGCACCCAGCGCCATTCGGTTTCCGGAACTGGGTTATGCACGCGAGGCACGCGCGTCCTACCAGGACTTTTTAGTAGCGCGCCAGCAAGGCTATTTGCCGCGAGACGTCCGATTCCAAGTGTCTTTGCCCACGCCGCTCGCGGTGATCAATCCGTTCGTGGGAGCCGGCGATGCGCTGGTCGTTGAGCGAGCTTACGAGGATGCCATGCTCCGGGAGGTCGAGACCGTTTGCCGGGCCATCCCGCGTAAAGACCTATGTATCCAGTGGGATGTCTGCATCGAAATGGTCATGTGGGACGGGAGGTGGCCCTTCATTCGCAATCCCTTCCAGGACTTGCGCGGCGAAATCGAGGCACGCATGAAGCGGCTCGCAGCGGCGGTTCCTAATGACGTCGAGCTCGGGTTTCATTTATGCTATGGCGACTGGGACGCCAAGCATTTCGTGGAACCAGCTGATGCCGGCAAGCTGACTGAATTCGCGAATTTGCTGGCCTCGTCCATCGACCGGCCGATTACGTATATCCATATGCCGGTTCCCATCGACCGTTCAGATGAGGAGTATTTTCAACCGCTGCGGAACTTGTCGCTCTTACCCACAACCGAGGTCATCTTGGGGCTGGTTCACGTCGATGGCGCCGGCGCAACCAAGAAACGCATCGAAGCCGCCGCCAAGTACGTGCCCGAGTTCGGAATCGCGACGGAGTGTGGGATGGCACGCGGCCGGACGCCGGAATTGGTTCGCACTCTGCTCAACATTCACGCAGAGGCCTCAAGCGAGCCCGAGTTGCGGGCACGCTCGGCCCGCGAGGGCTAGAGAGGTAACACGCCAATCCCGCGGCACCCCTCAGACAGGCCCGAAGTCGCGGTCGAGAGGCCAGGACACCCGGTGGCCGAAGCGGGCGCAGTGACATTGTAACCTCATCCTCGATCGCGCTGGACCCAGTGCCTTCGAGTCCCCAGCTGCGCCGCCGGGATCTTGTATCATAGATTCATTCGGCTCCATGTATCGGCCAAGCCGATCGATGCCTTCCAATGGATTTCAACGGTCTAGACTTAAATCTCATGGTGGCGCTGGACGCCCTCATCGCCGAGAAGAGCGTCTCCCGTGCGGGTGAGCGTTTACACCTAAGCCAGTCCGCCACCAGCGGTGCACTAGCCCGCCTGCGGGAAGCGTTCCATGATCCTCTCCTGGTGCAGGTTGGGCGAAAGATGAAGCTTACTCCGCGGGGAGAGGGATTAATCCAGCCCGTCAGGGATTTCCTGGTGCGTGCCGAGACCATCCTGAACAGCAGCCCGGCTTTCGACCCTGCGACATCGACACGGAAATTTCGCCTAATGATGTCAGACTACGTGCAGACGGTAGTCATGACGGAAGCCCTGCCACGCTTGGAGAGTCTTGCTCCCGGTGTCAGCTTTGAGCTCGTTTCGAACATAGAAGTGATTTCTGAACCGCTGGAGAGGGGTGAAGTTGATCTGGCTGTCACGCCCACCAGATACCTGTCACCCGAACATCCGTCCCAACCGCTGTTTGAAGATGAGTTCACCTGCCTGGCGTGGTCTGGGAATACCCGAATCAAGCGTGATCTTGCGCTTGAGACTTATTTGAGCCTCGGACATGTAGTGGTTCGGTTCGGGAGGCTGCAACAGCTGCCGAGTGTTGACGAGTGGTTCGTGGAGCGCTTTGGCCATCAGCGCAAAATCGAGGTCATAACGACCGCTTTCAACCTCGTGCCTCAGCTCCTCATTGGCACATCGCGAATTGCAACGCTGCACCGCCGGTTAGCGACGTTCTATCAGCGGTACCTGCCATTAAAACTGATCGCACCGCCCCTCGAGATTCCACGGCTAGAGGAATCGATGCAATGGCACGCATCGCGAGACCGCGATCCCGGAACGGTTTGGCTGCGTTCAGTTCTAAAGAGCGCAGTCGAAAAAAGTTTGCTGAATGGAGCTGCCCGAACTTCAAGAGGCGCAGCATCTGGCCACCATCCGTCAGTCAAACCGATTTCGCGGCCGAAGGGGCCCCGTGTTAGTTAATGGGTGAGCAGGTAACCATAGGCTGGGCCCATTGGCTTTGCCGACGCCCTTCTTCAATCAGTCGCTTGAAGTGAGCCGTGCGCCGATAGAACCGCGTATTTATCGCGCTCCACCTTTTGGTTTTAGAACGGCAGGCGCCGGCCGGGTGAACTGCATGGCATCGATCGCGGCGTTTGGCTGCACATCTGTGAACAGGATATTAGACTGGCCGTCGGTCCACGTGACAACCATTTTGTAGGGCATCCGGACACCGGCTACATCACGGTAATCGGAGTAGTCTACTTCTGTCGGAACCATGCCGACCGGCGTATCCGTGTAGCGGACTTGCCGCGCCAAAAGGCCGGTCTTCGCATCGAAGTAGAGTTTGAAGCGCGAGCCGCCCGCGCCGGTACCCTGAATAACATTGACTTCCTTGTCGTTAATGGTCGTTACCGGAAATCCGGTCTTCCACTGGCTCAAGGCGCGCTTGACACCGCCGGGGAAGCAGAGATCTGCATCCAACTTCGCCGCATCGAGTTCGGCGCCCGGGAGCAAAGCCAGCAGAGGTAGAGGCTTGTCCACAGCGGCCAGCCAGCCTCTCTGCCCATCAAAAATGCTGGTGCTGTCGCCATTCTGCGTGTGATAGATCATCTTTCGCTGGTTAGGCGCTTTGGCGTAGATCTCCAGCGGGACCCTCACATGATACGTGTCGTAGCCTTCAATAGTACCCCTGGCGATAAAGCTCGTGAGGGCAGCCAGGCGCTCCGCTCCGCCGAGCGCCGCAATATACTTGTCCAAGATCTGGTCGGCCGTAGGCTCTTTGGGTCCGTCGGGGACAATCTCGATGCGGTCCGGGTCCTCGGGAGGAACATTGTACTGCTCCATCAGACTCGGGATTACTTCCGGCACTTGGGTCCCGCGGTGGCAAGTGTAGCAGGTGAGGGCCCGACGGCCGCCGAAGTTCGCTTTATTCATGCCCTGCACCATGGTGATCATCCGGCGGGCCGTACGTTTGCGCGGAACGTCTTCGGCGAACTTATCGAGGTCCTGCAGGCTTTCAGCCACGTGGCACCCGGTGCAGTTCAGACCCGTAGCCGCCGAAAAGAATCCCATCGTGTCCATGAACTCGTTGACGGGAATCCCCTTTAAAATCTGTACATTCTTAAAAACATCTTCGGCCATCTGCGGCCGTTGAGCAGCAGGCTGGGGTAGTGCAACCGGTACTATAAGAAGAGCCAGAGTCGCGGCACACAGCCCCGGAGCGATCGTCATTTCGGCTTCCCCGGCGGTTGCTTCAGACTCCGATAAACTGCTTCGATAAACTTGCTTGTTGTCCAAGCGCCGTCGTTGGCGCCGTAACGGGTGTCGTAATCCGCCGTAACGCGCGCGGCTTGCACCTGCTCCAAGGTGGCGCCGGAGTCAATCATCGCCCGAACTCGATCTCGCACGATGACCACCATGTCACGATACTCCGTGACCTCGTGCTCGTCGCTCAAATAGCCGTGTCCGGGGACGATGTACGTGCCGCCGTTCTCATCGTGTTCATACCCGGTCCGGTTCAAGATGTCATTCAGCGCCCGGATCTCTCCCTGCACGCTGCCGCCGCTCTGAAGATCGATAAACGGATATTGCGTCGTGTTGAAGATATCGCCGACCGCAATGACATCGGAACGGCGGAAGTGAACAATGCTGTCTCCATCGGTCACCGCGTTGGGTTGGTAAAACAGCTCGACCAATTCCCCGTTGTGGAACTTTCGCCTGCGTTCCTCCAGATAGGTATCTGCGGGAATGGCATCGGACGGCGCTTTCGCCGCCTGGAGGCGAATCACCACATTGTTATGAGCGATCAGAGTGGCATGATGCGCCGGATCGGATAACAGCCCCGTCGCCCGTCCCGGCGATTGCAAATCGAAAAAGGAGCCGGGCAGGCTGGGATCCGCACCAGCCGCTCCCAGTTTGCTGTTCCCTCCAACATGGGCAGCGCGCGCGCTGGTGTTTGCCAGGAACTGAATGGGCTTCTCGCTTAGCTGGCGGATAGCGGCAATCACCTTATCGGATAACTTGCCCTCCCCGCTGTCCACGACAAATGGGCCCTGATCACCGGTCTGCACAACTATGTTTCCGCCGTCGCCGACTAACATATAGACGTGTTCGCGAATCGGCAGCACATGAATTTCCCCATCGTGCGGTTCCGGATCCTGCGCCCGGCTTGTTTCCGGCCGCTGGTTCGGCGCCGGAAGCAGCTTGGCCACGGCTTCGGCTTCGGTCGCATTCCGGGCCTTCGCCGCGTAGCCGGGGTAGATCGATTCCGCCCCAGACAGACTGGCAATCAAAGGCAGCTTATATTTCTCGGAATACTCCCGAGCAAATGGCTGTTTGCCCAACGGATAATTGGGCACCGCGTCCGGAGCTCTGCCGGTAATCTCCTCTCCGTCATCGCAGGCATATAGCCACGTGTGAGGGTCGGCGGGCTGGCGGACGTAGTCGTTGCTGCGAATCTCGGGCTCAGTTAAATACACGGGGTCGGTCACTACGGTCGTATCGATGAGATGGTCGCCGTGGCGCACGAAAAATTCCACCGCGGTGGCTTGGTCGCTCTCCGGAGAACCGTTCCGCCGGAGCCAGCCTTGCTTCAGATGCGTGGTCCGGACCACTAGGGCGTTTCCGATGAACTGCCCTGTGGAGAATCCCGTAAAGCTATGCGGCGCCCAGGCCGGAGGGTGCGGACGCCCATCCATCCAGATCACCCGGTTGCCCTCCGTAGTCTGCGCCCAAACGTGTATGGCAACCAGCTGCTGCGTGTGTGGATCCCGATCTTCCCAGATCCGAAAATTTCCCACGGCCCGCATCTGGTACGGCATCACATAGCCGTCACATTGATGGTGGCGCAGTGTCAGCCGGGACGGATCGTAAGATAACGCGAACAGCCGGCCTGCTTCATTCAAAGCGAACCCGCCGTAATCCGCGATCTCCGGACCGCCGCCCCGCTCCAGGCCGTCCTCATGCAAGGCCGGAGTCCAGTAACCCGTAATATCTATGGCGAATGCGCCTGGCGGCGGCCCTTGTGCAGAAAGCGTCGAGGCGCAGATCAGCGTTAACAAAAGCTCCAGTCTCATTTGTTTATTCATCGTGACAGGCATGGTGCCGGAGTCCAGCCCGAAGCATCGTTCTGTTTCCGGAACTGAGTACTTGTCCAAAATGGCTGTGCCAGGTACTCGGGATCCACCACCTCCGTAGTGACTAACAAAAGTGTCTCCCCACCGGTTACGTCGAAGCGATCGAAATATTCCGTCATGACTGTGCCACTTCCGTACGGCACTCCATTCTTGCGCAAATATCCAGGTTTTAATTTGGTCGTGATTACTTTGAGAGATCCGCCCGGAGCAGGTGGCGGTGGAAATCCAAAATCGAGCCCACCGAACGAGGAGTAAACTGGCGGCCGCGGGTACTCCCAGGAGGCCGCCGATACTCCCTGCCAGTCGCCGCCGGGCGCTTGCGTTGGCTCGAAATGAAAAATCCGCGTCTGTGTGCCCGCGTCGGTCTCCAGTTTCAGCGTGCGGTCGTCTTGCCAGCTGATATGCAAACGTGTAGGCATGCGCATCAACCCGGCAGCGCCGTAAGCCTTACACTGCTCGCCGGCCGCTTCATCTTTAGCCGGGTCCCAAGCATCCGCGACCTTTCGCCCCGCCGGGTTTAAAGGAACGGATTCGTAATCCCCCTTCGGCGGCGTGAACTGCCGGTATCGCCAATCTTCCGTCACCAGCGACACCCAGTAGCCCGTGATATCGATGCGCGCGGCCGCACGCGGGGCCGCCGGCGGTCCCGGAGCACCGCGCCCGCCGCGCTGGGCATACGCGCCAATCGAAAACGCCAAAATCAATGCCGCAGAGACCCGATTCGACACAACGGGCATACTACTCCTTCAGTCGCGCCGGTGCAACTTCTATGTTTGCCGCATACACCTTCCAGTGCCTCACGAACGCAAGTGTTTAACACTGCTTAACAATTAGCGAGACCATGCACGGAGGCACGCGCCGTTCTCGAAGGAATTATAGCTGAGCCGTCTGACCTCGCTGAGCCGACGCTATCTGGCCGACTTGATCCTGGCCATCTTCTCTTCGAATTCCGCCTCGCGGGCCGCCGAGAACTGATTGAAGATTTCGCGATTGACGAACAACTTGCGGTCCGCCTTCAGCTTGGCCATTCGCTCGGTGATTGTGCCGGAGGGCTGGACTAGCACCCCGCCCCAGGCGTAAGCGCCCAACTCGAGGTAAATGTCCACCGGGTAGAGCTTGCGGAAGGTCTCGAAGGTATGCCGGACACTCGCTTCGGTGATGAAACCGTTTTGCGTCAGATCGTCGGGATATTCCCAGCAGCAAAACTCAACCACTTTGTAGTTGCGGCCTCCGTCCCGCACGGTGTATGCGAAAGTTGTGGGCGAGGGACTGTGGCCCGGTATGAGGTAGGCCGTTACGCTGAGCGGTCCGACTTTGATCACATCGCCATCGAAGAGCGCGCGGTCCACGTGGGCGGGCGGATAACGGGGAGGGCCTCCGCGTCCGCCGCCCCTGCCGTCGGGTGCCGGAGTCACCGGAATCGCGGGAGGGTTGAACATTCCGTGCTCAATATACGGAATTTCGGCAAACCCGGCCATGAGCGGGGCCCCTGTTTTCTCTTTCATGTATGCGGCACCGCCGGACTGGTCTCCGTGATTGTGGTTGGTCAGGATGGCTTTGATGTCCCTCATTTTGAAGCCGAGGCTCTCGATGTTGTGCTGGACGGCTTCTGCGGAATTGGCCGCCCCCGTGCCGAGCATGATGTGACCCTGGGGAGAGGTCAGCAGGAAGACCTCTCCGTTCGCATTGCCGACAAAATACAAGTTGCCCATGATCTTGAAGGGCTCCGCGGGTGCGGCGAGGTCGGTAATCTGTTTTCGGATCTCGGCCGATTTGGCTGCAAGTTGTTTTCCAAGTTCGGCCTGTTGCATGGTGAAAGGCGAGTAGGGCGCATGTTGAGCCCGCGCTGCGAAAGCCCACAACGCGATCAAAAAGACATTGCTCTTCATAAATCTTGCCTCCTTACTTTGCCGCAGGCGGCGGATTCTTCAAGCTGGTGTAGATCGCCTCGATGAACATGTCAGTGGTCCAAGGACCGGCGTTGGCGCCGAAGCGGGTGTCGTAGTCGATGGTGGGCCTGGCGGCTTTCACCTGTTCGAGGGTCGCATTCCTGTTGATCATCGCCTGGATGCGATCGCGAATGATGACCAGCATATCGCGGTACTCAGCGACTTCAAATTCATTGCACAACCGGCCGTGGCCTGGAATAATTATTGTGCCGTTGTCTTCATCGTGCTCATAGAGGGTACGGTCCAGGATGAAATTCAGCGCTTTGATTTCACCTTGAAGGCTGCCGCCGTTTTTCAGATCGATAAACGGATAGCGCGTGGTGTCGAAGACGTCCCCGGTTGTCAGGACATCGGAGCGGCGGAAATGCACGATGGAATCGCCATCGGTGCTGGCATTGGGCATCCAAAAGATTTCCACGCCTTCTCCGTTGTGGAACTTTCTGCGGCGGTCGCGCAGGTAGGTGTCGGTAGGCCAGCCCTCCACCGAAGTCTGGTTGGGACCGGTATTTGCGATCATCCGGTTCTGAACGTTCTGGTGGGCGATAAGGGTCGCGGTCGTTCCTGCTTCGGGGCGTCCGTTGGAGAAGAAGGACCCGAACAGGCTGGGATCCTGGCCTGCCGCGTGAAATTTCACATTGCCGCCGATGTGGTCGGCATGGACGCTGGTATTGACCACGAACTGGATGCGCCGCGGAGTCAGTTTGGCGATGGCGGCGATCGCCTTGTCGCTCAGCTTGCCGGCGCCAGTATCGACGACAAGAGCGCCTTGCGGGCCGATTTGCACGGCCATGTTGGCGCCATCGCCCACGAGCATGTAGACATTGCCTTGGACCGGCCACACGTGAATTTCACCATCATTCGGATTGGGCTCTTGGGCCCGGCTCGCCTGGCGTGGGCCATTTGACGGGTGGGTCTTGGCTAGCGCTTCGGCGTCAGCGTCGGCTTTCAGTTTGGTAACGAATTCGGGGCGCGTCGTTTCGGGTCCTCCCAAGGCGCCTAGCAGCGGGACGTGTGCTTTCTCGGAGTACTCCCGCAGGAAAGGATTCTCTCCCTGAGGATAAGCGGGCACGCGATCATCGGTCTTGTCGAGGATTTCTTCGCCGTCATCGCAGGCGTACAGCCAGGCATTGGGATCTTTGGTGTAGCGCAACAGAACCTGTACTTTGGCGAATGGCTCGGCGAGAAAGACAGGGTCGTTAGTGACCGAGAAAATGGTGATACGGTCGCCATGCCGGATGAAGTGCTCGCGCACGGTAGCCTCGTCGCTTTGCGCCACGCCGGGCGCGCGGATCCAACCGCGCTTGATGTGAGTGGTCTCTACGGTGAGAATGTTGCTTTCGTATTTGCCCGTAGAAAATCCTGGAAATGTATGAATGGCGTAGGCGGGAGGATGCGGACGGCCATCCATGAAGATCTGATGCTGGCCCTCGGCGATCTGCCCGTACACGTTAATGGACACGAGCTGCTGCGTGAAAGGATCGCGGTCTTCGAAGATGCGGTAGTTCCCGGGAGCGACAAACATGTAGGGCGGCACATAGCCGGCGCATTGCTGTTGCCGCAGAGTAATGCGCGAGGCGTCCCAAGCCAGCGCGTACATGCGTCCGGCTTCATTGAGCGGGATGCCGCCATAATCCACCAGTCTTCCAGCGGCAGTGCCTAAGCCAGGGTCCAGATCGCGGTCCGGCGTGTACAGACCGGAAAGGTCGGCGCCGGGCGAGGGCGGCGGGGAATTCTGTCCGAACAGCAGGGTGGCGGACAAAATGAGGCCGGCACGAAAATGCATTTCTAGATACTACATCTTTTGTTACACTCTTCCCCATGATTCGTGGCCCGCTCATCGGCATCATTTTTCTGTCTGTGGGCTTTAGTGTCTACGCGCAGGGCCGCGGCGGGCGTGGGCCGCAACCGCCGCAACCGCCGAAAGCGGCGGCGCCGATTGACTTGACCGGATATTGGGTGGCCAACGTGACCACGGACTGGCGCTGGCGTATGACCCTTCCCCCTAAAGGAGACTATCAAGGTCTGCCGCTCAACGCAGAGGCGCGCAAGCTGGCCGATGCCTGGGATCCAGCCAAGGATGAGGCCGCGGGGGAGCAGTGCAGGAGTTACGGCGCGCCGAGTATCCTGCGGGTTCCGGGGCGCATCCACATCACTTGGGAGGACGAACAGACACTGAGGCTCGAAACCGATGCCGGCCAACAAGTGCGCAGGTTCTACTTCGGCACGCCGCGGAGCCAAGGCGGGGATTGGCAGGGCGTTGCACAGGCTTCCTGGGATATGGTTCCCGGGCCGGGCGGCATTGCTGGCGCGGCGCTTGTTCCCAGCGGCGCGCTGAAAGTGGTGACCACCAGATTCCGATCCGGGTATTTGCGCAAGAATGGCGTCCCGTATAGCGACAAGGGCGTTCTGACGGAGTATTACGACGTGATCCACGAACCCGATGGCGCGGAGTATCTGGTAGTGTCATCTACGTTTGAGGACTCAACATTTCTTAACAATAAGTACGAGACGGCCGTGAATTTCAAGAAGCAGCCCGATGGAGCCGGCTGGCATCCGGAGCCGTGCAACTCGAGATGAGCACCAGGACTCAGCGACGCGGGAGTGTATAGGTGGCAAAGACCGCCGGCCGCTGTAACGAATCATAGTGCCCACTCTTCGGGCCAAGGCCGGAGAGAAGATCAGGGGCGATGGCGATAAAGCCGTTGGTCGCGAATTAATCGGCAATCGCGCGTTGCAACTCGTCGAGCCTAGCGTCCGGCAGGGCGGGATTCTTCGCGGCCGAAGCGCCTCCGCGACCTTGGCGATGGGTGCGAGCGCCACCGCCTACAACACCCGCTTACGTGTGAAATTCCTTTGGACATTCGCATGAATATGAGGCCCAAATCAAGCTCAACGCATTGTGACACCGTGCTGAATCGGAAAATTGGAGCGTTCAATCGGAGCGTTCAATCGGAGCTTGACATGTTATA
>CAZKQQ010000006.1:0-77362 GCA_964554945.1 uncultured Solibacteraceae bacterium | reverse complement strand
CGCAGATGTTGCAACGCGACCGCGACGGGCTGGCGTACATCTCCAAACAGTTCGTACGTTATGGCGTGACGAGCGTACACCACGAGGGTGGCAACCTGGCGGCGCTGCAGCAGGTCCGGGAGCGCGGCGATCTGCTGCACCGGGTGAGCTACGAGGCGAACGGCAAGGTGTTGGAGGCGATGATCGCGGGCGGTATCATGACGGGATTCGGCGACGAGTGGATCCGGCTGGGAGCCACTTCCGAGCACACAGTGGACGGCTCGTTTTCGGAGCGCACGATGGCGCTCAGCATCCCGTATCCGGGGGTCACGCCGCCGTATAAAGGCAACGTGACCGAGACCCAGGGCGAGCTCAACGCCTGGATCGAGCGGGTGCACCGGGCGGGCATCCAGGTCAACTGCCATGCGAATGGCGATGTCGCCATCGATATGGTCATGACGGCGGTGGAGCGGGCGCAACGGATGTTCCCGCGCGCCGACGCGCGCCCGAAGATTACGCATTGCACGCTGATCAACGACGATCTGGTGCGGCGCATCAAAGCGGCCGGGGTGGTTCCCGCCGCATTCACGTCGTATGCCTATTATAATTCCGACAAGTTCGGCTTCTACGGCGAAGAACTCATGAAGCGCAGCATGGCCTATCGCACTTTTCTCGACGCGGGAATTCAGGTGGCGGCCGGCTCCGACTTCAGTCCGGGCCCGTTTGACCCGCGCATGGCGATCCAAGGAATGGTGACGCGCACCGGCTGGGACGGAAAAACCTGGGGAGCCAATCAGCGCATCAGCATTGACGAAGCGCTGCGGGTGAACACGATTAACGGCGCTTACAACTCACACGAGGAAGCGATCAAAGGCTCGATCACACCGGCTAAGCTAGCCGACTTCGTGGTGCTCTCGGACGATCTGTTCGCAGTAGAGAAGGAGAAGATCAAAGATCTGCAGATCGTGCGGACGGTAGTCGGGGGCAAAACGGTTTACCAGGCGTGATCAAACGCGCGTCTCTACAAAAGTCCCCGGGCCCTTTTCGTCCGGCAGCGCGTTCTTGCCTCTCCGCATTTCCTTCCAATCGTACTCGAAGTTTTTGCCGCAATTGAGACACGTGACGTAGGTCTCCGTGGAGGACGAGCCCGGCTTTGGCGTTCGGGGAAACGTGGTTCTCTCGTGAGAGCACCCAAAGACTGCTGTAATCAAGTTCCGAAGCATGAAGACACCTCTACCCGGGCAACTGCAGATTTCCAATCGATAGGACCAGGATATAACTAACCAGGCAACAAAACAATGCCGTCGAAAGTTAACAGGTGGTCGACACCAACGGGAAACCGGCCGGCCTCAAGGAATTGTTGTGGGCGGATCGGCTACGATGTCGAATGTCCGCTCCCATCGGGCCGCCCCAGAGTCCCCGATACCAGGTTTCTCCCAGATCCTCACGTGTGAATTATCCGGCCATTGCGTTTGCAACTCGCCAATCTGCTCATTCAATAGATAGCCCACGGCAGGCCGGTCTTCGGAAACGATCGCGAGGAAATGGCGGGCATTGCCCGTCTCTCGGGTTTCGATCGCGCTCCCATTCGGCGAGAAGAGGGCCCTGCCCTTAAGCGTCCACGAGTCATGCGTGGCCTGAAGTGGCGCCGTCACGCGGGTGAGGGAAGGCGTCTACGGCAACGCGAACGCGATCACAACATCGCTGGGGCGAATGGGTGATCCCCGCAAGTGGCCGGGCCCTCCGGCGACGATCACGACATACTGCTTGCCGTTGCGGCCGCGGTAGGTGATTGGGGTGGCGTTGCCGACGGAATCCAGCTTCGTCAACCACAACTCCTTACCGGTGCGCGACTCGAACGCGCGGAATTTTCCATCAGCAGTGGCGGCGATGAACACCAGGCCACCTCCGGTCGCGATGCTGCCGCCGAGGTTGATGGTGCCGGTGTTTTTCAGTCCCTTGGCTTCCAGTTCATCGTAGGAGCCGAGTGGAACGCGCCAGACCACGTCGCCGGTGTGTGAATCCACGGCGGAGAGTTCGCCCCACGGGGGCTGGTTGCAGGGATAACCCTGCTTGTCGACAAAACGGTTGTAAGCTCCCTGGTTGCGGTAAGGCATCGGCGCGCCGGCTTCAGCCGCGACCATCTGGCCGGTCTGGCCCAGATTGGACGCGTTGGCGAAGATGTAGCCGAGCTTGGGATCGTACGACACTCCGGCCCAATCCGCACCGCCCATCGAACTCGGGAACGTGAGGCGCGGTTCCTTAATGCTGAATGGGGTGAAAGCGCCGAGCGTCTTGAACTTTTCGAACTGCTCCAGACAATAGGCGTGCGCCTCCGGAGAAATATCCGAGACTTCGTCTTTGGTCATGCTCAGCCGCGTCAGCGGCGGCGGCTTGAGCGGAAACGGCTGGGTGGGCCAGGCTTGTTCGCCGGGCACATCGCTGGGCGGAACAGGCCGCTCCTCCACTCCCCAGACCGGTTTTCCGGTGACGCGATCGAGCACGTAGAGCAGACCGTTCTTGGAGAACTCCACCACGGCGGGAACCCGCTTGCCGTTCATGGTGGCTTCAATCAAGGACGGCGGCGCCGCCATATCGTAATCAAACAGGTCGTGATGGACGGTTTGAAAATACCAGCGCAGCTTGCCGGTAGCCGCGTCCAGGGCCACGATGCTGTTTGCGTAGAGATTGGTTCCTTTGCGATCGGCGCCATAAAAGCTGTCGGCGGGGTTGCCGAGAGGAATGAAGACCAAGCCGCGCTCAGAGTCAATGGTCATGGCGCCCCAGGCGCTGGGGCCTGAGCGATCTTTCCAGCCGTCCGGCCCCCAGGTTTCGTTTCCGGGTTCACCGGGACGCGGCACGGCGTGGAAACGCCAGACCAGTTTGCCGGTGCGGGCGTCGAAAGCGCGGGGATCGCCGCTGGGGCCCTTGCTGGGCCCTTCCTGCGTGGAAGGGCCGAGAATAATCAAGCCTTTATAGATCGCCGGCGGCGAGGTGATGGCGTAATGCGCATTCGGATAATCGTCGGCGACGCCGGTTCTGAGATTGACTTCGCCGTTGTCTCCGAAATCCGACGCGGGTTTTCCGGTTTTGGCATCCAAGGCGATCAAGCGCGCTTCGGTGGCCAGAATGATCCGGGGCTTGGTCTTGGAATCGCCGGGCCAATAGGAGACACCGCGATGCTCCGAGACGCGAGTGCTCTTGGGATCGTAGATCCAAAGCTCCTTGCCGGTCTCCGGCTCTAACGCGACGACTCGATTCTTCTGGGTGGCGAAATACAGGACGCCTCCGACCACGATCGGCGTGTTCTCCCAGGTTCCGCCGGGTTCGCTCGTGTGATAGCTCCAGGCGCGCACCAGCGTGCTGACGTTCTTGGCATTGATCTGGTCGAGCGGAGAGTATTTAGCGCCGCCGGGATCTCGTCCATAGGCGGGCCACTCCGAAGCATCCTGGGCAAGGAGCGGGACGGCACACAATATGCAGCTGACAACCAGGCAGCGGCTTAAGACGAAATTCATAGGTATCTGCTAATTTACTGCAAAAGGGATTGGATCGCAGATCGAACGGGCGACACACCGGATTTTCAACTCTTGTACGTGAATTATTGAAGGCAAGTGACGGCGCCCGATCGACATTGAACGAACGCTGGACCTATGCGCGGCAGAGAGTGGACGGCCGCTGGGTATCGTGCTCGACCACGCGACCCAGATTCCCTGAGCCAACGGCCTGATTACGGTAAGCGCTACTGCGCCGGCTCCAGGCGGATCAGCGCGCCGTTCTCTTCGTCGGTCAGGACGTAGACCAGGCCGTCGGGGCCCTGGCGGACGTCACGAATGCGCTGGCGCAGGTCGGTGAGGAGCGCCTGGCGCGCGGTTTCGTCCCAATTCTGATCGAAGGTGATGCGCTCCAGATGTGGGTAGCCTTGCGCGGCCCCGCCCAGCATCGCGCCGACGAACACATTGTTCTTCCATTCCGGGAAGCGATCACCGGTGTAGAACGCCATGCCGGAAGGCGCGATGGAGGGAGCCCAGAAGACAATTGGCTGCGTCATACCTTCGCCGAAGTTGGGAATCTTGGGACCCGTATACTCGCGGCCGAAGCTGACGTTGGGCCAGCCGTAGTTAGCGCCGGCTTTGATGATGTTGATCTCGTCGCCGCCGTAGGGGCCGTTCTCGTTGTTCCAGATGTCGCCGGTGACGGGGTTGAGCGCAAGGCCGAGCGAATTGCGGTGTCCCATGGAAAAAATCTCAGGACGATAGCCCGAGCGGCCTTCGAACGGATTGCCGGGCGCGGCGGCGCCGTCATCGCGGAGGCGGAGAATCTTGCCACGAAGACTGCCGGGTTCCTGCGCCGCGTTGCCGTTCGACGCGCCAGTCGTCATGTAGAGCATGCCGTCGCGGCCCCACGCGAGACGCGAGCCGGAGCCGCCGTCGCCCGCCCAGGGATCGCAAATCAGAATGTCCTTCACATCGGTGAGTTGATGGCCTTCGAAGCGGCCCCGCGCCAGCGTGGTAGCCACCTGATCTTTGGCGACGTCCTTGGTATAGGTAAGATACGCGAGGTGATTTTGCGCGAACTGCGGATGGAGCAGAATTTCCATGAGACCGGACAGGCGTACGGAGTGAACCGGCGGCACACCGGCGATGGGCTCCGGATCGAGGACGCCGTCATGAACCAGGCGCAGCTTGCCATTGCGCTCGGTGACAAGCATGTCGCCGTTCGGCAGGAACGCGAGGCTCCAGGGATGCCAGAGACCGCTGACCATGGTGACGGTGCGGACCTTGGTGGGCGCGGCTTTCTTCTTGCCTTGCGGCTGGCCTTTCACGGAGGCGGGGAGCACCGCGATTGCGGCGATAATTCCCAGCAAGATGGCGAACGGGAACAAGCGCTTCATGGACGAGTCTCCTGGGGAAGAAGGTATCACAAATGGGGACAGACGCAATTTCGCGGGGAAAATGCGCCTGTCCCCCTTTTAGCGCAGCCCAAATGTGAACAGGGCGGCGCCCGATTGGATGCTGACGTACTGCTTGCCGTTCACCATGTAGGTCATGGGGCCCGCTGAGACTGATACGCCGAGATTGGTTTCCCAGAGCAGCTTGCCGTCGCGGGCGTCGATCGCGTAGAACTGGCCGTCGCGGCCGCCGCTAAAAAGCACGTTACCCGCGGTGGTCAGGACGCCGGCTTCGGTGCGCGGCGCGGCTAATTTGAAATCCCATTTCTTCTCGCCGGTGCTCGGATCCATGGCGCGGATGGTGGCGTAGTCCTCGTTTTCCGGGCCTTGGCGCGGGAACTCGCCGCTAAAACTCTTGTCCAGACTGAATTCGGGCGGAGTGTCCGCCTTGCTGTAAATCGACGAGCTATCCTGCCAGCTCGGAATGTAGAACAGGCCGGTCTCCGGACTGAACGACGGGTTGTACCAGTTGGTGGCGCCCTGATTGCCGGGATACACCAGCGTTCCTTCCTTGGTGGGCTCGATGCCGGCAACGCGGATCGGCCGGCCTTTTTCATCGAACCCGCTGGCCCAGTTCACTTTCGCGAAAGGCTTGCCGAGCAGGAACTGGCCATTGGTGCGGTCGAGCACGTAGAACATGCCGTTGCGGTTGGCCCACAGCATCACTTGCCGCGGGCGGCCCTGGAACTGGATGTTGGCGAGCACGGGGACTTGCGTCGCGTCCCAATCGAATTCGTTGTGCGGCGAGAATTGGTAATACCACTGGAGCTTGCCGGTGTCGACATCGAGTGCCACCACGGAGCTGCTATAGAGGTTGTCGCCGAGGCGCGCGCTCCCGTCCCAATCCGGTCCGGCGTTGCCGGTGCCCCAGAAGGTGAGATTGGTATCGGGATCATAGGAGCCGGTCACCCAGACCGGCGCGCCGCCATGCATCCACGAATCGCCCGCCCATGTCTCATGCCCGGGCTCGCCGGGACCGGGGACGGTGTAGAAGCGCCATGCTTCTTTCCCCGTGTTGACATCGAATGCGGCGATGAAGCCGCGGATGCCGAACTCGCCACCGGCCACGCCTTCGATCACTTTGTCCTTGACTACAAGGGGCGCGTGCGTCATGGAGTAGCGCTGCTTGGGATCGGCGGCCTGCGTCTTCCAGATCTCCTTGCCGGTTTTGGCATCGATGGCGATGATCGTGGTGTCGAGCGCGGCCATGAACAGCTTGTTGCCGAGGATCGCGAGGCCGCGCGTCTCCTGCCCGCAGCAGTTGCGCGCAGCGGGATCGGGCTTATACAGGTAGCGCCAGAACATCTTGCCGGTCGCGGCATCGAGCGCATACACGTCGTTGATGCCCTGGATGGTGTACATGACTCCATCCACCACCAGCGGCGTCACCTCGTGTTTTTCGAGCGAGCGCGACTGAAAAACCCACTTCAGCGCGAGGTCCTTCGCATTGTCCGCGGTGATCTGGTTGAGGCCGCTGTGGCGCTGGCTCATGAAGCTGCCGGAATATGTGAACCAGTTCTGTGGCTCACGGTCGGCGTGCAGGAGGCGGTCAAAGGGGACATCGGTCACGGGCGCATCGCGGTTCACGGGGCCGCCCCGGCCTTGCGTCCACGCGACCGAAGCCACGGACAACAGAAACAACACGCGCATCGTCATCAAATGTGCCTCTTTCGCGACGGTAGTGCCCCGCACAGATTCTCGGCGTATCTTAACGCGCCGGGAACACGCGGCGCAACGTGGCACTTTGACCTGGCCGCAATCCGGTACGATGAAGGCATGAGCGACGCACCCCGTCCCATGCACGACTTCGAGGCATCTTACGCGGGAACGCCTCCGTGGGACATTGGGCGGCCACAGCCGGCGTTCCAGCGGCTGGCGGACGTGGGAGCCGTGCGCGGCCGCGTATTGGATGTAGGCTGCGGCACGGGTGAGCACGCGCTGATGGCGGCCGGTTTGGGGCTGGACGCGGTAGGCGTGGATTCGGCGCCCACAGCCATCGCGATTGCGGAGCGCAAAGCACGTGAGCGCGGCCGCACTGCCCGGTTTCTGGTGGCGAATGCTCTGGATCTGGGATCGCTTGGCCAACAGTTCGAGACGGCGCTCGATTGCGGACTGTTTCACGTATTCAGCGACGAAGACCGGGCGGCGTTCGTCAAAAGCCTTGCGGCGGTGGTACGGCCGGGTGGCCGCTACTTCATGCTGTGCTTCAGCGAGCGGCAGCCGGGCGACCAAGGTCCGCGGCGCATCACTCAGGCGGAGATACGCTCGAGCTTCACAAGCGGCTGGAGAGTGGATTCCATCGAACCCTCCACGCTCGACAACATGATGGGGCCGCCGATCCTTGGGTGGCTGGCGTCGCTGACCAGGGTTTGAGATGGCCCTGGTACTGGCATCGGCCCATCTGAAGGACGAAGAATTCCTGCGCGCCTTTCACTCGTGCACGCTGCCGAATTCGGAATTCCGCCACGCCGACCATTTGCGTCTGGCGTGGCTGCATCTCCATCGGGAGGGCCTGCCGGAAGCGCTGGAACTGGTACGGAGCGGAATCCGCCGCTTCGCTGAGCATCACGGGGCGCCTCACCTGTATCATGAGACGGTGACCACGGCGTGGGTGCGTCTGCTGGCCACCCATCACGAATCCAGCTTTGAAGAATTCCTCCGCGCGAATGAGCTCCGGCTGACATCGGCCCTGCTGCACCGCTTCTGGACGCCGGCAGTTCTGGCGGGCGACGCGGCGCGGCGCCAGTGGGTGCCGCCGGATCGTGCGCGCTTGCCGGAATAGCGGTGATCGCCGCTTCAACCAAACCCGGCGTGCTGCGGAACCTGACGCCGGACGGCCGTCTGTTGTTTCTCACCCGATTCATCCGCCTGTTCTCATACGGGTCGATCTCGGTAGTTCTGGTTTTTTATCTGACCGGGCTCGGCCTGAGCGAATCGCAAACCGGAATGCTCCTGACACTGACGCTGTTGGGCGACACGGCGGTGTCGCTGTGGATGACCACGCAGGCCGACCGCCTCGGACGGCGCCGGATGCTGCTGAGCGGAGCCGCGCTGATGGCCGGCGCGGGTCTCACTTTCGCCTTGACGAAGCAGGTCTGGCTGCTGACCCTAGCCGCGACTGTCGGGGTGATTAGCCCTAGCGGCAATGAGGTGGGCCCGTTTTTGTCGATCGAGCAGGCGGCGCTCACCGGCGTGGTGCCGGACCGCGCGCGCACGGAAATCTTCGCATGGTACACGCTGACGGGCGCTTTCGCGACCGCGGCCGGCGCGCTGGTCGCCGGGCTTCTAACGCAGGGACTGGAGCGGACCGCCGCCCTCACCCCACTCGCCAGCGAGCGCGCGGTGGTTCTCCTCTATGCCGGCCTGGGATTGCTGCTCGGCCTGTTTTTTCGACAGCTATCTCCCGAGGCCGAAGCGCCACAATCCTCAGTTGTATCGGCGAAAACGCGTTTCGGCATCGGCGCCTCGCGTCCCGTCATTCTGAAACTATCGGCGCTATTCGCGCTGGATGCGTTCGGCGGCGGCTTCGTGGTGCAGAGCCTGGCTGCCTACTGGTTTTACCTGCGGTTCCACGTAAACCCGGCGACGCTGGGCGGAATTTTCTTCTGGGCCAACGTATTTGCCGGAATCTCGGCGTTGCTGGCATCGCGTTTGGCCGCGCGCATCGGCCTCGTTAGAACCATGGTGTTTACGCACCTGCCCTCGAATATTCTGCTGATCCTGGTGCCCCTGATGCCCAATTTACGACTGGCCATTCTAGTACTGCTGCTGCGCTTCAGCATCAGCCAGATGGACGTGCCGACGCGGCAATCGTATACCATGGCCATGGTGCGGCCGGAAGAGCGGTCGGCCGCCGCGGGCGTTACGGGCGTCGCGCGCACCACCGGCGCCGCCATCGCGCCGTGGCTGGCCGGAATCCTGCTCGGCCGCCCTTCGCTGATCAACCTGCCGTTCTTCCTGGCGGGCGCGTTTAAAATTGCCTACGATCTGCTCCTGTATCGCGCGTTTGTCAGCGTGCCTCCTCCGGAGGAAGCGCAACAGTAGGCCTGAAGCCCTTAGGACCCCGGTACCCGTTTGGATACTTCCCCCGCCGCGCAGATTGGCTGTACAAAGTAAGAGTAAGTTATCCCTTACAAAGGGGCGCGGGGCTGTTATTCGGGGGTCACGCGCCCGCATACTTGTTTCATGAGTGCGTCCAATTCGCGCCCGAACCGTTCACTCTGGAACAAGAGTGGCGGAAACTGACTGCTCAAAACCGGCCCACGCCGAGGATCTGGACCGACGCCTATCTGGCCGCGTTTGCCATCGCCGCAGGTATGCAACCCGGACAATGAATGGAGCGGCGGCTTCGATGGCCGGTGATGCTTTGCTACTGCCTTGAGGCGAGTGTGAGTCAGTCGGTTCGGGCTGCCGCCGGCGAGGCGTGGCCTTTGAGAACTTCGTCGATCAGGAAAATGTCGGTCAGCAGCGCCCGCACGTGAATCGACGCGTTCAGGTTGTCGATCAGTTGGGAACTGAGCGCCGGCTGGGCACGCACCAATTCGACCGCGGCGAGGGCGTCATTGGCATCACGGTTCAAGACGGTCAGGAAGCTCAGATAGGCCGCGGGCGGATCGCGAATCTCGGATTCGTAAGCCGCGGCCAGTCCGGTGAGCGCTAAGGCGGCCCGGCGCAGATATTCCCGCAACTGGCCGCCGGATTGCGAGCCCGAATCGCCGGGGAGTCCCTGCGCCGCATAGGCGAGCATGAACTCGTAACACTCTTCAATCGCATTGACGCGATCCGTCAGATCCTGGCGCATCGGCTAGTCGCCAGCCGCCTCTGCCTGCTGCTTTGCGACGCCTTCGGGCGCCCAGCGCTGCGGATCGTGATGTTCCAGATAATGGTGTTTGTCGAGCGTGCCGAAAATCATCGACTTCGTGATCACGAATTTCTCCGGTCTCACCGCGAAGTAGATGTGCACCATGATCAGGCCGATCAGACCGACTCCCGCCAGACCATGGAGCACGTACATCAGTCCCCAGGTCATATCGCCGAACAGATAGGGATTGCGGGTGAAGATCGGAGTACGCACGCGGAACATCATGAATATGCCGGTGAGCATCACGGCGAGGCCGGCCAGCACAATTACCCCGTGATACGCCTTGTTCTCGAGTGGATATTTCGCGAAGCGGCGCGGCGGCGGCGCGGATTGGCCGAGCGCGCGCTTCCAACGCCGGCCCGCATCTTCCATATCGGCTTTGTCCGGCCAGATGGACCAGAAGTCCAGGAAGAAACTGGCATGGATGATGTGAAACAAAATCGACGCGGTGAGCACGATGCCCGCGATCCAATGATAGGTCACCCAGGGAAACTGGAGGCCCACCTTGGGCAGGAACGCGGTGAACAACAGCGTCAGCATGGCCAGCGCCATGATCCAGTGGAACAGGCGCGCCGCCAGCGAGTGGCGCTCCACTTTTTCCGGGATGCGCGCGGCTACGCCGGCAGGGGTCGAGCCCGCATACTCATCGGCCTTCTGAAACTTGATCCAGATGGCGTGCCCGATGAGGAAACCCAGGGCTCCGATGGCCGCAACCCAAATCAAGAAAAACGAAATATGGATGGGGACGTCCTGCCCCCACGGACTGGCTGCGGTTTCTATGACGCCCACTTTGCCTCCTCGACGCCGCGAATGGAGCGTTTGACCAGGTTGCGCATCAGCGGAATCTTGTAACCGTTGTAGCGGAGCGGCTCGGCGCCGCGAATCGCGATTTCGGCGCCCATCGCGGCGGTCGCTTCATTGCGCGGCTTGCCGGTGACCGCGTCTTCGACTTGCTTGAGACGGAGCGGCCGCGCGGCCACACCATTGACGGCGATGCGAATCCGCTGGATGTTGCCGCCCGAGAACACAGCCGCGGACGCAACATTGACCAGCGGAAAATCCCACACCTGGCGGTCGCGGACTTTCTCGAAATAGAATGTGGCGCCCGCCCAGGTGGACGGAATCCGGATGGCGGTCAGCAGGTCCCCGGGCCGCAGCACAGTAAGCCGCTGGATGTCGATATCGGGACCAACAAAATAGTCCTCGGCATTCACCACGTGCTCGCCCTTGGAATTGCGTATGACCATCTGGGCATCGAGCGCGATCAAGGCCGGCGCCGAGTCCGATGGGTTGACGGCCACGCAGCGGTCCGCGTGCAGAATGGCGTGCTCGCGGTTGATGGCGGTCGGTGTGTCGGCGTAGCAGGTATTGCCGCCGGCGCGGTAGCATTTCCAGCCGCCGCGATAATACCAGCAGCGCGCGTCCTGCGAAATATTCCCGCCGAGAGTACCCTGGTTGCGGATCTGCGGCGATGCGGCACTCTCGGCCCCAGTGGACAGAATGCTGAACTTCTGCCGCACTTCGGGATGGCGCACGACCTCGGTCAGCGTGGTCGTGGCCCCAATCTCGAGGCCGCCGTTCCACGGACGAATTCCGCTCAGCTCTTTGATCTGGCTGAGATCGACAACCACTCCTGGCCGCTTGATGCGGTCTTTGAGCCAGTCGAACGTGTCGAGACCGCCGGCCATGGGCCAGGCGTCCTTGCCGTATTTGGAGAGCAACGCCACGGCGTCGTCAGTATTGGCCGGCTGAAACAACTCAAATGCCGGCATGATGTCACGAATGATCGCCATATCGGTTCTCCTTCCTAAACGTGGGCCGTCAGCGGCTCACCGGCGGGCTTGCCCGACTCGAGCGAAGCCAGAATGATGTCGGCGGTGACGGGCGCGCGGCGGATGACTTCATCTCCGAGCGCGTCCGAAAGAGCATTGATGATTGCCATGCATCCGGCGCCGACCGGCGGCTCGCCGATGCCGCGCGCTCCGATGGGCGTCTCGGGATCCGGAATGTCGAGTGCGGCCCATTGCATGTTGACGGGCGCATCCAGGATCGTTGGCGGCTTATTGTGATGGAATCGCTTCGCGAGTGGCAGGCCGTAGTGCTGGTCATAGACCCACTTCTGGCCGATAGCGTGGCCGATGCCCAGCATGGAGCGGCCCAGAATCTGCCCGCCCAGCGCGCGCGGGTGAACGATGGTGCCGACGTCGGCGACACCGAGGTAATCGACAATCTTGTACTTGCCGGTTTCGAGATCGACTTCCACTTCCGCGAAGCCAGCCACGAACGAGTGCGTGATGCCGTCGCGCGGCATGCTGTCGCGCGCCAGGGCAACGAGCCCCTGGCCGGCGAACGCCTGTGCCGACATCGCCGTCATCTTATTTACGCCCTTCGGAATCTCGTGGCCGTCGTAAATACCGCCGAGCTCGATGGCCCGCTTCGCCGCCTGCGCCAGCGTCATTCCTCCGCCGCCGCCCTTGCGATGGACGCGCTCGCCGCTGACTTCGTAGTCTTCTGGCTTGCCGCCCATGTCCTTGGCCGCAATCTGCCGCAGTTTATCGATGGCGTCCATTGCTACGACGTACGCCGCGCGTGTGTGGGCGTGAGTGGTCTGGCTTCCACCCGACGGGCAGCTCCAGGGCAGATTCTTGTTGGTGCTGCCCCACGTGATTTCGCATTTCTCCCACGGCACGCCGAGCAATTCGGCAGTGACGCGGTGGCAATCGCTCATTGACGCGGTGCCGAGGTTGCCGATACCCGACTGAATGTAGATCTTCCCGTCCGGTTTGATGACGGCCAAGCCGTCGAAGCCGATGGAGCCGCCAACGAAGCAACTGGTGGCGACGCCGATGCCTCGCACCTTCGTGCCGCTGCGCTTCGGTTGCGCCTTGCGCTTCTCCCATTGGAACTGTTCGGCCCCGCGGTCTAACGCGACCTTGATATAAGAACTGGTAATGTATGCCCGCTTGCCATTCGGTCCCGCGGGCCCTATCGACGCTTTGCCTTCCGGCGCGTTGATGCGATGGATGGCAACCGCGTCCACCTGCAGCTTACGCGCTGCCTTTGAGATCACCGGCTCCAGCAGAGCGATTCCTTGGAACCCGCCGGGCTGGCTCTGCGAAATCCGAGGCGGTGTGTTGGTAATCACGGTTAATCCGCGCCAGCGCATGGCAGGCGGCTGGTACATCAACGAAACCATACGGCCGGAGTTATTGGCATCGCCCTGCGGATCGTACGGGCCGTTATCGCAAACCACGAACATGTCGATCGCGGTGATCCGGCCGTCTTTGGCGAACCCGACCTTCATGCGCCCATGCAGGCTGGGCCTCGCGCGGCCGATATAGTGCTCTTCTTCGCGGCTAATGCGCATCATCACCGGCGCTCCGACCTTCTTGGACATGATGGCCGGAATGATAGCGGAGATGGCGCTGGTGATCTTGCTGCCGAAACCGCCGCCGGTGTACTCGCTGATCACCACAACTTTAGTGAGATCGGGCTGGCCCTTGTCGTCGAGCAGGCCGAGCCAGCGCGCAATGGCCGGGGCGGTCTGTGCGGTGCTCTGCGTAGAACAGTGCACAAAGACCTTGCCGTTTTGCCAGTACGCCATGGCGGTGCGGGTTTCCAGCGTCTGATGGCTGGTATTCGGTGTAACGAAGGTTTCGTCCAGAACCAGCGCGGCGTTCTTGAAGCCAGCATCGAGATCGCCGTATTGCCAGACGCCGGCCTGCGGATCGTTTTTCTTGATCCAGTCATCCAGGTCGTGCGGGATCGGCAGCTTGCCATCCTTGTAATCCGCGAAATCCGCTTCGGTGAACTTATATTCGCGAAGCTGCGGCGGGGGCGCGGGCTGTCCCGGCGGCACCGACGGCCGAGTCCAGACATTGCCCTCCACGCGGGCATTAGCACCGCCAGGCCGCAGGCTGACCAGCGGATCCACCACCTGCGGCAGCCGCTCGATATCCAGCTTGATTTTCTCAATGGCTTCGGCCGCCGTCAGCTCATCCACCGCGCAGACCGCGAGTATCGGCTCGCCCTGATATACCGGATCATTGGTAAGCCCCCGCTCGCCGAGCGGGTTGGCTGGAATGCGCTGGCCGAGGTCGGTCAGAGCATCCTTCGGCTTCGGCATGTCGTCCACGGTCATGATCGCTTTCACGCCCGGAATCTTCATCGCTTCGCTGGTGTCGATGTTCCGGACATGGCCGTGCGGAACCGGGCTGAGCAGCAGCTTGATGAACAGCATGCCCTCCGCGCGATAATCCTCCGCGTACTTGGCGCGTCCGGTTACCTTCGCGTACAGATCGGGCGTGGTGTAGTTCTTGCCGATCAGCTTATACTCTGGATGCTTCGGAAGCTGGCTGTTGTTATCGGGAGCTTTTGCCGGCATGGTTACGCCCTCCTGGAAAGTTCTGCGCCTTTGAGCATGGCGGTCAGAATCTTGTCATAGTCCTGGCAGCGGCAAAGGTTGCCGGAGATGCCGTGCGCCAGTTCGGCGCGGCTGGGATTCGGATTCACCTTCAGGAAACCGACGGTCGCCATGATGAAGCCCGACATGCAGAACGCGCACTGGAAGCCCTGCTCTTCGATCACGCCCTGTTGCACCGGGTGCAGTCTGCCATCGGCGGCGGCGAGCCCTTCGATGGTCTGGATCTTTTTGCCGCGCGCCGTGTGCGTGAGGATCGAGCACGAATAGTGCGGCACGTCGTCGATGAGGACGGTGCAGGCCCCACACTCGGAGCGGTCGCAGCCGAGCTTGGTGCCGGTGAGGCCGAGCTTGTAGCGAAGCGTGGTGGCCAGCGTCTCCTGTTTCATCACATCCACGCGCCGCTGCTGTCCGTTCACCGTCAGCGTGATCAGGCGCTCCACTGAACCGGGCGCCGATGTTTGCGCACCGACAGTGGACACGCGGAACAGGTAGCCCGCGGAGGATACCGCGCCTCCGGCGATCACACCTTTAATTACATCCCGGCGCGATAAGCCAGTCGGCGTCGCTTCCGGACAATTCGTATCTGCCATAGGATCACCTCATCTCGCATAAACGCCAGAGACGCAGAGTCGCCCGCGCCTTAATCCTCGCGCGCCGAACCTGCCGGCGCGCCAGCACTCAGCTGTTTTTACCAAATCGGTAAAAGATTATATGTCTTTCTCCGCCCGGTGTCGAGCGGAGGAATGCCGTACGCGATTGTGCGTTTTCGTACGTCGAGTTTACGCGCCCTGGTAAGTTCGGATAGAGCACTTCGGTGAAACTGGCGAACGCCGGTCCGCGGCCGCCTCGTCCGGGCGCTGGCTGGTCTCCGACCTCTTTCTTGATGTCGTCGAGCGACTTGCCCTGCGCCACCAGGCTTTGATCTCTGCCCGCTTGGTGTCCGCGCCGGTCAGCCGCTTTTCGATATCCGCCTTGGTCTGCACACTTACGTGATCTGACCTATCGCGCTTTAAACCGAGTAGCGCCCACCGCCAAACGGAAACGCGCCGAGTTTGTCCGCGCGGCCATCCGCAAAGCCATCCTCGAAACCGAAGAGGCGCGAACCCGCCGCGCTTATCTGGATCACCCCGATTCGTCAGCAGAAGCCGACGACTGGTGCAATGCCGGGAAATGGAAGTCGTGAAGCAGTACGAGGTCTGGTGGGCCAGCTTGCCGGAGCTCGCTCCGAGGGACTACCCCGGCGGTGCTTCGCCAATTGCGACAATATGCGCACTATCTCGCGTTCCGCCCTGGTCAAGCGCATCGGCCGCCTCGCCCCCGCCCGGACTTCGGAATTAGATCGCGCCCTCGGCCATGCCCTCGCCTGGGATGAACTGATCGGCGCCGTCTGACGCGACCGCTCCCTGTTATTCGGGATTCTGCAAGCACCCGCGTCGGCGTCCATGCTGGTTCAATACGGGTGTCCCGCCACCGCTTCCTCGACACGTACGGACCAATCCACATTCTTCGAGGTAATCACCAGGAAGTAAGGCCGCGGATCGTCCCGCACATAGGCGATATCACGCCCCACTCCGGCATGGTCGACCGCGAGTTCAATCGGCCGGCTGCTAACGCCGCTGTGCACCATAATCCGAAAGGTCCCGGCCCCCGGAGCCGTCTCATGATTCGTTTCCCACTTGATGCGGAACGCGCCGCTTTCGATTTCAAACGAATCAGTCTGCTCGTCGCCTTGGCCCGTCCATGATTCGATGAACCGCCACCCGATCGCAAGCGGCTTCGGTTCCGGTTTGGATTTCCGTCCGCAACCGGCGCCGACCAGGACGAGGAACACAATCGCCAGGGCCTTCACTGTTTCGCCGCAATGCCCCTTACCGCTTCCCAGAAGAACTGCACATGTTTGTACAGCGCTTCTTCCAGAATGCGCTCCTGGTCGCTGTGCGCGCCGAAGCCTTTCGCGGCATCCTCTTCGTCCACCATCGCGCCCACGCCGTAACACTGCATGCCCTTGGCGCGCAGAAACGCCATATCGGTGGCGCCGGTTGCCATGTAGGGCAGCGTCTCGACGCCATAAATTCTCCGGAACGCGCCTTCCACGGCGTGGTAAGCGGGCGAATCGATGCGCGACGGCGCCGCGCCGGGCCGCTCATTGCCGGTGTTCGGCACCACCTGGACGGCCGGATCGTTGATGACCTTGCGCATCAAATCGTAGAATGCCGGAATATTCTCGTCGGGCAACGCGCGGATATCCAAAGTGGCTTCGGCTTGCGACGGAATCACGTTGACCTGAAACCCGCCCTGAATGATGTTGGGCGAGATCGACGTGTGCAGCATCGAATACAGCGCCGGCTCGTTCTCCGCCAGGTATTCGCGGACGGCCGGCGCCTTCTGCGGGTCCATCAGTCCCTTATAGCGGGCGGCCTGCTCGGGCGTACTGACGTTGGCGAGCTTTTCAAAATAGGAGCGCGTCGTATCGTTGAAGCGCATGGGCGGATCCCATAGGGCGATCTTCTCGACGGCGCCCGCCAGATGGACCACGGCGTTGGTTCGCAGGGGGCGCGAACCGTGGCCCGAAGGTCCCGTCGCCACGAGACGCGCGCCTTTCGGCTGCTTTTCGGTAGTCTGGACCACTGCGTACGTAGCCTTGCCGTTGACGCGCCGCACGCCGCCGGCTTCGGCGAGACACACTTCGGCATCGATGTCGTCCCAGCGCTCCTTGACGAGGTAATCGATTCCGGGCCCGGTTGACGCCTCTTCGCCCGCTTCCGATACAAAGATCACATCGCGATCCAGCGCCACATTCGACCGCTTCAACAGCAGCATCGTCATCATGGCGGCCAGAAGGTCGCTGCGATCGTCGAGTGTGCCCCGGCCGTAAATGTATCCGTCTTTCCGCAAGCCGCTGAATGGCGGCACCGTCCACTTCGAGGCATCCACGCGAACGGTGTCGCTATGCCCCATGATCAGCAGCGGCTTTCTCGAGCCGTTTCCTTTCAGCCGCGCGATGAGGTTGGCGCGCGCCGGATCTTTAGCGGCGACGATCACCGGAATCCCTTCGCGCTCCAGCACGCTCTTCACATAATCGACGACGCGCGTTTCATTACCGGGAGGATCGGTGGTGTCGATTTGAATTAACGCCTGAAAATACCGGAGAGCTTCGTCATTTACCTTGGACCAGTCCGGCGTCTGGGCGAAACCTGGGAAAATCACGAGCGCCAGTAGAAGGGCGGTTCTCATGCGAACAGTCTAGCGTATCGCTGGGGCGGGTCTCCTATCGGCCCGATTTACGCGTCTTTCCAGACTCTCCGCGCCGTATCCACCACTAACTGCAGCTTGCGCCACTGCTGCTCTTCTGTAAGGAGATTACCTTCCATTGCCGAAGCAAATCCGCACTGCGGGCTTAGCGCCAGGTTCTCGACAGGCACGTAGCGGCTGGCTTGTTCGATACGCCGTATCAGTTGCTCCTCGGGTTCCATATCTGGCACCTTGCTGCTGATCAGTCCTAGCACTACCGTCTTCCCGCGAGGCACGAACCGCAGCGCCTCGAAGGTGCCGGCGCGGTCGGACTCATACTCAAGCAGAAACGCATCGACGTCCAGTTGCCCGAACAACCTCTCGGCGATCGGATCATAGCCGCCCTCGGCATACCACTGGCTCCGATTGTTTCCGCGGCAGAGGTGAATCGCCAGCGTGACACCCTTCTTCCTCACGCCTTCAAGGCAGGCGTTATCCACTTTGATGGCTTCATCCAGCGCCTGTTCCGGGTCCTGGCCCATCTCCTCCTGGATGTACTTGCGCCACTTCGGATCGATGTAATAGCTGTAGCGCGGCGCGTCCACCTGCAGATACTTCACGCCTTCGCGCGCCAGCGCCCGGATTTCCGTCCGAAAGATCGGCACGAGGTCCCACAGGAACTCGGAGCGCGTCCGATAGGCCTTCTCGCTGATTCCTTTCTTATAGGCGATCGCGGGGAACTGGTTGGGCGTGGGCAAGGTCATCTTGATGTCGCCCGGACTATGCTTTTTGAGGAATTCCAGCTCGTGCCTTGCCATCCGCCGCGTCTGCTTGATCTTGCCGGTGACGATTCCCGGTAGAATGCCCAGCGCGGAGCCGCCCACTGCCGCGGCGGACGCGGCGCCTTTCCAGGAACGCCGCACTCCTTCGCCAGTGTCGATTCCCTCCACTGACTCGTAAAAGTCGCTCATGAATCCGCGACGGCGGAATTCGCCGTCGGTGAAAATCTTCAATCCGCTGTCGCGCTGACGCTCGAGAACCCGCCGGATCTGCCGGTCCTCGATCTCCCTCAGTTGTTCCGCCGCGATGGCCGTGTTGGCGCGAGCCTCGAGCAATTCCTTCGGACGCAGCAAGCTTCCGACGTGGTCGGCACGGTACTCGAATGACATATTGTTTGGCGTAGCTCCCGAACCAGCCGCGGTTACTCTGAAAGTCCTCAGCCGCCGCTCCAAGCGGCGGCTCCTCAATTTAACGAAACTCCAGTTTCGCTTTGAGCTCCTCTTCTTTCTTGATCCCGGGCCCGAACAGCTTCTCGAAGAACCCTTCCTTCACCAGTCGCGCCACGATGCTGTTATCGACCACTTTCCTGTAGTCATAGCCCTTCATGAGCTGAATCAATTGCGGGTCGGTCTGCTGATCGATGACGAATTGAATAGCGCTTGAAAGTACATAGGGCACGCGCTGGAACAGGTTCCCCTCGACGTGTGTGTCGTAGAACCGCCCGACATCGGCAGGCGACTGCTTGTCATACGCGATATACGCCTTGACGGCAAAATCCTTGTCGTCATAGAAGCGTTTAATCGCTTCCGTGTGGGCCTTGATCAATGCCTCAACCAGCTTCGGGTTCGCCGATGCCGTGCTTCTCTTCATGAGGTAAGTCGTGGCCGCGAAGATGTTGTCGTGCTCGGCGAGGTTCGTCAGCGCCTTGTATCCGGCCTCCTCAATCTTGAAATAGGTGGGCGCAGTGAGCATGGTAGCGTCGGCGCGGCCGCTCTCGAGGGCCGCGGCCCGCCCGTTGACGTCGGTCCCGACCGGCACCCACTGCACGTCGCGCGAGTTCATGCCGTACTCCCGCAGCAGCGCAATCGCGTAATTATAAGGAGCATCGCCAATCTGGCTGACGGCGATGCGCTTGCCCTTGAGCGCCTGGACGCTCGGAACGTCCTTGCGCGCGACGAGGGCAAAATCGGCCTTGTTGAGCCAGCTTCCGACCACCACCAACGACCCATCGCGAGCCATCGCCTGCATCGCGGTCTCGAGCGAGTAATTCGTCATCTGCGCCTGTCCGCTGATTACCATCGCGACTCCGGCCGGATGCACGCCGAAGACGATCTCTGCGTCGAGCCCATACTTTTGGTAATATCCGCCCTCTTTAGCTATGAAAATGGGCCAGGAAGATGCGCTGCGCGTAGGGTAATTGATGGTGATTTTCTGAAGCGGTTGCGCGGCAGCGGCGCTGATGAGAATTGCCAGGGACGCGAGAATACTGCGCAGCGTCGTCATGGTAGGCCAGTATACACCGGGCCGAACATCCGCCGGCCCTACCGCGCGAACTTCATGCGACGCAGCAGGTTTACAAAACGGGGGTCCACGCGTAGGCCGTCGAGCCTCGGATCGATTGCCAGATAGTCCATCCAGGCGTCGCGCTCGTCGTAGGCTTTTTCGAGCCGCGCGAGTGCTTCGTCCTTTTCACCCAAAGCCGCGTAGATGACTGCTACTGGATACGACGGCACATACTTTGCTTGCGACCATTCACTAAGCTGCCGCAGTACCCCTTGCGCGTCGCTCCTCTGGTTCGCTGCCGCATAAGCGTGGCCGAGAAGTGCCAGCATCGGTGCGGACTCCCCGGTAAGGCGAACGGAGTTATGGAACTGCGCGATCGCGGCTGGGAACGCCCCCTGCCGTTCATACGCCAGGCCGAGATACCATTGGGCTACCGAAAAAGTAGGCGCCATATCGATCGTTTTCTGTAGCGGCTCAATCGCCCTTGCGGGTTCCCGGGTCCACAGATAGTACCACCCCTGGTGCGCATTGATGGGCAGATCGACCGGATCCAGCTCAAGCGCGCGCCGGCCGGTGGTCATTGATTCCTGGGTTCGTCCTAGGGACATCAGATAATGCGAATACCAATGGTTCGTCGAAGCGGGCGTGGGTTCATAAGTGGAAGAAGAACCGGGGTCCAGCTCCAGGGCGCGTTTGAATTCCCTTTCCGCCGCCGGCCAATCCCATTCCCACTGATACGCGATTAAGGCAAGCGACGCGTGCGCCGCGGCCAGCGTATCGTCGATCGCCACCGCTCGTGCCGCTGCCGCTTTCGCCTTCGCCCAGGCCTCCACGGGCGCAATGAGCGCGAAGTTGTAATTGGCCATGTTGTAGTACAAGTTCGCCAGGGCGGCGTAAGCGGGGGCATAGTTCGGGTCTTTCTGAATCGCTGCCTGATAATATTCAATCCCCTTATTGAATCCCGCCTCGGTTTTCTTGCTCCAGTAATAGCGGCCCTGCAGATAGAGCTGATATGCTTCCGTGTTATCGGTGTACCGCCGGGCGAGCCGTTTCTTCTCCTCACCGGTGAGCCGCAGCCGGAGCTTGTCCGAGATTTCTGTCGAGATCTCGTCCTGCACGGCCAGAATGTCCGCAAACTTCCGGTTGTACTGCTCGCCCCACAGGTGCCGGTTGTTGCGCACGTCAATCAGCTCGGCCCGGATGGATAATCCGTCTCCGCGCTGCACTACGGTTCCGGTGAGCACGGCCGCGACCTTGAGGGCCTGACCGGCCACCTGTGCGTCGGTATCCTTGCCTTTGTACCGGAAAGCCGAGTTGCGCGACACGACCGCAACGTTAGGCACCTGGGACAGCGTATTAATGAGGCTCTCGGTGATCCCGTCACTGAGGTACTCCAAGTCCGGATTTCCGCCTGCATTGATAAAGGGCAGCACCGCGATCGAATCGGCCGCCTTGCTGGAGCGGCTGAGCCAGTAGAAGCCGCCTGCAACCAGCAATGCAGTCAGGGCCGCGGTCACGGCAATCCAAGCCTTGTGCCTCCGGGCCGGGCGAATCAAAGGGAGGGCTGCCGGGCTACTCGTGAGATCCTTCAACGCAAAGCTGAGATCCCGGGCCGACTGGCTCCGCCCTGCTGCATTCTTCTCGAGACAACGCGAGATGATGCGGTCCAATTCTTTCGGAACCGGATGTCCGGCCTCCGCAAGCGGCGGCGGCTGTTGCTCCAGAATTTCCGTCATCGTCTGAGCCGGCGTTTCCCGCGCAAAAGCCCGCCGGCCCGCAATCATTTCGTAGAGCACGCATCCCAGCGCAAAAATATCGCTAGGAGCCTCGGCGCCCGCGCCCCTGACCTGTTCCGGCGACATGTATCCCACAGTCCCCATGACGGCGCCTGCTTCCGTTTCCGTGGGCGCGGAGGTTGCGTCTTTTTCCGGTGTCGCTGGCCGCCATCGGGCCAAGCCGAAATCCAGCACTTTCACGCGGCCGTCTGCGGTCAGGAAGATGTTCTCCGGCTTGACGTCCCGGTGAATGATTCCCTTGAGATGCGCGGCAGAGAGGCCATCCGCGATCGCCGCTCCGATTTCCGCGGTTTGGCGCCACGGCAGCGCGCCACGCCGCAATCGGCTCCGCAGAGTTTCCCCATGGAGCAATTCAGTCACCGCGTACGTGATGCCCTGCTCTCTGCCCACATCGTAAATGGACAGGATGTTGGGGTGAGAAAGCGCAGCGACCGCTTTGGATTCTCGCTCAAAACGGGCCAGCGCCTGTGGATCTCGCGCCAGGCGCTCCGGCAGGATCTTAACCGCGACGTACCGCTCCAGCCGCGGGTCGTGGGCCCGGTAGACTTCGCCCATGCCGCCGGCGCCTAGCGGCGCTACGATTTCATACGGTCCGAGCCGGTCTCCAGCCGCAAGAGACATGACAGTTCGAACGATTCTCTCATAAGCCGGTAGGCGATCGTCCGATACCGGCTGACTGGAGCAGCGGATGGGTCTGCGCCGCGTTCCTCAGAGATAACCGAAGCGGTGCTTCCTCCGGAAGCGAATCAGCGAGTCGTCGAAGAAGCGCGCCAGCTTGCTCGCGGTGGTGTTCCGCCTGAGCTGCGTCGCCGCAGCGAGCGGACACGCGAAAGGCGCTGGCATGGACCCTCCACGCCACACCCGGAATCTCAACCGCGGCTAATTCGGCAAACGCCTGGTTCAGATACTCCCGGGCGAGCGCGGGGTCCTTCGTGGTCACTCGCGCCTTCATCTCCCAAGCCAGCCCTTTAAGGCTCGGGTCCGCGGACGCAAGCGCCCATTGCAGAAAAAGTTCCGCTTCGCGGCTTGCCCCGTCTCCGTCGCCCTTCATCAACCAGGCGCGGCTGAGACCAAGCCGGGCCATCCGCCGCCAATACCAGTCCATGAAGAATCGAGGGGTCTCCGGCCGATCGCAGATGCTCATCAGGGACGGAATTGCGTCGTCCGGGGCGCCTAACTCAATCTGCGCAAACGCCGCCGTGAGAGCGGCCATCGTTCGGATCTGCCCGTCCGGCTCATCCGCGTGCATCCGCAGGACATCGCGGGCCATCCGCAGCGCCCCCCGGAAATCACAAGCATGAAAATGGAGCCAGGCTAAATGCGCCTCAAAGATCCCCAGCCACGGCGCGTTTTTGTTTTTCCGCGCCACATCGCGCGCCGATCCTAAGACCTCAAGCAGCTCGCCCCACCTCCCGAGATGCAGCAGCGCGTGCGCCAGAGAGGAATGCGCGGACAGATAGACCGCCAGGCTGTCTGTCTCGACGGCTTTGGCGATTCCCGCTTCGGCCGTTCGGAGCGCGTCCGCATAGTCGCCCTGGATGCATTGCACATGGGCATACAGGATCTCATAGTAAGCCGTCAGTTCCTGGCTGAGCTGACGCAGCTTGTCCCGCGCGGCTGCCGATGCCTGGGCGTAGGTTGGGTTCCAACCGTTGGCGACAATGTGCCAGCACGCCGCCAGCAACTCGGCGCGAACCCCGAGCAGAGGGTCGTCGAGACTCCGGCTCACCTCGGCGGCCCGATCGCATACCGTGATGCAACGCTCCGGATCCAGGAACGCCAGCGCACGTGCCACGCGAGTCAGCGCATGGACTTGAGCCACTTTGAAACCCCGCTGAGCAGCCAGTTCCGCGGACCTGCGGTCAATATCGGCCGACTGCACCATTTCACCCTGCGCATACAGGGAATCGCTGATCCGCTCTAAAATTTCCAGTTCCAGTTCTCGCGCACTATCGGCGCTGTGCGGAAGCAAATCCAGCGCGCGATGCAACATCTGGATCGAGTCGCCGTGGGCGTAACGCCGCATCGAATTGGTGGCGCTCAGAATCAGATAGCGGATGGCCCTGCTATACTCCCGCCCTTCTTCGAAATGGAAGGCTAGTTCCGATGCCAGCGACGGGTCGGCGCCGCCGGGCTGCGCTTCCATTTGTCGGCCGAGGCGCAGGTGAAGCTGCCGCCGCTGCGTCGGCTTGAGTTGTTGATAAAGCACCTCGCGGTACAGGGCGCGTTTGAATTCATACTCGGCGCCCAGCGAGCGATTCCGCGCCGGCGAAATCGTCACTCGATTCAGGAATCGTTCACCGGCAACCAGATTTCCGCAGATCTCTTCAACGTGCTCGGAATCGGCGTCCAGCAAATCGCCGAGCAAGCGCGCCGGGAACCGCTGGCCGATCACGCTGGCCGCGCGTAACAATTGCTGCTCTTCCGTTCCGGCCTGTTCCAGTTGCGTTTCGAGCATCTGCTGCAGTGTTTCCGGAATTTCCAGCCGCAGATCCTCGGGCGGTCGCGTTAGTGTCCATTGGCCGCCATCTCTTGCGATTACGCCGGTCTTCGACACCCGGTCCAGGATGGCCCGCATGAACAGCGGGTTGCCATCGGAGTGACGGTGGATCGGACCGCAGAGCTTCCTCGCAATGGTGCTTTCGGATAACTCGGCGGCAATGTATGCCTCCACCTCTGCCTCGGTTAGCCGTGCCAGGCTGACTTCGTGACAAAGTTGATGCACCAGCAGATCCTGCTTAAGCAGCTTCAGTGGACTGCGCGAGAGGATGACCTCTACCGGACGGTAGGTTGCCAGCAGCATGAGTTTTGCCACGGCCCGCCGGCGCGCTAACGCGGAAATCAGGTCGAGTGTGGCATTATCGGCCCACTGCAGATCCTCCAGAATCAGCAGCAGCGGCCGGCTCGTACTCAGCGTCTCAACCGCGTCACAAAGTTCGCGCATCATGCGCTCGCGCGTGGTGCCAAGAAGCTCCAGCCGCAGTTTTTCCGATTCTTCCGCCTTGACGGCGGCTGGGAATTGCACGAGCCAAGTCGGAGCCTGGGCTGCCAATACCCGCAGCACCTCGCCTCCGTCCGGCCGCCGAATGAGCGAACCAATCGCCTCCAGGAACGGATAATACGGCTCTTTCCAGGCAAAACCCTCGACGCAGTGGCCGCGCGCAATCTGAGTATTCGGATCGACCAGTTCATGCTGCGCGAACGCGTCGACCAAACTCGTCTTGCCGATTCCGGCTTCGCCGGTTACAAAGGTGAGCTGGCGTTGCCCGCGAGCGCATTCCTTGAAATAGCCCGCCAACTCGGCAAGAGCCGTCGCTCTGCCCACCAGTTCGCCTGCTACAACGCCCTCCACGCCAGATGACATGGGTGCCCTGCTCTCCTCGCGCACCACTGCGATGAATCGATATCCGCGTTTGGGAGAGGTTTCGATGAACTTTGGGTTCTTCGCCGGATCGTCCAAAGTCTTCCGGATTTCCAGGATGTAAGTTCGAAGAATCTCCGGTTGCACATAAGTATCGGGCCAGACGGCTTCCAGCACTTCTTCTTGGGGCACCAGACGGCCGGCGTGCCTGACGAGATACTCCAATACCAGGAACACTTTGGGCGCTAAAGGGATGCGCACACTATCCCGCCACAGACACTGATTGGCAGTATCCAGTTGGAAAGGAGGGAAACTTTGAACACTGTGAGCCAAAAAGAGATTATACCGTTACCTGAAATTCCACGGAAACTCTACAGAACCTTCACGGCCGGGAGGCACCCGGTAGGCATAATGAATTCATCCCGAAACCAGATTTTCCGCCCATTGCATCTGCAAATGCCGGCAGGAAAACAACTTGTGACGCGGGCGGAGGATACAAAGTGGGCTCAAATACCGCGGTAACCATCGACCAGATCACTGGTGCCGACGTGCGAACTGCCTCCTTGTCCGGTCTCAAAATGTCGTATGGTCTCAAGCCGGCGGTGCGCCGGAAGGCCTTTAGCGCCTCCGATGAGCCGCAATCCACAGAGCGCCGCGCAAGCCGTCGCTACTCCATCAATTTGACGGGCCGCTACACGATCGGCAATGCAGTCGATCGGCCGGGCACCGAAGCCCGGGTCATCAACATTTCGAGCAGCGGAATCCTTCTTCAGTCAGACCGCCCCCTGGGACCCGGTTTGAAGATCCGTCTTAGAATCGACTGGCCTGCACTTCTGAACAATATGGTGCCCCTCGCCCTGCATATCGAAGGGCACACGGTTCGCGGCGCAGGCACTCTGGTGGGAGTTAAAATTCTCCGGTCCGAGTTCCGGACTCGAACCGTTGCGCAATCCACGCCGGCCGCCTGCCCGACCCGTTGACGGGCAAGCGCCGATTTCCCAGTCATACAGTCCGAGCTAGTGTCCGGGGAGAGCCTTATTTATCGGGGTTTAATCCGCCGGTAATGTGGTGCTCCAGGAAATCCTTGTTGTTCTCCTCGCAGGAGTACTCCATGATTTCCCAATCCGGGCGCAACGTGAAGGTACGCGTGTTCTTCCACGGCTTGGTGTAGTACACCGGGTCGTCGATGGTGATCTCGTACGCGATGTGGCCCAGGTCCGTACGCGTGAATTTCTCGACGGTGTGCAATTTGTCGCTGTGCGGATGCCCGATGGTATCGAGCCGTGTCTTGCCGTTGAAATTCACGGTGTCTACCACTAGGGTGTCGCCGTCCCAGTGCCCGACTGAATCGCCAAACCACGTCGCTTCAATGTCGCGATGCTTGCGGCCATCCAGCGGAAAGACTTTGAACCACGTGTTCTGCTCATACAGCAACGAAAGATATTTGTCGCTCTGCATGATCTGAATCGGATCAGGCGAATTCATCGACCGGATCAGTCCGAACGGTAGGCAGCTCCCGGTATAGTCGCCCTTAGCGGGATCGTAGGACTCCCAGACTTTCTTGCCTTGCGGCGTGAAGGGGAGTTCTTTTGGGGGCGGTCCCGGAGGCCCTTTCTGCGCGTTCTGCTGCGTCGTGACCTTCCGCTCCGGCAACGAGGGGTCCGCCTGCTGATCGCCGTTGCGCGTGGTGACTGTCATGTCGGGAACGTAGGGCCGCTGCCACAATCCACTAAGGTCGGGGTGCCCGTTGAGATGGGGCGCGGGTCCCTCGGGCGGTTTCGGGCCGCGTCCCTGCGCCAGCGCCGAAGCGGGTGCGAACATTGCCGCAGCCAAGGCCGCCGTCGCCATCCAATTCTGAAAACGAACTTTCATTTCGAAGGTCTCCTTCTCTTTAGGCGGACTACCCCTCACCGGCCGCCCGCCCATCGAGATGTCGTGGAAGGCAGCTACTTCTGAGCCGGCACGGCCGCTTTCGGACCGCCATCGTCAGCCGTTCCCGAGAACACTTTTCTGCCATCCGGCAGCTTCACCGATCGGCTGTCGCAAGTGTTCGTCGCGTCTTTGGCGCGGAACCCCTCGATCGTGATCTGGTCTCCCTCTTTGAGAGCATTCTTGGTCCAGCCGTTCCGGGTCAGGGAATTGGGCGGTCCGCCTTCGCACTGCCACTGGGTCACTTTACCGCTGTCGTCCTTGGCGGCAATGTAAATCCAGATGTGCGGATTCATCCAATCAATCTTCGTCACCGTGCCTTTCAGGGTCACGGGCTGTTTGTCATCGAACTCGGCCGCGAACGAATGATGCGCCAGCACCGGCGTCGCGGAGATCAGCAAACCGAAGCCTGCCGCCAAAATACCCAACTTTGCTCTCATCGAACTACCTCCATGCAATCTGAACTATTTGGTACTGACGCTACTTGCTTGGACCGCCATCCGTTTCCGCCGAACCGGCGAAGACCTTGCGCCCATCCGGCAGAGTGACTCGCCGTGCATTGGCCAGGTTCGATCCATCCTTGGCAACGTACCCTTCCACCGTCACCATGTCCCCTTCTTTCAACGCCGTCCGCCGCCATCCCTGGCGGATCAGCACATTGGGACTTCCCAACTCAAAATTCCAACGGCTTACTTTGCCCTTGTCGTCCTTGGCATCGACATAGAACCGCGCATGCGGATTGGTCCACTCGAGTTTGGTGACTGTTCCCGTGATCTTGATCGGTTTGTTTTCGTCGTACTCGGCCGCAAACGAGTGATGCGCCAACACCGGCATCGCCGAAAGGAGCAAACCTAGACCAGCCCCCCAAAGACCCAACTTCGCTCTCATCGTTCCGTGACCTCCAAAACCGCCGTCCTACTTGCCGCGCGGACCTGCCCACGGCCACATCCTGCTCAAAGTGTGGCGCTTGGTTCGAGTGCCCGGTTACTCAATAATCAGGAGAGCGCCGGCGATTCAAGAACCTGGTTCCAGGACAGACATACAACGACCGCCCGTTCGGTGGGATCATTCTATTATTTCGGCCGCTGAGTGTCAAGCTGGAAGGCCTGCCTCCGCGCGCCTATGCTATCGGTTAAGTCCCTTTCGGTTCATGAGCTTACAAAGCGGGGCGGGGGGGACCTCGGGGATGCAGGGGAGCTCCGACGACCAACTGGGAGTTGAGACGCTGTCTTACCCGAGATTCCGCCGAAGATTCTTTGTCACGTTATCGTATCTTTTGTTCACAAGAATGGTTGTGGCCTTTTGTGAATGTGGTTTTAAAATAAAGACCCATCTGGAGCGATATGCCGGAAGAACGATTTGACGCGATCATCATTGGCACCGGTTTTGGTGCCACCGTCGTGGCCACGGAGTTGGCGCGAATGGGGAAGAAGAACATCCTGATGCTGGAGCGCGGGCTTTGGTGGTTTACGCCCGAACGTCCAATGCCGACCTATATCACGACCAAACCAGGTGGGCAGCGCGAGCCGCTGCAGTACTGGCCCCGGCCCGACAATCGCCAGGGCCTGCTGGATATGCTCGCGATCGTGAAGACCAACAACGAGGCCATTGAGACCGTCCGCGATTTCGGCGGCAGCCGGCCGCATCCGCTCTATCGATACAACTCGTTTGACGATCTCGATATTCTCACAGCCAGTGGAATCGGCGGCGGATCCCTGGTTTATTCCAATGTGTCGATCGCCCCGTTCCAGGATGCGTCCAACAACTACCCGGTCATGGAAGACTGGCCCATGAAGCTACAGCCTGCCGATTACACCAACGCAACCGCATGGATGACGGCGAATCGCGGAGCGGCCGCCCAGGTGGTTACTAAGTTTCCAATGCCCAAGCAGAACGCCAATCCAAACCAGCATGGGTACACGGACCCGCTGGCCATGCTGAACAATAATCCCAACCTTTACCTCGGCCGCAGCCGCTTTCTCAAGGAAGCCTCCGAACAAGTCACGCTCGGGCCCGAGTGGAAGAAGGTCGGGGGCTGGGGCCCGCTCGATCTGCAGATCTTTGAGTTCACCGGCGATAACGTGGCCCCCGGCGACCTGAAGAAATTCGTTTATTGCGAGCGGCAAGGCCGTTGCTTCATGGGCTGCCTGCCGGGCGCGCGCCATACTCTGAACAAGACGCTCATCAGCAAGGTGCTGGACGTCCGCAATGCTCCCGTCACTCTCCGCGCTCTGACGGAAGTGGACCACATCGAACAGGTAGCCGGCGGCTATCGCGTTGTTTACAATCAGCTCCATCTGCAAGATGCTGGGAGAGACCCGAAGATCGTGACCGCGCCCGTGGTCGTTATGGCCGCCGGGGTTTTGGGAACTACGCAGCTTCTTCTGAAATCGCAGACGGACCAGTTCCGGTTCAGCGGTCAGCTCGGAAGAAAATTCTCGTCGAACGGCGATTCCGCCGGCTTCGTCACGGGATTGACGGGGCTGGATTATAACGTCTATGACACCCGGGGGCCCATCAATACTTCTCATGTGATGTATCAGGTCAGCCTGCAGAACGGCAAGGTCGGATTTGTAAATGTGGAGGACGCCGGCATCCCGCCGATGCTGGCCTCTTCGGTGAAGCGGGCGCTGGAAGTGCTCGGCAATGCCGCGCAGCGCGATCCGTTCTTCGGCGAGTTGGAAGCTCTGTGGAATCTTGCCCAGCCCGATCCGAGCTTCTTCGGCCTCTCTCCGGATGCCCGAGTTCCCAATCGCTCCGAGACCGAAGCGGAGATGCTCATGACCACGTTCTTCTTCAATCTGATGGGGCGGGACGAGGCACGCGGCCGCTTCACGCTCCATGGCGATGATCTGAAGCTCAACTTTGAAGGCGGTCCGCTCAAAAATGACCCCATTTTCCAGAAAATCGACGACGTGATGAAGGCGATGGCCTTCGCCATGAACGGCGAGTACGTGCGGTTTCCGTTCTGGAGCCGCGGCGCTGTTCCGAGTCTGCTCGGCAATGACGAAATCAAACAGCGCAAGGTCGTGACCGTACATCCGCTCGGTGGATGTCCAATGGGAGCGGGAGCCGATAGCGGCGCTGTCAATACGAATGGCCAGGTATTCAATGCGGCCGGTGGTCTTTACCCCGGCCTGTTCGTGGCCGACGCCTCCGTGATTCCAGGGCCGCTGGCGGTCAACCCGACGCTGAGCATCGTCGCCATGGCGCTCAAGATCGCACAAAGTATCGCCGCGGCGGCCTGACAGCCTCAATTGCGCTGTAGAAATATCGGAGAGGTCTCATGCCTGATGGAAAAGTAATCCTGGACATTTGCGACGTTCACGGTCAGCCCGTTGGCGAGAAGGTGGACGTCTTCATGAAAAACCAGACTCTCAGCGACGCCCCTGGTTTTCGCAATCTGGACGTGAGCCGCCCGGTCCCGATAACTGGGCTGAACATCTTTCCCAATGGCATGTACAGCATGGAAGTGGATGGGCTGTCTTACCATGCGGTAAGCCGGTTCATCCGCATCCCGCCAAACGGCGATGGGGGAACGGTCACCATCATGCTGCCTGTGAACCCGAAGAAGGTTCTGCGGGTGGAGTTCCCGCCCTTTGCCGACGGTTCGATTCCGCAGAAGGCCTGGGACCTCTTGTCGCAGAGCAAGAACGTCCTGAACTTCGCGGGCAAGACCGGCAAAGATCTGTATGATGCGCTCGATCCGATCCGCAAGGCTGGATTCCTCAATCTGGTCGCCAAAGCCAACCGGACGCGCTTTCGCACCGCGGGAGACAACGGACCGACCGTGCTGTCTTTCATTCGAGAGCTTGTGGAGCTGCGCGGCGACCGGTTCTTTGCGTCCGTAGACCCGGGGCTTGCATCGGAGACCGCCAACAGCGTGGCCGACGAATTGTTCCATCCCGTGAGCGAGTTGTTGCACACGCCCCCTCCCGGCTTCCAGGACACCGGAAGTTACAAGACATTTGATGAAGCCGGAAACTTGCAGCTTTCTTTCTTTGGCAACGCCGCAGGCGACTCGAGGGTGGATATGGATATCGACGACGCACAGGGATTCGGGCACGCCATCCAGGTAGTCGGTAATATCTTCAACGGCCCGACGAATCCGTACAACATTCACGAGATTCTGATCGCCACGCAAGAGCTCGATCCGGGCTATGAATTGATCGTGCACCAGTCCGCCGCAGCCGTCTAAGCGGTCGGCCCGGGCTGGCTACTGCAGGTCGATGATCACGCCCATCGACGCGTTCAACATTTCCTCTGTGCTCTGAAAACCGTACTTCACTGTCTTTGAGGGATCCGGATTCCTCGGATTGGCTGCTGAGTTATCCCAGTGCGCGGTCACCTCGACGTGCGTGCCTTCGGGCAGAGACAGAGGCTTCTCCAAATAGTAGATAATCTGCCAGTGAAAATCATAGTGCGGCACGCTCAGCACCGTCTGCGAATCGCCGTTCGGATATTCCAGGCGTACCGTCATGTCTTTGCCGCGCACGTGCATGTGCGGCTGAACATACACTAGCTCGACCGGCTCGCCAAACGTTAAACGCGCGCGCCCCTCAGCATTGGCATCGCCTGGCGCAATCTCCCATTTCGCGGACGCCGCCACCGCGGACATAAAGCGCTTCGCGGGCGCTTCTTTGGCGAGGGTGAGCCCGACGCGCGTCTGATCTTCAACCGGGGTTCTACCGTTCGCTGTGTAATGCACCTGCAGTACGATGTCCGATCCCGCGGGAATCAGCTTGGCGGAATGATCCACGTCAAACCGCTGCGGCTGCATGCCGGGCGAATAGGCGGCGAGCAATTCATAACTCATGTTGACCGGCTGGCCTTGCGGATCGCCGGATTCGGCCGAGTTAAGCGGGGGAATGTAAGGCACGAACGGTTTCGCTTCTTTCATCCATTGCGATCCGGGTGGCCTCACGACAGCCAGAACGTGATGCACCACGGCGCGCGCGCTCGGACGCACTTCCGCCGCCGTCACCCACGTGTCTTTCGTGAATCCCGTCGGCAGGACGATATAGATGTAGTCTAGGTTACCCGTCGCCGGCACTTTGAATGCATCCGGCATCTGAAAAATTTCATCGGCTCGGATGTTCCAGCCCTCGGTCCATCTCACCGGAGCGGGTTTGTCTTTCGCATCGCCTTCCGGCGCGCCGGCGTCGACCCAGGCTTCGATGGTACGGACGTCGTCGGGGTTAAGCCTACGGTCATTGGCGAAATGACCGTACTTCGGATCCGCAAACCACGGTGGCATCTTGCCGGTCGCGACCGATTGCCTGATGGCTTTGGCCCACGGACGCACTCCTTCGTACGTGAGCAGAGGCATGGGGCCGATTTCACCCGGTCTGTGGCAGCCTTGGCAGTTCTTCTGCAGGACCGGCAGGACGTCTTTGTTAAACGTCGGCGCGGCGGCCAGTACCGCCGCCGGTATCATTATTCCTGAAATTAGCCGCCACATTGCGCAAGGCCCGTGAGGCGGGTAACCGCCGCCTTACGCCACCTAAAATAGCAGCTTCAGTGCTAGTTGCACCTGCCGCGGCTGGCTGTTGGTCGCCTGGATCTTGCCCGCGCTCGCGTTCAACCCGGCGCCGGCGAAAATCTGTGTGTTCGTCCCCAGCAGTTGGAACGACGGGTGATTCATGATGTTGAACGCCTCTGCCCGGAACTGAATCGTGACTCGTTCGGACGGCTTGAAATCCTTTGTCAGCGAATTATCGAGGTCCCACAGGTTGGGGCCGATGATCGTGTCGCGGCCCGCGTTGCCGTAAGTGCCGAGCGGTTGCAGCGCGAAGCAGCCCGTGTTGAACCACGCGCTCAGCCTCTGGAAACCGGAGTATAGATCGCATCCCGCTACCACATTCGGCCGGCCGGCATTGCTGCCCGTACCGGTGAACACGCGGTTCGGCGCGGAAGTCGGGTTGAACGGCGCGCCCGAAAGGTACGAGAACACTCCCGTGAGTTGCCAGCCGTTCACTACTCCGCCGAGCACTCCTTTGGCCTTCGATGGCAGGCTATAGATGCCGCTCACGCGCAGGTTGTGCTTGCGGCTGAAATTCGAGAGTCCGCGATCTAGCGCCATATTCACCGGGTTGGATGCGATGCCGCCACCATCCAAGCCGTACGTCCCCGAGCCATTGTCTATAGATTTCGAGAACGTGTACGACACCTGCGCCTGCCAGTTGTGCGAGAAGCGGTGATCAATGCTGGTCTGCAGCGCGTGATAGTGCGAATCGGCCAGGTTGTCGGCGAGTTGCAGGCTATTGTACTGCGGATCGAGGCGCGGGTTCGGAACTCCCGTCGCGCTCGCGAAGGTCGGCGCTCCGTTATAGAAGCATCCAGCCGTCGCCGACACACAAGGTTGCGGGTAGTTGAAATCGCGCTGAATAAACATGTGCAGGTTGTGCGAACCCACATAGCCGATGGTCCATACCGTGCTTTCCATGATCTGGCGCTGGATGGTGAAATTCCATTGCATCTGGTACGGGGTGGAGTGAACCCCGAAATAATCGCCGTTGGTGATGCTCAGGCTGCCGTTAGTGGGAACCGTCACCGTGTTGCTGCCCGCGCCGAGATTAGAGAACAGCGCCGGATAGAGCAGCCCTTGAGCTGATGTTTGTGTCGCGGTGAGGAAGGGCGGCTGCAGCCAGTAATTCAGGTCGCGCGAGAACAATACGTTGTGGAACATGCCGAAGCTGGCGCGAACCGAGGTCTTGTGATCGGCGAACGGATCCCATGCCACGCCCACGCGCGGGTCCCAATTCCTCAATGATGGATTGGAAGCTGATGACGTCGTGACCGGCACGAACGCGCCCCCCGGCTGGAACGGGTTAATCAGGTTGTACATCTGGTGCCGCACTTCGCTGATCATGGTGGTCGGCGAGTAGCGCAGGCCGGCGGTCACCGTCAGTTTTGTGCTGGCGCGCCACTGGTCTTCCACGTACGGGCTGAACAACCAGTAGCGATAATCCTTAGTCGCGTCCGCGGTCGGATTCTGCACGTCGGAAACTTGGCCCTGCACCTGCGAAGCGGCGCCCGTCAGGAATGCATTGATATTCGGAAATGTCCAGTTTCCGCCGACCACGAAGGGCGCCCACGTATTCTCTCGCAGCCGTGTCGCGGTGCCGCCGAACTTCACGCTGTGCGCGCCCGACGTCCAGATGACGTCGTCTCCCACCGAGAATTTATTGGGGACCAGATAAAACGGCAGCGTGGTGCTGGCGCCGATGTTGCTGACGCCCGAGAAACTCGCGACCGTGCCATCTTCGCGTCCGGCCCCAGGGAAGAATTGAAGCGGATGCGTGCCCGACGAGCTGACGGTCCCCGGAGTCACCACCCCGTTGCTGACCGTGGGTGAGCCGAATACGTTGGCGTCTTCCCAGGTGCGCGAGAATCCGACGTGCGCGGTGTTGACCAGCGTGGCCGAGAACAGGCGCCGCTCTTCGATGCTGACGAAGTGATCGCGGGTCGTGTCGAGTTCCGGCCAGAGCGGGATGCCGGTAGTGAAGTTGCGCTGTGCGTAATCGAGCACGTATCGCACAAACAGGGAATCCTTGGCCGAAATGTTATAGTCGACGCGCCCCAGGACGTAGTTTTCGTGGCCGCTTAACGGATCGAGCACCACGGCCTGTCCCGTCTGGCTGGGAGCGCCGCCGGCGGCGAGGAGTTCCGGGTTGTAATTCGGCATCGGCCACAACGCCATCGTGTTGCGGATCGCCGACTGCACTTGTGGATTTGTGCCGAACGGTGTGTTGTTCTGCGCGACCGGCGCGCCGCACGCGCCCCCCGCCGACGCGGTGGTCAGGAATTGGTGAGCGCACGCATCCGGCACGGTGACGATCGAGCTGGTCACCTGCGATTTGCGCAGCCCCTCGTAATTTGCAAAGAAGAAGATCTTGTCTTTCTTGAGCGGCCCGCCGATGCTGCCGCCAAATTGGTTCTGATGAAATGGCGGCGCGCCCGATTGCACGTCGAAGAAATTGCGATCTTCCAGCTTGTCGTTGCGCAAGAACTCGTACGCCGATCCGTGAAATGCGTTCGTGCCCGGCCGGCTGGATGCGTTGATCACTGCGCCATTGCCGCCGAATTGCGTGCTGTAAGTATTGGTCAAAGTCTGGAATTCGGCGATGCCTTCCACGCCCAGCGCAGTGCCGAGACCACCGGCGCCCGGCCCGTTGTTCCAGAAATTGGTCAGGTCCTGGTCGTCCAGCAGGTAGGCCTGGCCGGACGGCCGCGAACCCGCAATCGTGTACTTTTGGCCGTTTCCGTAGAACGTGCTGCCCGCTCCCGGCGCGCCCAGCGGAATTTGCGTGACGCCCGGCGCCAGCGTGAGCAGTTGCGTGAAGTTGCGGCCGTTGAGCGGCAGATCTCGAACCTGCTTGCCTTCCACCAGCGCGCCAACGGCAGTCGATTGCGTCTCGACTTGCGAGACTTCGCTTTCCACCGTGACGGTCTGCTGCGCCTGTCCGACGGCCAACGAAAAATCAACCACCGGTTCGCTCCCAACCGTCAACGTGACGCCCCGGCGCACCACCGTCTGGAATCCGGTCTTCGTGGCCTGCAGTTCGTATTCGCCGATCTGCAGATCGGGCACTCGATATCGGCCCTGCCCGTCACTGACACTCGACTGCGTGATGCCCGTGCCGATATTCCGCGCTTGAACCGATGCCTCGGCAATCACCGCGCCGCTCGCGTCGGTTACGGTTCCCACAATGCTGGCCGTTGCCTGCGCCGGCAATCGCTGCACGGACATAAAACCCAGCAACACCGCGGCGGCAATTGAAACGTTCTGATGGTTTCGAAACATTGGCATGCCCCTCCCGATCGATGTACGCACTACCCCAAGTCCCCTCTGGGCCGATATTTTATGCGAATCCGCCGCAGGCGGCTTACAGAAATAACACTCCGCTTAACAGAATCCTGACGTAAGGGGAACTGTTAAGAATTGTTATATTTCGAGCGGGACGCGCCGGGTCGCTGCCGGGGAAAGTCAGGTTTCTGTTCTTCCGGGCGGTATTTCTGCAAGCAGCGGTGTAATGCGCTGGGCTAACGTTGTCCCGGTGCGCTCTACGACATGCAGCATTCCTAAGTGCTGCGGGCTGTACCCAAAAGGGTCATTGGTGACGCCTGTTTAACAAGTTATAATGTTTCACACAGGAGACTCCGCATGAAAAGCAAGTTGCTCGTTCTACTGTTCGCCGCTGCCACCGTTTTGGGTGTTCGTGCCTACGCGCACCATTCGTTCGCCGCTACCTACTTCGAAGACAAGAAAGTGACGATCGAAGGGGATCTGGTCCAGTTCCTTTATCGGAACCCCCACTCATTTGTGCACGTTGAATCGAAGGACCCCAGCACGGGCGAGACCATCCGGTGGGCCGTGGAATGGGGCGCCGGCGGGCAGTTGGGCCGGCAGGGCGTGACTCGCGAAACCTTGAAGCCCGGCGACCACGTGGTAGTCGTCGGCAACCCGGGACGGAACCCTGAAGATCATCGGCTTCGCATGGTCAACATCACCCGTCCGTCGGATGGTTGGAAGTGGGGCGGCACGTTCGAATAAGCGAGCGATTTCGATAGAACCCGGCCGGGACGGGCGTCCCCGGCTGATGGAGGAGAAGGAATGAGTTTCCTGGGCAGGCGCACTGTCTGGCAGTCCGCGGTGACGGCGGCTCTGATGATCGCGTCATCCGTGAGCATGTCCGCGCAAGGCCGCGGCGCGGCTCCTGCCGAACCTCCGCGATCACCCCAGGTAGCAGCCCCCATCGATCTCACCGGCTATTGGGTCGCGTTGGTCACCGAAGACTGGCGCTGGCGCATGGTGACTCCCCCCAAAGGCGATTACGCCAGCGTTCCTCTAAACCCGGAGGGACGCAAAGTAGCCGACACCTGGGACCCGGCCAAGGACGAGGCCGCCGGCAATCAATGCAAAGCGTATGGCGCGGCCGCCATTATGCGCGTACCCACTCGATTGAACATCAAGTGGGAAAACGAGAATACGCTGCGCATCGACACGGATGCGGGCACCCAGACGCGGCTTTTACATTTCGGCCAGCCGCAACCGCCGGCGGGTGAGGCGGGCTGGCAAGGTTACTCCACGGCCGAATGGCAGGTAGTGGGAGGCGGCCGCGGTGGACGCGGCGCTGCTGCTCCGCCTCAAGGCGGCTCCTTGAAAGTCGTCACCACTCACATGAAGCCCGGCTACCTGCGGAAGAACGGCGTGCCCTACAGCGGTAATGCCGTCATGACCGAATACATCGATCGCACCATGGAACCGGACGGACTTTCCTACCTGATCGTCACCACCGTGGTCGACGATCCGCAGTACCTCCAGCAGCCGTTCATCACCAGCACGCACTACAAAAAACAACCCGACGCCAAGGGCTGGAATCCAACACCCTGCGAAGCGCGGTAGTTACAACATCAACCGCATCGAGAATTGAATCTGCCCCACGGCGCCGTCGGCTCCAGCGGTGGTGGCCACCGAAGTCGCCACTGCGCTCCCCGGCTTCTGTTTAAACTTTCCGAAATTCGCGCTGCTCTCGTCGTGCACCGGGTTCCCCACTTTGGTGTGGCTGAGATTGAAGAAATCGGCGCCGCACGTCAGAATATATACTTCAGCGCGAATTGCACCTGGCGCATCTGGTAAGCGGTGCCGGGCGTGAAGAAGGTGCCGCCGGTAACGGTGTCCCGGATCTGCCCGAAATTCGGCGCGGGCTTCGGGCTGCTGCCGCCCCAATTTGTGACTGGGCTGCCGAGCGCGGGATGATTCAGCGTGTTGAACGATTCGATACGGAGCTGCAGGCGCTGACGTTCCGTCATGGGGAAATTCTTGATGGCCGAAAAATCCAGAGTCCAAATCGAAGGGCCCGTCAGGATGTTGCGCCCGACGTTGCCGAACTGGCCGGCGGCTACGTTGGAAAAGGCGCCGAGATTGAACCACTGGTCGGCGCTCTGCTTATTCGAAGGCAGGTAGGGATCAATCCCGGTCGCGTTGAGCCGGTCCTGGTTTCCCACGATGACCTGACCGGCGGCATCCCAACCGGCCATCATGTAGAGGGGCCGGCCGCTCTGGGCCGTGAAAATGCCGCTGGTCTGCCAGCCGCCAACCACTTGGTTGACCACTCCGCTGCGATTGACGAAGCTCTTGCCTCTCCCGAGCGGCAGGTCGTACAGCATTGAAGCTACCAGGCGTGCCGGTGTATTAAAGGCGGATGGCCCCTTTTCGCACGTGCGGCAGCGCGGGTTCTCCGGGTACATGTCGCCGAGATTCTGGCCGGTGATGCCCGTGCCGCGGATGGCGCTGCCATCATCCAGCGCCTTGGACCAGGTGTAGCTGATCAGCGTCGTCAGCCCCGACTGGTATCGCTGTGTCAGCTTGATGCCCAGCCCGTTGTAGCTGCCTCGACCCCCGCCTTCCGTCAGTTCGATGCCGGAGGCAAACTCGGGGTAGGGAGCGCGAGCGGTGTTCGGAAGGTTGGTTCCTGGAGGAAGGCCGGGATAGTTATAGGGGAGCAGGCCGGCGCCGTTGTTCTGGTTCTGCAGATGCCGGTCGAGCAGGCCGTTGTAGCCGACCTCGAGCGTCGAGCCGCTGCCGAGCTGCCGCTGGATATTGAACACATAATTCATCGCATACGGAGTGCCGATGTCGGGCATGACGCCCCATGTGAGCCCCGGCGGTATCTGCACCGGCAGCGTAGCTCTGCTGAAGAAATTCAGATACGTAACGGTCGGAACGCCGCCAAGATTAGGCGTCTGGCTGGCGCGGCCGGAGGTGCCGCGGTTTAAATCGAACTTGGAATTGGCGGTCTCCTGCGAATAGAAAATGCCGAACCCGGTGCGAAAGCTCCACTTGCTCGAGGGACTGTATGCGATGCCAATCCGGGGCGCGAACAGATTCCAATCGGTTGCGATCAGACGGTCCCCCAAGCGGCCATCCCTGGCCGTTTGAGCGCCGGTGTAGCGGAAAACCAGGCCGTCGTAGAAATCGCCGTTGCCTGTGCGCACGTAAACCGGATGCAGGCTCTTATCCACGTTTACCGCGGAAGGCAGCCCCGTCTGGAACTGGTAGTTCACTTCGTTCTGCAAGTCGTCCTTCCATGGCTGCACGGCCTCCCACCGAATGCCTATAGTGAGGGTCAGCTTGGGCGTGACTTTGAAGGTGTCGTCCACGTAGAAGGCCAGGCTGTTGGCCTTGAAATCGCCGGCCGCCGGCGCTAACGCCAGATCCGTCCGGGCAAAATTGCCGAGCAGAAAGTCGGCGGCGCCATTTCCGCCGACCAGCCCGATCGGGTTCGCCGTATACGCTCCGGTGAACTGAAATTGCGCGCGGTCAAACTGGTTGCCGTAATTATTGTAGACATCCCAGCGGTACTCGCCTCCAAACCGGAAGGAGTGCTTGCCGTGAATCAAGGAGAAGTTATCGAGCACCTGCACGATTTTGTCGTTGAGCAGGAACGGCCCGTTGCTGTCGTTGCCGAAGCTGCTGAGGCCGAGGTTGAACGCGGTGATCGCCGGGATCCCCCAGCTTGCCGGGCCGGTTGAGTACGGAAGCCCCAGCTCTTTGACCACGTCACGCTTGCCAGCCAGCTCCTGCGAGCTGTTGTTGGTGAGCGTGTTATATCCGAAGCGGAACTCGTTCACTTTTGCGGCCGACAGGACCCGGGTATTGGAAACCATGTACTGCTTCGAGTTGGTGAAGAGCGTGATTCCGCTGAGAGGCAGGCCGGGCTGCACAGTGAACTCGTCCGTCCAGCCGAAGCGTCCAAACCACTGCGATTTCGAGCTCTCATTGAAGTCGATGCGCTGATTGAACTGGTTCTTGTCGATGGTGGTTTTCTGGGGATTCTGATAGTTGTTTGCCACCGTCGGGGTGTTGAGATTGGGCGAAGGCCAGAACTCGAGCAGCTTGACCGAGATCGGATCGAAGCGCGCCGGATCGATGTGATTGTTCGAGAATGGCGTGGCCGTCACCACGCCACCGGCGCCAGCCGTGCGGCTGAGCGGATCGTACAACTGCGTTCCGAACGAAGAAAAATCTCCGCGCCGCCAAGAGTCGGGAGGCGTGGTGTACAGCCCGAGGTCCGTGCGGCGGCTTTTGAATCCTTCGAAATTCGACATGAAGAACAGCCGGTCTTTGCCGTTGAATAGTTTGGGTAGGCGCACAGGGCCGCCGAGCATGAAGCCATACTGATTCCAACGGAAGGGCGCTTTGGCTGGAGCGGTCCCAACGAAATCGAACGGTTTGGCATCCAGGTCGCTATTGCGGAGGAACTCGAACAGACTGCCGGGATATTCATTGGTGCCGGACTTGGTGGAGACGTTGATCTGGCCTGCCTCGCGGCCGAATTCCGCCGGGTAGATACCGCTCTGCACCTTGAATTCCTGCAGCGCGTCCACGGAAGGGAGCTGGATGTACAGGTTGAAATTGACATCCGTGTTCGCGATGCCGTCGAGAGTGTAGTTGTTCCATACGCCGCGCATGCCGGCGATCGAGATATTTTGCTCGGTGCGCGTGCCTCCCTGGCGCCGCTGCACATTGTTAGGGGCCATAAACCCGTACGACACGTTCGGACTGAGCGCCACCAGCTGCAGAAAGTTGCGACCATTCAGGGGCAGGTCTTCAATGCTTTTTTGACCAATCACGGTGCCGACGGTGGCGTTTTCGGTGGTCAGCAATTGAGCCGCGCCGGCGACTTCGATGGCTTGCGTCGCCTGCCCAATGTTCAGCGTGAAGTCCACGCGCGCCGTCTGCTGCACCTGGAGTTCGACGCCCGTCCGGACAATCGGCTGGAAGCCGGATAACACTACCCGGACCTGATAGCTTCCGGGAACGAGCGAGGGCAAACTGTAAACTCCCGCATCGTTGGTGGTAGTGGAACGCGAGGCACTTGTCCCCGTGTTCGTGACAGTGACTAATGCATTGGGCGCGGCGGCGCCGCTCTGATCGTGCACTTCGCCCGTAATTTCCCCAAACGTTTGCGCCGAGGCTACGCCGAAAGGCAAGCCCAATCCTACGAGGATCACCAGGAAACGCATGAACCCTCCTTCACGCTCACCCGAATTGGAAGGCACCCTATCACAACCGAAAACCGGTGACAAGCCAGCGGCGAAAAAAAAATGTTGACTTGTATTAATTAACTAGTACACTAGAGATGTAGATGAAAGCGGCGTTCCCAAACGGCAAACGGATTTTTGGCTTCCGGCTGGACTTGCACAGCGGCGTGCCGGTCTACCGGCAGATTATCGATCAAGTAACCGGCGGGATGGCCTCTGGCGCGTTAGGGCCCGGCGATCAACTGCCCACGGTGCGCCAGATGGCGGTGGATCTCGCGATCAATCCCAATACCGTGGTGCGGGCGTACCGGGAACTCGAGATTCGCGGAGTGCTCGAAACACAGCAGGGGACCGGCACGTTCATCAGCGAGAAGAAGGTGAAACGCGACGACGTCGAGCGCCAGCGGCAGCTCAATCAACTGGTGAGCGAATTCGTGGGGCGCGCCGGCGCCGGTGGTTTTACAGTGAAGCAACTCATTGAGCAGCTGCGTGATTTACAGGATCAGGAAAAGAAAGGTAGGTAGCGTCATGAAACCGGAACTTCTGCAGCGAAACAGCGGCGTCGGCCTCGCACTGCTATTCGCGTGTCTTGCGGTCGGAGCCGCCATTACGGCCGTGCTTCAAACACCCGCGGGAGTGATCGCCGGGGCGGCGGCGGGAATCTACCTGGTGTTTGCGATCAAGGTGGCCGACCAGTGGGAGAAAATCGCCGTGCTGCGCTTCGGCCGCTACCGGGGGCTGCGCGGCCCGGGCCTGTTTCACATCATTCCCATCGTCGATACCGTGAGCCGCACGGTCGATCAGCGGGTAAGAGTGGCCAACGTCTCCGCCGAATCGACGCTGACGCGCGATACCGTTCCCGTGAATGTCGACGCCATTGTCTTCTGGATGGTCTGGAATCCGGAGAAATCCATTCTCGAGGTGCAGGACTTCGAGCAAGCGATTGCGCTGAGCGCGCAGACGGCGCTGCGCGAATCCATCGGGCGGCACGAGTTGCACCAAATGGTGGCGGAGCGCGAGATGCTCGGCCGCGAATTACAGCGCATCCTGGACGAAAAGACGAATCCCTGGGGGATCACGGTGCAATCGGTGGAGGTCCGCGACGTACAGATCCCGGCGCAATTGCAGGACGCGATGTCGCGGGAAGCGCAGGCCGAGCGCGAGCGCCGGGCACGCACCATCCTGGGGCTCGCCGAAACAGAGATCTCCGACAGTTTCGCGCGGGCCGCCGCCACATATCGCGACAACCCGGTGGCGCTGCATCTGCGCGCCATGAACATGCTATACGAAGCGATCAAGGAGAAAGGATCGATGGTGATCGTGCCTTCGTCGGCCGTGGAAACAATGGGGCTGGGAGGCACGCTGGCGACAGCGGCCCTCGGCGGGGCCAAGCCCCAGTAATCCTCTTCAAATCAAGGAATCGTTATGAAACACAGACGAGACGTGTGTTTGATGGAGGAAGTGCTGGCGTTCACGCCAGGCGTCCCCGGTCCCGCGGGAACGATTACGTTGCGCAAGCAATAGGAGGCGCGCCATGGTGGACGTCAGAAACATTCGAGAGGCCGGCTTCATCGCCCGCTTCCTGCATATCTTGATTCTCGGATTGATTGTAGCGGTGGGCGCGCACCGGGGGTCGCGGGCCCTCGTCGGGGCGCTGACCGGGATTTGGTTTGTCATTTTCGCGGCGGTTTATTTGTTTCTGGGGCGACGGAAACCGCGGTGATCTCGTTGCGGGTAAAGCGTTCCGAAGCGCCGCTGTCACCAAACAGACCAAAAACGCAAACACTGGATAATGTTTCAGTGCAATCTCCCGCCCGCCGGCGGTACGATAGAGCCATGCGAATGCTTACGATGACCCTCGCACTCGTGGCGGCATCTACTCTTCTGTTGGCCAAAGGCGAAAAATCCAAAACCAACGAGAGACTCGACGATTCCGCCAGTCTATTCTCGGAAGTCATGGGGACGCCCGATAAGGCCATTCCGCAAGGCTTGCTGGATAAGGCCTACTGCATTGTCCTGGTACCCGGCCTGAAAAAGGGCGGCTTTGTATTTGCCGGAAAATACGGGCGCGGCTTCGCGCTCTGCCGTCACGGCGCTGGGACCGGTTGGGGCGCGCCGGCCGCGATCCGCATTGAGGGCGGCAGCTTCGGGCTGCAGATCGGCGTATCGTCGAGCGATGTGATTCTGCTGATCATGAACGAGCGAGGCATGAAGCGCCTCACCTCGAGCAAGTTTACGATTGGCGGGGAGGCCACGGCGGCCGCCGGGCCGGTGGGCCGGGATGCCACCGCGCAGACCGATGCCCTGCTTACGGCCGAGATCCTCTCGTGGTCGCGCTCGCGCGGGTTATTCGCCGGTATATCGCTCGATGGTTCGACGCTCCGCAACGATATCGACGAGAACGAAAATATGTACGGCCAGCGCTGGGACAACAAGCAGATTCTGGGGAGCGGCGCGAAGCCGCCGGCAGCCGCGGCCAAGCTGATCGCCGAGCTAAATAAGTACTCGCCGAGAGAAACTCACTAAGAGCTTTTGCCCTTTGATTTTTGACTCTTTCGGCCTGTTTACATCGTCAACGTGACCTTGCTGAGCGTTCTCGGCTTGTCGGGGTTTAACCCTTTTTGCGCGGCTAGGCACGCGGCGAAAATCTGCGCAGGCACGATGTAGGGGATCGGCGTCAGCAGCTCGCCGGCGCGGCGCGGCAGCCGGATGATCCGCGTCGCGTGTCGGTCGGCTTCGCGGTTTCCGCCGTCTGTGATGGCGACAACTTCCGCGCGCAGACCGTGAAGCTTGCCCAGGGTTTCACCGACGGAAGGCCAGGTCACGCCGGGCGGGGCAAACGCAAACACCGGGAAACTTGGCTCCACCAGAGCGATCGGACCGTGCAGAAAATCGGCCGACGAGAAACGTTCCGCCACCACGTAGCAGGTTTCCATTAGCTTCAGGGCGAATTCGAAAGCGTTGGCGTAATTCAGACCGCGCCCCACCACCACCGCGCGGCTCATGAAGCGGTAACGCTCGGAAAGCTCGTTGATCGGATCTTCCAGCTTGAGGATGAGTTCGACCAACTCCGGCAGCCGCTCCAGATCGGCAATGCGAATCTTCCCTCCCAATGCATAAGCGAGCAGGTAGAGCAGCAGCATCTGCCCCGTATACGTCTTGGTGGCGGCCACGCTTTTTTCTTTGCCGGCGCGAACCAGGAAGACGTGCTCGGCGATGCGGGCCAGCGCGCTCGATCGCTCATTCGTGATGCCCAGCGTCAGGGCGCCGCGGGCGCGGGCCCGTTCCATCACCAGGTTGATATCAGTGGATTCTCCCGATTGGGAAAGTCCGACCACGAGCGCATCGCGATAGTCGGGGCGCGCGCCATACAACGTGACGATGGAGGGCGCAGCCAATGCGACCGGAATGCCCGTGGTGAGTTCCAAAAGGTATCGCCCGAACAGCGCGGCGTTGTCGGACGTGCCGCGCGCCACGAGCACAACTAATTTCGGCCGCCGCCGGCCCGCCATTTTGCGGAACGCCTCTGCGCGACGCAGTCCTCCGGCGAGTGTGCGCTCCAGCGCAGACGGCTGCTCCCGAATTTCTTCCATCATCCGCGACATGTGGTGGTTAAAAGTCGATTATAGGGGCATTAGCGGCCGCGTATCGGAGCCGACTAATAAAGTGCGGGTGTTTTCGGAGTTGGGCGGCAGGCTGAGGAGCGTCGGTCGCATCAGGATCAGCACCTGATCATTGCTTCGGTCTTTACCATGCACACTGGTGAGTGCGCCGAGGCCGGGGAGTCGCGAAATACCGGCCAGACCCGCTAGTGTGCGCGCTTCCTGTGCATTGATCAACCCCGCGACCACCGCCCACTCGCCCATTTTCATGCTGGCCTTCGATTTGACGGTGCGATTGGAAACCACGGGGATGCCGTTTACGGCGGTACCGGAGAGCACCTTGAACTCCGCATCCACATCGAGCGTGACATTCCGGATGTCCTGGACCGCGGGAGTGATCTTCATCGTCAGCCCAAGGTCTTCATAGGTGAAAGATGGGGGCGGCGTGTAGGCCCCGGGGCCGCTGAAACTCGCCGGGCCGAAATAGCCCGCGGTGAGGATAGGGTAGCGGTCTCCCACATGGAGCGTGGCCGGCTGGCCATCGAGGGAGCGCAGTTCGGAATCGAGCAACACGCGGGCGGTGGAATCCGACATTCGCGCCACCAGAGACGGATTGATGATGCCCATGCCCATCAAAGTCTTGCCACCCCCGAAAGCCAGCAGTCCCGCCAGATTCTCCGGAAGCGAAGGTTTGTTGTTCATCCAATTGGTCAGGAAGTTCAGCGAGAACAAAGTGGGGAAATCGATGCCGTACGTGATCATGTCGTTCCGGCTGACTTGCAGGAAGCGCATCTCCACCGATACTTGGGCTCGCGAGCGCATCAGGTCTTCGAAAACGGCGCGGGCCGGCAGCACCTTGGAGAGCCGGTCACGCAGAATCACGGTATTGTTCTGGGGATCGAAAGAAACCTTTTCGATGGCCATGGCCTGCTGCACGGCGGTCACCAGCGCGGTGAGGTCCTGCGTGTTGGTCACGTTCGGCAGCTGCACTTCGATGGCGACGGTGGGTTCGACCTCCGTGCGCTTCTGCGGCGTGTCCTTCGCGACCAGAAACACCTTACCGGTGACCGGCACCACGAACGACGCGGTTGCCAGCTCGAGCGCATGCAGCGCCTCACGATAATCCGCGGCCTGCATCTGAAAATGGATGGGCCTGCCGGGCTGATACTCGCTGTCAAACACGCAATCTAGCCCGAAGGAGCGCGCCACATTTTCGAACAGCATCTGGGCGTTGCCATTCAGGTCGAAGTCCTTGGTACCGGGCTGGGCTTTCAGTTCCGACGGCGGCAAGGGCTTGCGGGCATCGGCGAGGTCGCGGGCCGTGATCGAATCGAAGTGCGGCGGCTCGGTGGGCTCCGGATCGAGCAGGCCCGCCGTCGCGGGTGAGGGGACGGGTTTGGCTTCCAGAGCGGCGCGCGACCGGACGGCCTGGCTGCGAAACCAATACTGTTCGTTCTTGGGGTCCAGCGCGGCGGCCTCGGAATAGAACACGTAGGCCTCGGCCATATGCCCTTTCTTCTCGGCTTTGCGGCCCCGGGAAAACAGTTCTGCGGCCGAAGGGTCATCGGCCAGCAGGCAAGCCGCCAGGATCAGGCCGAGTATGGAGACACGACTCCGCACAAAGAGTTGACGATCCAGCCGGCCGGGGCGTGCAAACGAAAAATTGCAGAAAACCGGCGAAATAAGAGGACCGCCACCTGTGCGAACCTGATCAGAGAGGCCGGCACTCCCCGGCCCCGGAGGACAAGCGGAATGAAGGCGTTCCGGCGCATGCTGATCAACGACCCGATGGTTCTGATCACGCCTCTGATCGTTTTTGCGATCACGCTAACGGTGTCCTACATCGTCGGCCGCATGGCATTGCGCGCGCTGCGCGGCTGGGCCGAGCGCACCGGAAGCCGTCCCGGCAGAATCCTGGCGGAAGCCTTGCGCGGACCGCTATTCATCTGGGGCCTCATTCTTGCGGTTCATCTGGCAATTCAGCTCTCCGAAATTCCAACGCGGTACACGCAATGGAGCGCCAAGACGTTGGCGGCGCTTTGGGTCCTATCCCTCACTGTGATGTGCATGAGGGTCGCGCGGAACCTGGTCCGGAATTACGGCTCTCAGATGCCCGGCGCTCTTCCGGTTTCCACGCTCACCGAGACGCTGGTGCAACTGGTGGTGGTGATCCTGGGAGTGCTGGTGATCCTCAACCAGTTGGGCTTCTCGATTGCGCCGATCCTCACCGCGTTGGGCGTGGGCGGCTTGGCCGTCGCGCTGGCCTTGCAGGACACGCTGTCGAACCTGTTCGCCGGCTTCTATATCGCGGTCGCGCGGCAGGTACGGCTAAGCGATTACATCCGGCTTGACGGCGGGCAGGAAGGCTATGTCATCGACATCGGCTGGCGCAGCACCAGTATCCGGTCGCTGGCGAATAACCTGATCGTGGTGCCGAACTCGAAGCTTGGGCAGGCGATTGTCACGAATTACCATCTGCCGGAACGACGCATGGGCGCGGGACTGCAGGTCAATGTCAGTCTCGATTCCGATCCGGAACATGTGGAGCGGGTCCTGCTGGAGATCGGCCAGGAGGCTGCGGGCCACATTCCCGGCATGCTGGCCGACCCGCCGCCTTCGGTGGCGTTCGATCCGGGAGTCGGCGACTTCTCGGTGGGCTTCAGCCTGAATTATCAGGTCGCCGAATTCGTCAACCAGTTTGGGGTGCGCAATGAGCTGCGCAAGCGCATATTTCTGCGTTTTCGCGAGGAGGGTATCCAAATTCCGTACCCGACGCGCACCGTCTATTTGCGCGAGACGGACACACCCGATGGGAGAGCTGGCGTCAGGTAAACACAAAAGGCTGATAGGCGTGTAGGCGCATGCTGGACCGTATCGCTGTGACCATGCTGGTAAGCAACTTCTCGGATTCCTCCGACGGCGAGGCCTTTAAAAGTCGCGACCTGGTATTGATGCTGCTCGAATGCACACCGGCGCCCTTCTCGCGGGAACAGTTTACTCCGGGACACATTACCGCGACCGGCCTGGTGCTGGCGCCGGATGAAGAACGCGTGCTGCTGGTGCACCATCGGCGGCTCGATCGCTGGCTGCTGCCCGGCGGCCACGTCGAGGCGGAGGACGGCACAGCGGGCGACACGGCACGGCGCGAGGTGATCGAAGAAACCGGCGCGGCTCTAGCGGACAAGAGCGAGCCGCCGCTGGCCGGCATTGACGTGCACGGCATTCCGGCCAAAGGCAGCGAGCCGTATCACCTGCACCACGATTTGATTTTCCTGTTTCAAGCGATGTCCGATCGTCTTCAGGTTTCGGCGGAGTCGCACGACGTGGCCTGGTGCCACCCTCGCGATTTCCAGCGGTATGCAATTCCGGGCAATGTCCGCCGGGCTTACCAGCGCGCTCTAACTCTTAGTTAAGAACGCCATGATAGAAGCTCAGACCGGCCTATGCCCCCTCCTCGCGCTCGCCCGGGGGTGGCGATTGAAGACCCGAAGGTTTATACCCGACCGGTCACAGTGAGTACACGGAGACGCTGGCTCCCGATACTGCTCTATTGGATTACCTGTGCACACTCTGAACGAAAAAGACCGCGCCCACCTGCCGAATTGAGTTTCGACCGACGGGAACTCCCGTTTTTCGTTCGATAGGGCAGCCCATCTTCCCGGCAGGCAACTGTTCAAACCGCTGCCAGACATGCTAAAAGTACCAAGCAACTGGACAAGGCCGGATCATGGGCAGCCCTGGAAAGATTACGGCCAGTGGGGAAGGCAAGCCCCCGAGGCTGGAAAGAATTCTAAATCGCCTCTTGCGGTGCTCTCACCGGCACCAGACTAGCCCCATCACCTTAAGAGGTGAGACCTTCGCAACTTGCCTCGACTGCGGGAGCCACGTCCCGTACAGCCTGGATGGGCTGCGAGCCCCTATGCCGGTGAAAGCGGCAGTCCAGGAGACGAAAGCGGCAGTGCGGGAGACGAAGCTGGAAGTCCGCGAGGCGAAACCGGCGGTCCAGCAGTCAAAACCAGCTATACAGCAGTCAAAACCGCAAACGAAACCGGCGATACAGCAGACGAAACCAGCAGTCCGGGAGACGAAGCGCCCAGTCCGAAAGCCTCTGGTGCCGCCGAAGCCAGTCGGGAGCAAAATCCGCAGCACCCTGCGCACTTGGACGAACGAAGGAGTCTGGCTGGGCCTGCTGGCGGCCGGTCTCGCCGGGGCAGTCTATTATTCAGGCAAACGGCAGCCACTAACGCCAGATCAGGCCCTAAGCAGGCCGGTGCCGGCCCAAGCAGCGATCACGGTTGCAACACCGGGCATTCCGGGTCCAGAAACGCCCGTCGCCGTTCCCGCTATGGCGCCGGTACTGCGGCCGCCCAGTCAGAAGCCACACCTGGACGGCGGGGGCCGCTTCGTGGTGTTGGCGCACGAACCGGCGGCCGCGCTTGAGGTCTCTCAACATCCGGCAAAGCTCGGCGAGTTGATCCAGATCGGTTCTCTGTTCACTGTCTCTCGCGGCACGGCAGTCCGCCTGCTCGAGAAACAGAAGGACGTGGATCACGTGGCGATTGTGGGTGGGCCCATGGCGGGCCAGGACGGGTGGGTTCCGGCAGCGGAGGTGCAAGAATAAGGCCTTCCCGCTTCGGGTGGAACAAAAGGGTTTCATGTCTGATTTTCCGATATAATTAAACCAGGGCGGGTAAGCTCCACGCCCAGGAGGTGCTTGGTGCTGAATCCAAGCGAACTGTATCGGAGAAAGCTCACCAGCCCGGATCAGGCGGTCGGAATAATCCGGTCCGGGGATCGCGTCTACGTCCACCCAGGCTGTGCCGCGCCGGCAATTCTAACCGAAGCGCTGCTGAAACGCGCTCCCGCCTTGCACGATGTCGAGATTCTCCACCTGCTGACGTTCGGCAAAGCAGACTACACGCTGCCGCAGTACGATGGCCATTTTCGCCACAACGGATTATTCCTAGGCTCGAATGTGCGCGAGGCGGTAGTCGCCGGGCGCGCCGATTATACGCCCATCATGTTGGGCGAGATCGAAAAACTCTTCTGTACGGGAGAGTTGCCGCTGGACGTGGTTTTGATGCAACTCTCGCCGCCCGACGAATACGGGTTCATGAGCCTGGGAGTCGGGGTGGATTGCACGCTCAACGCGGCACGGTGCGCGCGGCACGTGATCGCCGAGGTGAACCAGCACATGCCGCGGGTGCTCGGCGATTCGTTCCTCCATGTGAGCAAAGTCGAAGCGATCGTCGAAAGCAACCGGCCGCTGCTGGAATTGAAACCCGAGCCTTTCACGGAGCTGCAAGGGCGCATCGGCGAGCATGTCGCTTCTCTAATTCCGGACGGGGCCACGCTGCAGGTGGGCATCGGCGGCATTCCCTCGGCGGTCCTGGCGTGTCTCGGCGACAAGCGCGATCTCGGCATCCACAGCGAGATGTGCTCCGATGGCGTGATTCCGTTGATCGAAGGTGGCGTGATCAGCGGCGAACGGAAGACGCTGCACCGTGGCAAAGTCGTGGTCGGGTTCGTGCTTGGTACGGAACGCCTGTTCCGGTTCATCAACGAGAACCCGATTTTTGAACTGCATCCGACCCAATACACCAATGACCCGTTTGTGATCGCCCAGAACGACCGGATGGTTGCGATCAACTCGGCAATCCAGGTGGATCTGACCGGGCAGGTATGCGCCGATTCGATCGGAACACAGCCCTATAGCGGGTTCGGCGGGCAGCTTGATTTTATTCGCGGCGCGGCGCGGTCCAAGGGCGGCAAGCCGATCATCGCACTGCCTTCGACCGCTAAAAACGGCACGGTTTCGCGGATCGCGCCGGTACTCGATCCCGGCGCCGGGGTGGTGACGACGCGCGCCGATGTGCATTACGTGGTGACGGAATTCGGTGTGGCCTACCTGCACGGCAAGACGCTGCGGCAGCGGGCCGAAGCGCTGATCGCAATCGCGCATCCGAAATTCCGCGACGAATTGTACGATTTCGCGGCCAAAGTCCACTATCTCGAGCGCAAGCCCGAGTTGGTGGCGTAGGAGGAATTATGCCGGTTCAATGCGCTCATGATATTGCGGTGCGGCCGAGGCAGCCTGCCGACGAGCCGCTCCTGGCGGCAATGTACGAGACATTCGAGCCCCTCAACGACGCGTTGGGGCTTCCGCCGAAGGAGGCCTCGCGGCGGCAGGCGTGGCTACGCACGCTGCGGACGGCGGATAACCTGGTGGCGCTCGTCGATGGCAAACTGGCGGGGCACGCGGCGCTGCTCGCCATCGATGAGAATTGCGCCGAGTTTATGTGCTTCGTGCATCAGGATTTCCGCCACCATGGAGTGGGCACCTCACTGGCGCGCGCCGCCATGCGGCATGCCAAAGACGCCGGTTACCAGCGAATCTCCGTATTCATCAACACCCACAATCTCGGCGCGCGGCACGGCCTGCTGAAGTTTGGATTCGAGCCGGTTTGGGAAGACCTCGAAGAAGCCGAGTACGTGTACTGGATCTGGGGGAGGGAAATATGAGAGGCGAAGACCGCGGACGGGTGGATTTGAATGCAGAAGAGTGCAAGGGCTGCGGCCTGTGTGTGGAAGCGTGTCCGCCGAAAGTATTGCAGCTGGCGTCGTTCCTCAACCGGTACGGCTACCATCCGGTGATCTATACGGGCGCGGGGTGCACGGGGTGCGGTATCTGCTTCTTCGCGTGTCCGGAGCCGGGTGGAATTGTGGTGTGGCGGGCGAAATCGGAAACGGCACGGCCCCTGGCCGCATAGGAGGACGACCCGATGCACAAGGAACTGATCAAGGGCAACGAAGCGATCGTAAAAGGCGCGATTCTCGGCGGGTGCCGGGCTTTTTACGGCTACCCCATTACGCCGGCGAGCGAGATTGCCGAGGCAGCGGCGCTGTACATGCCGCAGGCGGGCGGCGTGTTTTTACAAGCGGAAAGCGAAGTGGCCGCGATCAATATGATCTATGGAGCGGCGTCGGCGGGCGTGCGCAGCATGACGGCCTCGAGCGGGCCCGGGCTGAGCCTCATGCAGGAGGGGTTCAGTTACCTGGCGGGCGCGGAGCTTCCGTGCGTGGTTGCCGACATCATGCGCGGTGGTCCCGGACTGGGCAATATCGCCCCGGAGCAGAGCGATTATCACCAGATCGTCAAATGCGGCGGACACGGCTGCTACCGGACCATCGTGCTGGCGCCGGATTCGGTCCAGGAGATGTGCGATCTCACCGTGCTGGCGTTCGACCTGGCTGACCGATACCGCAATCCGGTGGTCGTGCTGGCCGATGGATACATCGGGCAGATGATGGAACCGGTCGCCTTTCCCGAAGCCAAGGCGCCGCCGCCCGCGCCGGCATGGGCCGTGACCGGGACCGCGGCGACGCGCGCGAATTTCGTGACGTCGATTTACCTGGAGCCGGACATTCTCGAAGAGCACGTGCGCAAGCTCGAGGCGAAATACCGGCGCGCCGAGCAGGAGACGGTGCGCTTCGAGACTCGCGAGACCGAAGACGCGGATCTCGTGCTGGTCGGCTACGGAATTGTCTCGCGCGTGTTGAAAGAGGTGGTGGAGGCGGCCCGGGCTGAGGGTCTGCGGGTGGGGCTGCTGCGGCCGATCACGCTATATCCGTTTCCGGGAGCGGAGATGCGGCGCCTGGCGCGGCACGCGCATGCGTTCGCAGTGGTTGAGATGAGCACGGGGCAAATGGTGGATGATGTGCGGCTCGCGCTGGAAGGCCGGCGGCCCGTGGAATTCTACAGCCGCGTGGGCGGTAATGTGCCGGCGACAGACGCGGTATTAGCATTCGTGCGAGACGCGCTGCTGAAACATCTGCGGCAGCCGGAGGTGGTCCATGCCTGAATTCGCCGTGCTTCACGGGAAACCGCACAGCTTTTGCGATCGCTACGAGCGGAAGGGAGAACTGCAGCACCAGACACATTACTGCCCTGGGTGCGGGCACGGCATCGTTCACAAGCTCGTGGCCCAGGCGATCGATCAACTGGGGATTCAGGATCGTACCATTCTGATCAGCCCGGTCGGATGCTCCGTGTTCGCCTACTACTACTTCGACGTCGGCAACGTGCAGGTGGCGCACGGGCGCGCGCCGGCCGTGGCGACGGGAGTGAAGCGCGCGCATCCGGAAAGCATCGTCATCAGCTACCAGGGCGATGGCGATCTGGCGGCGATCGGCTCGGCGGAGATTTTGCACGCGGCCAATCGCGGCGAGAACATCACCGTCTTCTTTGTGAACAACGCGATCTACGGAATGACAGGCGGGCAGATGGCGCCCACCACTCCCATCGGCCGGAAGACCTCGACATCTCCGTTCGGCCGTAACTTTTGGAACGAGGGCAATCCGATCAAAGTGTGCGAGGTGCTCAACGCCCTGGACGCGCCAGTTTACCTGGACCGCGTGGCGCTCGGAAACAACAAGCAGATCATGGGCGCGGCACGGGCGGTGAAGCGGGCGCTGGAGGTGCAGATGCGAGGGCAGGGGTTCTCGCTGGTCGAGGTGCTCTCGCCATGCCCCACCATCTGGAAGATGGACCCGGTGGTGGCGCAACACTTCGTGCTCGAGGAACTCGCGAAAACGTTTCCGCTGGGCGTGGTCCGCGACCGGACCAAGGACGCGCCGGTGCATCCGGCTCCCTTGCCGCCGCCGGCCCTCGCGGAGATTCCGCGCGCCCTCGGGCTCGAGCGGGCCGGCGACACGGAAACGCGCGGCGCGGCGATCCGCGAATCAATCGATTTGGCGATCAAGGTAGCGGGCTTCGGCGGGCAGGGCGTCCTGCTATTGGGAGAGGTTCTGGCAGAAGCGGGACTGGCCGCGGGATTGCAGGTGTCCTGGCTGCCCTCGTACGGGCCGGAAATGCGCTCGGGAACTTCCAACTGCCACGTACGAGTTGCCACGCGGCCGATTGCGTCCCCTCTGGTGGCGCGGCCGAACGTGCTGCTGGCGCTGAACGAGCCATCGCTGCGGAAATTTCTCCCGATGGTGGAAGCGCATGGAATCGTGCTCTATAACGGCGCGGCATGCCCGGCCGATTGCGTCCGCCCCGATGTGACCCTCATCGCGGCCCCATTTACGCAATTCGCCGATGAATTGGGGGCCGCGAAGGCCGGCAATATCGCGATGTTGGGCGCGCTGCTGGAAGCCGCTCATCTTCCCTTTGAAAACCGGATTCCCGACGTGCTGCGCCGGCTGGTGCGCAGCCAGAAATGGCTGGAGATTGACCTGGCTGCGCTGGAGCGCGGACGCCAGGCGGCTATACAGGAGGTAGCACAATGAGAGTGTCGGCCTTGGATCACACGCTCGGGCACGATCCCGAGAGGCAGGAGTTGGTATTCACGGCGGACGACCGGCTGGCCATCGCACGGAGACTCGATCGCCTGGGCATCGACTACGTGGACGCGGGCTGTCCCGCTGCCGACCGGCGCGCCCGCGAATTCTTCGAGCGCGCCCGCCACGAGTGCATTCTCAAACATTCGTCCCTGGTGGCGTCGGCACGCATGGATGGGATCCGCGAATCGGTCGCGCGGGATACTGCGATTCAGGCTGTCCTCGATGCCGCGACGCCGGCGATCGCCTTGTCCAGCTGTTGCTGGCACGCGGGTCCGATCGGCCTCCAGGAGTATTGCCGCCGGATCAGTGAAACGGTTCGCTATTTCAAAATGAAAGGGCGGTTCGTGATTTTCCGGGCGGATGATTTCTTCGACGGCTATTGCACCGATCCGTCCTTTGCGCTGCACATGCTGGAAGCCGCCAAGACGGAGGGAGCGGATGTGCTGTGTCTCTGCGATTCAGCGGGAGGCACGCTACCGCACCTCTTACGCGAGGTATGCCTGGAGGTGCGGAAGCGGTTCGACGGCGTCCTCGGTATTCGCGCGCAGGACGATCGTGAACTGGCTTGCGCCAACACGCTTGAGGCGGTAGAGCAAGGATTCACGCATATCGAAGGTACGCTAAACGCCTATGGCCGCCGTTCGGGAACCGCCAACCTGTGCTCGATCATCAATAATCTGGAGCACAAGCTGGGCCATACCGTAATTGGAGCCGATAACCTGGAGGCGCTGCCGGGAGTGGCGCGCTTTATCGGCGACGCCGGAATGGCCGTGCCGCGGCGCCAGCCGCCACCGGACGCCGACGGGCTTCTGCGCTCGGTCGATGAGCGGCTTGCATCGAAGTTGAAAGCGCGCGAGCGGGGGACGGTGCTGGACCGCATTCGCCTGCTGGAATCGATGGGGTACCAGCTGCGCACGGCGCGCGGCACGCTGGAGCTATTAGTACGCGAGGCGCTGTGTCCCGATCACCGGCCGTTCGAAGCCGAGCGCTACGAGCTAAGCAGCCACTTCGCGCTCTTCGGCGAAGCGATGACCACGGCTTCGGTGACCATCCGGATCGGAGACGCGATCCGCTCCGAGTCCGAGCAGGGAACCGGTCCCGTGGACGCGCTGGAGCGCAGCTTACGGCAATGCCTGTTCGCGGTCTATCCGGTGATTGCCGAGGTTCGGGTGAAGGATTATCACGTAAACACGCTGCAACCGGCGCACGGGACCGGTTCTCGGATCCGGCTGACAATCGATTGGGCCGAATCGGGCGAGCGCTGGACGACGTCCGGCGTCTCCGAGGATCTGATCGAAGCCGCTTGGCTGGCGCTGGTAGATGGCTTCCGGCTGCCCCTGCTGCGGCACGAAGAAAACGGCGCGCCGCTGATGCTGGCGGGCACGGATTCGTCCTGGGCCGTATAAAGAGCCGCTTGCTGAGGCGCGTTTTCGCCCCGGATCGTCAGCGCTCGATCTGTACGCGGCCGGGCGCGATCTCGTAGCCTTCGTCTTTAGCGGTCTGGATCACCCAGGTCCGTAAGACCTCGTCGCTGGAGTCTGTGGCCATCGACCGTTCGGGGGAGCGGCGGATGACTTCGGCGCCAACTTTGATACTCGCGGTCCAATTCTTTTTCTTTGCGTCCCAACGGACGGAGGCGCTGTCGGCCGTGATGGCAAGCATAGTCAACACCCCTTTCCCGGCTTCATTGTAGCGCCGGAAAGATGGGCCAGCCAGGGGGCTGGCTCCGGACCACAGTTCCGCCCCACGAGCCGGGCGCTAAAATTGTTTTCGAATCATGACCACTTTCACCATCGCGGTGATCGCCGGCGACGGCGTGGGCACCGAAGTCATTCCCCAAGGCAAGCGCGTGCTGGAACAGATCGGCCGCAAGCACCGCGTCAACTTCGCGTTTCAGGATTTTGACTGGGGCGCCGATCACTATTTCCGATGGGGGCGCATGATGCCGGCGGGCGCCATCGACCTGCTTCAGCCGTGCGATGCGATTTATTTGGGTGCCGTCGGGCATCCGCAGGTTCCCGATCATACGACGCTGAACGGTTTGCTGCTGCCGATCCGGCGCGCCTTCGATCAATACGCCAACGTGCGGCCTGCCTATCTTTATGAAGGCGTGCCGTCGCCGTTGGCGGGATACAAGGGCGGCGACATCGATTTCGTCGTGGTCCGCGAGAATACCGAGGGCGAATACGCGCAGGTGGGCGGCTTCGTCTACCAGCACCAGCCGGAAGAGATCGCCATCCAGACCTCAATCTTTACGCGCCGCGGCATCGAGCGCGTGGTGCGGTTCGCCTTCGAGCTGGCGGTGAAGCGCAATAAGAAGAAGCGCGTCACCTCGATCACCAAGTCGAACGCGCAAGGATACAGCATGGTGCTGTGGGACCGCACGTTCCAGGAAGTGGCGTCGAATTTTCCTGACGTCGAAACCGAATCGCTGCTGGTGGACGCGGCGGCAATGAATTTCGTGCGGCGGCCGCAGAGCTTTGACGTAGTGGTGGGGTCGAACCTGTTCTGCGACATTCTGAGCGATCTGTCGGCCGCGATCATCGGCAGTATGGGCCTGGCGGCCAGCGCCAATCTGGATCCGCAGCGGCGGTTCCCCTCGATGTTCGAGCCGGTGCACGGATCGGCGCCGGACATCGCCGGCAAGGGCGTGGTGAATCCGCTGGCCTCGATTCTCACCGCGGGCATGATGCTCGAGCATCTCGAAATGACTGAAGCCTCGCGTGAGGTGGAGCGCGCGGTGGCGGCGGTGCTGGCCGAAGCTAAAACGCGCACGCCCGATCTCGGCGGAAAGAGCAGCACGGAAGAAGTGACCAACGCGGTGCTGGAGAAGCTGGCTTAGTGGCAAAGCCGGGAGAGCGCGAGAGCACCGGGCGGCACGCATTCCTGGTGGCGTCGGGCATACTGCTCACGCGGCTCGTGGGTCTGATCCGGACGCGCGTTTTTTCGTATTACTTTGGCTTGGTCAGCGATCCGGCCGACGCCTTCAACTCGGCCTTCCGCATCCCGAATTTTCTGCAAACGCTGTTCGGCGAGGGCGTGCTCTCCGCGTCGTTCATTCCGGTGTACGCGCGTCTCCTCGCGGAAAAAGACGAGGAGGAGGCTGGCCGCGTGGCCGGCGCCGTCGCGGCCATGCTGATGTTAACGGTGTCGGTGATTGTGCTGGCCGGGGTTTTGGGCACGCCTTACTTCATCGACCTGATCGCGGCTGGTTTTCAAGGCGCGAAGCGCGAGTTGACTATCCGGCTGGTGCGAATTCTTTTTGTAGGCGCGGGGCTGCTCGTGATGTCCGCGTGGTGCCTCGGTATTCTCAACAGCCATCGCCGGTTCTTTGTCTCGTACACGGCGCCGGTGGCCTGGAACCTCGTGATGATCGGAACGCTGGTGGCGTTCGGGCGCCGCATGGATCTCTCGTCACTGTCGGTGGCGGTCGCCTGGGGGTCAGTGGCGGGAAGCGCCTTGCAGTTCGCGGTGCAATTACCGGCCGTGCTGCGCCTGGTCCGGTTTCTGCGGGTGCGCCTGGACGCGGCTTCGGCGCACGTTCGGGAAGTGGTGCGGAACTTCATTCCGGTTTTCATCAGCCGCGGTGTGGTGCAGATCAGCGCTTACGTGGACATCTGGCTGGCAAGCTGGCTGCCAACGGGCGCGGTGACCGGTTTGACCAACGCGCAGTTGTTGTACACGCTGCCGGTCAGCTTGTTTGGAATGTCGGTGTCGGCGGCAGAGCTGCCGGCCATGTCGAGCGCGTTGGGCAACACCGCTGAGGTGTCCGCGCACCTGCGCGAGCGCCTGAATCGCGGGTTACGGCAGATCGCGTTCTTCATTGTTCCCTCGGCGATGGCATTCCTTGCGCTCGGCGACGTGATCGCGGGCGCGCTTTTCGAAAGCGGCCATTTCGTGCACAGCGATTCGGTATATGTCTGGGGCATTTTGGCGGGATCGTCAGTCGGGCTGCTGGCATCGACGCTCGGGCGCTTGTACTCATCCACGTATTACGCGCTGCGCGACACGCGTACACCGCTCCGGTATGCCGTGATTCGCGTGGCGCTGACCACCGGGCTGGGCTATCTGTGTGCGCTGCCTCTGCCGGTGTGGCTGGGGATTGCCCCACGCTGGGGCGTCGCGGGATTGACAGCGTCGGCGGGAGTTTCGGGGTGGGTGGAGTTTGCGCTGCTGCGGCGCACGCTGAACGCGCGTATCGGGAGCACCGGACTGCCGGTCGCGCTGACGGCGAAGCTGTGGCTGTCGGCGGCGATGGGCGCGGCGGTGGCGTGGGGGATCAAGCTGGCGATTGGGAGGCACCGGCCGGAAGTCATCGGCGTCGCGGTGCTGATTCCGTATGGATTGACGTACTTCGCGGCGGCGTACCTGCTGCGAATCGAGGAGTGCACCCAGGCGCTCCGGCGGCTGCGTCGTTAGAACCGGCAAAACCGCCATGACCTGGCGGTTGTTGAACGGCAGATCAATCAGTTACGATCCGAAACCGCCAGACCGTGGCGGTTTATCCTTTGAGGTCTTTGAAGGCCTCTTCGATTTCCCGTTTTGCGTCCGGAGTTGGCACGCTCAACGGCAGGCGGGGCGGCCCGCCGTAATAGCCATTGAGGTCCATCGCGTGCTTCAGGCCGGGAATGCCGTACTTCGCCGTTTGCGCGGCGGCGCGGCCGACCCGGCTCTGCCAGTCGCGCGCGGCTTCTTCCTCGCGCGTGCGGAACGCTTCCCAGATGGCGATGGCGGCGTATGGCGCGGGATTGGAGAACGCCAGGATGCCGCCGGACGCGCCCATCAGTAACGACGGCAGCAGCGCCGGCGCCGAACCTACCAGCACCTGAAAGCCCTTGCGGGCGTCGCGGACAATCTCCATCACGCGCTGGATGTTCCCGGAGCTATCCTTGATCCCGACGATATTGGGATGTTCGGAGAGCGCGACCACGGCTTCGGCCGGCAGATCCACTCCCGTCATCTGCGGCCAGTTGTAGAGCAGCACGGGGATGCGCGCCTGGTCGGCGACGGCGCGGAAGTGGAGCATCTGCGTCTCTGGCTTGGTCATCTGGTTCTTGAAATAGTGCGGCGTCCGCACCAGCGCGGCCTTATAGCCGATTTCTGCCGCGCGGTTGGTGAGACACACAGTTTCGCGAACGCTCTCCATCCCGCTGCCGGCGATGAGCAATTTTTCCGGCGCGGCGTGCTTCGCCACCAGTTCCCATAGCGCAAATTTCTCTTCCGTGCTCAGGAAAACGTCTTCACCTGTGGAACCGCAGACGACGTAGCCGGTGAGCGTCGTCTTGTTCCACTTTTCAACGTTGTGCTGAACTTTGGTGACGTAAAGATTGCCGGCATGATCGAACGGCGTGGTGATAGGCGGAAAAATTCCTTGTAGTTTCATGGCGAGCGCTGAAACTTCACGATAACACCCGCCAAAGGCAGTCAGGAATGCATCCAGCGGGCGAAGTCCGATTTGACAAACTGCTTGGTGCCTTCGCGGCCGTTAAGCCGCAGCCACACGGAACCGCCCTCGCGTTCGATGCGAACATCGATGTCGAAGAACGGGCAGCAGAGGCGTTCGCCATTCGCGAATTCCAACACCTGCTGAACCGTGGCCCGGTCCGAAGGAAACTCGAACTCGTAGCCGTCAGGCAACTCACGCACGCTCTTGCGCACCGCGGCGAGCGCCGGCGCCAGTTCGTCGAAATGATGCTTACGCGCGGCCGGATTCAGAGCGAGACGATCACAGGCAAACGGAGATTCGCGCTTCACCGCCTTAGCCGTCTGACCTTCGCTGCGCGAACCGCTGATCACGCCTACCAGTAGTGTTGCAAATACCAAGAGCTTCATTTATCACCTCGGATTCGATCATAGAACTTGAAGCTAACTTTAAGGCAAGCGGTTTTTTTCCGTTATTTTGTTCGGCTTGCCCTATAATCGAACGCATGGCCGAATTCTCGATCTCCGAAGTGGCCCGGCAAGCGAATTTGCGGCCGTCGGCGATCCGCTATTACGAACGCATCCGGATTCTGCCGCCCGCGCGTCGCGTGAGCGGGCAGCGCCGCTATGAAATCGGCGCCGTCTACCGGCTCGCGGTGGTGCGTAGAGCACAGGAGGCGGGTTTCACGCTGGAAGAGATCCGGCGACTCTTTTTCGGATTCGGGAAGCGCGCTCCGGCCTCCCGGCGCTGGCGCCGGCTCGCGGAAAGCAAGATCGCGGAATTGGATTCCAGAATGGAAGAGCTGCAGCGCATGCGGGATGTGATCGAGCGGCTGCGAACGCGGTGCCAATGCGACACGCTGGACCAGTGCGGCAAGGCGATGGTCGCGGCGAATAGCGCGAGCGCCTGTAAGTGTTGATGTTCTCGCTGGAACTCCAGTGCGAACCGGCCGAGCGCGATCTGCTGATCGCGGAGTTGTGGGAACAAGGCTCGGCGGGGATCGTCGAATTGGACGATCGCCGTCTGCGCGCCTTCTTTGAAGACGGCGCCGATCGCGAAGCGCTGCTCGCGCGCTATCCCGGCGCGGCGGTCCGCAACGAAGAGCAGCGGGACTGGGTGCAGTCAGCTCGCGATCTGCTGCAACCGATGGAAGTGGGCAACCGGTTCTTCCTGGTTCCGGAGTGGCGCGAGGATCCCACTCCCGCCGGGCGGTTCCGCATCACGATCAATCCGGGGTTGGCATTCGGGACGGGCGTGCATGAGACCACGCAGCTCTGCCTGGAAGCAATGGAAGATTATCTGCAACCCGGCATGGTGGTGCTCGACGTCGGTGGCGGCTCCGGCATACTCGGGCGCGCGGCCCGGCTGCTGGACGCGTTGCGGGTGTACTCCTGTGATATCGACCCCGTGGCCGTCGAAGTCGCCGGCGAAGGCTTCGTCGGGTCGGTTGACGCCGTGCGCTCCGGAATCGCGAATCTGACGGTCGCCAATATCAGTCCAGAAGCGATTATCCAACTGGCCCCCGATCTGCTGCGCTCTTTGCGTCCGGGCGGCGTTCTGCTGGCGAGCGGGTTCGAAACGCACGAAGTAGATGCCGTTCAAGCTGCGCTGCCGCGCGCGCGGGAGATCCGGCGCAAAGGCAAGTGGGCGCTGGTAATTGTGGCCCGTTCATCGTAGGTTCAGGTTCGACCAGTAAAATGAGAGCGTGCGTGATTCGCGCAGGCTCAGTTGCTGGTTGGTTTTCGGCCTGGCGGTCTCGCCAGCCTGGAGCCAAACGGCGCAATTGCGCGGGCAGGTAACAGATCCAACCGGCGCGATCATTCCGGGCGCCAGTGTGTCGCTTACCCCGCCCAACGGGCGAACGCTGACCGTCACGGGGTCCGGTGACGGAACGTATACCTTCGTGGGACTCGCAGCCGGCGAATACCGTCTGCAGGCCGCCGCTCCCAACATGAACATGGCCGAACCACTCCCGGTGACCGTCCGGCCGGGTCTGCAGACGGTCAACCTTCAGTTGCAGGTGGCGCGCGCCTCGCAGCAGGTGTCGGTAGAGGAAAATGCCGGACCCGCGGTGGCCACCGATCCGGCGAGCAACGCAACAGCTCTGGTCTTGCGCGGCGATGACCTGCAAGCGCTTGCCGACAATCCAGAAGACCTCGCCACGGATCTTGCGGCGCTCGCCGGACCTTCCGCCGGACCGGGCGGAGGCGCGATTTTCATTGACGGATTCAGCGGCGGAGATCTTCCGTCGAAGGAATCCATCCGCGAGGTGCGCATTAATCAGAATCCGTTCGCGCCCGAGTACGACAAGCTCGGGTTAGGACGTATCGAGATCTTCACTAAGCCGGGCTCGGATCAATTCAAAGGTCTGGCCTATTACAATCTCGGCGATGATGTTTGGAATTCGCGGAATCCGTATGCGGCCCAGAAGGCTCCATTCCTGCTCAAAGAGTACGGCGTCAACTTCGGGGGGCCGCTGCGAAAGCGCGCTTCCTACCTGGTGAATATCGAACGGCACGCCATCGACAATGGCGCCGTCATCAACGGTACCTATCTCGACTCCTCGACGCTGAGGCTTTTCGATCCGTATACAGCCGTGTTGCGCATCCCGCAACGGCGCGTGATCGTCAGTTCGCGGTTCGATTACCGGCTGAACGACAATAATACGCTCGCTGCGCGCTACGTCTTTATTCGCGCCGCCATCGACGATTCAGGCGTCGGGAGTTTCAATCTGCAGTCGCGCGGCGTCCACGCGCAAAGCACGAGTCACACCGGGCAGATCACCGAGACCGCGGTGCTAGGGTCGGCGGTGAACGAAACGCGTTTTCAGTTCTACCATCTCAACAGTTCGAACCGACCTTATGACGCGAGTCCCGCGATCCAGGTGCTCGGAGCGTTTAACGGCGGCGGATCGATTGTTGGCAATTCGTTCAATTTCCAGAACAACTACGAGCTGCAGAACTATACGTCCTGGATGCGCGGCTCGCACGCGGTGAAGTTCGGCGCCCGGCTGCGGGAGCAGACGATTGACGAGGCGTCGCTGCAGAATTTCAACGGGACGTTCACGTTTAGCGGCGGCTTGGCGCCGGAACTGGATGCCAACAATCAGCCGGTGCTGGATGCTTCTGGACAGCCGCTTCTGGTCAAGATCACCTCGATTGAAAGCTATCGCCGGACCTTCCTGTTCGCAAACCTGCCACCGGACCAGATTCGCCTTCTAGGCGGCGGCGCGTCGCAATTCAGCATTACCCGGGGCACACACGGCGTTTCGGCCAGCCAGTTCGATGCCGGCGCGTTCGCCGGAGACGATTGGCGCGCCCGGACGAATCTTACGCTGAGCTTCGGGGTGCGCTATGAGGCGCAAACCAACATTCATGACTGGCGCGACTTTGCGCCGCGCATCGCGCTGGCGTGGGCGCCCGGCGCGAAATCGGCGAAAGCGGCGGCGAAGACCGTGATCCGCGCCGGGTTCGGCATGTTTTATGAGCGGTTCGCGCTCACCAACACCATTACCGCGCTGCGGTACAACGGGCTGGTTCAGCAGCAGTACGTGATCACGGCTCCCGATTTCTTCCCGGCGATCCCCTCACCTTCCACCCTGGCAACTCTGCAAACGCCGGTGATTACGCAGCGGGTGGCCGCGGATCTGCGCGCGCCATACCTGATGCAGTCTTCGATCGGGATCGAACGCCAGTTGTCGCGCAACACCACGGTGGCGGTCACCTACGCGAACACGCACGGGCTCCATGAACTGCGCTCCGCTGCGATTAACGCGCCGCTGCCCGGTAGCGGCTTGTACCCGCTGGGGACGCCGGCGCCGGTTTATCTGATGGAATCTGCCGGTCTATATAACCAGAGCCAGGTGATTTCGAATATCAACACGCGGGTGAGCAAGAAGATCTCGTTGTTTGGCTCCTACACGTACAACCGCGCGTTGAGCAACACCGATGATTTAGGGACCTTTCCGGCCAATCCGTACAGTGGGGCCGGCGAATACGGCCCGGCGGCCACCGATATCCGGCATCGCGTGTCGACAGGCGGCTCGATAGAAACGTGGGGCCACTTGCGGCTTAGCCCGCTCCTGAATCTAAATTCGGGGCCGCCGTTTGATATCACGATTGGCCGCGATTTGTACGGCGATACGTTATTTAATGCGAGGCCCGGAATTTCGAACGATCCGCATAAGCCCGGGCTCATTGCAACGCGGTACGGCTTGCTGGATCCGAATCCGGCGCCGGGGGAAGCCATCGTGGGGCGCAATTTCGGTCGCGGGCCCGGTGCCATCCTGTTCAACCTGCGGATTGCGCGCGCATTTGCATTTGGCGCGGTACGGCCGGCTTCGGACGGGAAGGGCGCAGGCGATCACCGCTTCAATCTGAACCTCTCTCTGGCGATTCGCAACGTTCTCAACCACAATAACCCGGGACCGATCATAGGCAACATCACCTCACCCCTATTCGGGCAGGCCAACCAGCCTGCCGGCGCCTTGAACCTGGGCGGCACGGGCTTTTCCGAATCGGCGAATAACCGGCGGCTGGAGTTCCAGACGCGGTTCACATTCTAGACACATTTAGGTGCATATTCATATATGCTTTGATCTTTCCGGGCACTTCCTGTACAATAAAACCGGGCGAGATCTCACTCACTCTTTGGGCGGTCTGAACTAAGTCAGATTTCCCGAAATCCATCCCTTAGACAACTTCACTAAGCAGAAGCGCCGGGTTCAATTTCCAGCCCTACCGGAAATGGATTGGAAGACTCGCACATGTCCCACTTAGACGAGACCGATCGGAAGAACGCGGCTTACTCCAGCGCGGGCGTCGACGAAGCATTGTGGCGGACCTGGCAGCAGAAGAACCGTGCCGCCGATGCGAAGGCCACGGCGCGACGCCTGGTGGCCGTCAAGTGGTTGTGCATCGGGTTGCTGTTTTCGATTGCCGGCTTCGAGCGGTACGCGACCCGATATCAGTTGGAATGGAAGACTGTTCTCTGCGCAGGCGCTGTCATCGTCGGATGTCAGGCTATGTTCACGCGCCGATATGTTGCCGCCGGCACCTTCGCCCTCGTGTTCTTACTTCACAATCCAATGGTGCCCATTCTCCACCCCTCCGGCAGCCTGCATTTTCTGATCGTTTTCGCAAGCATACTGCCTTTTGCGGCATCGTTGGTGTGGCTGAATTCGAAAGCGCGCCTGGACGGCGCGTGGCTGTACCCCAATCGCGGATGGGGCCGCGTGCGGGCGGTCAAGGTGGGCCAATGAACGGAACCATTGTGCGAATCAGCCGCCAGACCAGTTCCGGCGCCATTCTCTCATCGGATGGGAGAAGCTTTGAATTTGACTTAGCGGCTGTATTCGCATACGACTCCGCGATGCTCAGTGTGGGAAAGCCCGTGTATTTCGAGGTGGCCGGGAATGCCATCACGAGAGCGGTGAATGTCTCAAGCGATGCCGTGTACGAAAACTCAACCGGCAAGCCCGCGGAACGAGAGCTCATGCATCTTCGGTATCTCGGATTTGAGAATCACGGTAGCGTGCGTTCCTTCCGGTACCGGCGAATCGCGCCTGGAGAACCGCCCCAAACTTTTTCTGTGAACGCCGACATGATGTTGTTCCAGCAGTATCACGTTCGGATTCAAGATGGCCCCGCGCTGTGCCTGCAATTGCTGCTGACCGGCTTGGAAACGGCTGCGGATCCGCGCTCGTACGTCCCTTGTTCCCTGACGGCGCACGACATGACCTCAATCGCGGCCAGCCGGTTTGGCGCAGGAGCCCCGAAAGTCCACATCAAACGCAACAGCAAATACGCCTGAGTCCCGGCAGGTTATTGATGCTTCAGGCGCGGGAATTCCTGGGCGCGACCTGCTGGCGGCCATCGGAAGCGGGTCCGAAACCCTTAATCGCTTTCAAGGCATCGCGAAGAACTTGTACGGCCGCGCGCGCATTCTCGAGATCTTCAGGAGTAGTCTTATGTCCGGGCATCTTAGGATCGATGTATTTCATCCGGAAGAACTGGTTATCGGCAAGAGTTACTAGGATTTCCAGCTGCTCAGGAGATAACGTAACATTAACCGATTTCATTTCTTGTATTTTACCACGCCGTAGTAAGTTCGGGCTGTTGGAGCATCGGGCTCAAGGTAAGTCGCAATGTGGTATTATGGATAATGACATTTTGGAAGTTCCGTCTGACTCGTCACCCCAAACCCCACCTGAGCATGGAAGCGAAAGGCCAAAGCGGTTCTGGTAATCTCGCTCTCTGCGGTCTGAAAATCAATAAGATCCTCGGTTCGGCCCGGACGATCACCCGGCTTGAGGGAGATGAGTGCGTCCGATGCGGAGAGTTGTTTTTGGAAGCTTCCACAGTTCCGAGCCAGGCAGCAGCCCGCGTGCGCGAGATCAGCGTCCAGGCCAGTTCGAAGACCAGGTAGGCGTCTGGGTCGCTTCCGCAGAGCGGCGGTTCGCGGCCATGCTGGTCTTCAACACTACTCTGGCGTCGTATTGCGCTTGATTGTATGACTTCGCGAAGCCATGCGCGCCGTGTTCGGTGAACCAGTGAAACTGATCCCGATTGTCCTTATCAAACACGGTATATTGCGCCCGGTTACCGGCACTGTCAACGAACGTGAATGATTGGCTCATGAGTTTTCTTCTCTCCACCACCCGCTTGAGATTGGGAAGAAGGGGTGTTGACACACCCCTCGAATCCTAACGGCCGCTCTGCTACCAGCGGCGGTTCTGACCGGCGGCGCGGTACCCACCAGCGCGATCTCCTTTGGGGTGAGCTTCATTGACGCTGAGAGCGCGGCCGTCGACTTCGCGGCCATTCAGACCGGCAATAGCACGGTCCGCTTCTTGACCCACGGCCATCTCGACAAATCCGAATCCTCGTGCGCGGCCCGTATCCCGGTCCGTAACAAGATTCACACGATCTACTGTGCCATAAGTCTCAAACATTGATCGGACGGTATCCTCGGTAGTCCCGAAACTGAGATTACCTACGAAAATGTTCTTCATGTGTGCTTCTTTCTGGAATTTGCAGAGCAGCAAATCGCGGGCAAGATAGGCCGTATTCGATCGGACTATGCAAGAGGCCTGAATCAGCAGGACTGACAAACTACATGTGTATGATGACATGAAAGCTTTTGTTATGCAAAGGCATCCCGGATGTAAGTGTATTATTTAGTATGGATAATTAAGGAATGGCCGCGGATATAGTGCGAGTGGAGCATGTCAGCGATACGGCATTGATGGTGGCGGCAGCGCGGGCCATGGAGACCGAACGGCCGGATGGGGTAGTCCGGGATCCCTTCGCCCGGCGTCTGGCTGGCGATCGCGGCGCGGCCCTGGTGGACAAGCTGCTGGTCAGGGACTGGCTGGGAATCGGTGTCGGGCTGCGCTGCCGCACTGTCGACGAAATGCTGGTAGATGCCATCAGGGCGCACGGCATCCAGACGGTGCTGGTTCTGGGAGCGGGGCTCGACACGCGGGCGTGGCGTCTCGATCTGCCGCGCGAACTGCGATGGGTGGAAGTGGATTTTGAGCCGATTCTCGATTACAAGGCGGGCATTCTGGCATCCGAAAACCCGCGGTGCCGGCTGGAGCGGGTTGCCGCAAACCTCACAGTAAAGGCGGAGCGGCAAGCCGTTTGGGCGGCTGCCGGGAGTGAGGCCGGCCTGATCATCACGGAAGGGCTGCTCCTGTACCTGCCGGCCGCCACGACTGACGCGCTGGCAACCGAACCGCCCCGACAGAGCGGCATCCGGATGTGGCTCGTCGATGTCGCCGCGTCCTCATTGATGCGACATGCGCATCCAGGGAAGCTCGAGGAGATCGAAAGAGTACGCGCGCAGGATCGGGTCGAAGGCCAGCAGATCCTCGACCTGGTGGCCCGCAATGGCTGGGAACTCCTCGCGCGGCGCAACTATACGCGCGAGGGCTTCGCCGTAGCCGCGGCGCGTGGGTTGGAGGTATCGCCGGAGATCATCGCGGAGGCCACCGCCAACGATCCCAGCGGCATCTACCTGTACCGCTCCGCTTTGTAATGGCCGCAACGCACTTCAATCTTCGTCGTGCTGTGCGGAGAGGCGCGTCACCACCGATAAATCTTCCAGCGTAGTCACGTCGCCGGTCACGGCATTCGACGTTACGATCTCCCGCAACAGGCGGCGCATGATTTTGCCGCTGCGGGTTTTGGGAAGCGCTTCGGTAAAGCGGATTTGCTCCGGTTTGGCAAAACTGCCGATCTCGTGCGCAACCCATTTTCGTAAATCTTCGGCCAGCTCGGTGTGGTTCCAGTCGCCTTTTTTCAGAGTTACGAAACAGGCGACGGCCTGACCGGTGATCTCGTGCGGCTTTCCTACGACTGCGGCTTCCGCCACGGCAGGGTGCCGCACCAGCGCCGATTCCAGTTCCATCGTGCTCAGACGGTGGCCGCTGACATTCATGACATCATCCACTCGGCCGAGTATCCAATAGTAGCCGTCGTCATCGCGGCGCGCGGCATCGCCCGTCATGTAGACCCCCGGAACCCGCTCCCAGTATTGCTGCTTGTAGCGCTCGGGATCGCGCCAGAGGGTGCGCGCGATGCCCGGCCATGGACGGCGGATGATCAGGAATCCCTCGCGATTGACGGCGACCGGCTTGCCCTCGAGATCGACCACGTCGGCCAAAACGCCAGGCAGCGGGAGCGTACCCGACCCGGGCTTGGCCGGCACGGCTCCGGGCATGGGCGCAATCATAATTCCGCCGGTCTCGGTCTGCCACCAAGTGTCGACGATCGGGCAGCGTTCCCTACCGATGACCTTGTAATACCACTCCCAGGCGGCGGGGTTGATCGGCTCGCCCACCGACCCGAGCAGGCGCAAGCTCGACATATCGTGAGCGTTCGGCCACTGATCGCCATGGCGAATAAAAGCGCGGATCGCCGTGGGCGAAGTATAGAGAATGTTGATGCGGTACTTTTCGATGAGGCGCCACATGCGGTCCGGCTGCGGATGGTCCGGCGAGCCTTCGTAGAGAACGCTGGTGGCGCCATTGGAGAGCGGACCGTACACGATGTAGCTGTGACCGGTGACCCAGCCGATGTCGGCCGAACACCAGTAGGTGTCCTCTTCGCGCAAATCGAAAATCCACTGCATGCTCATGTGGACGTGCAGCAGATATCCGGCGGTGGTGTGAACGATACCTTTCGGCTTGCCCGTGGTTCCCGAAGTGTAGAGGACGAATAGCGGATGCTCGCTGTCGAGCGGCTCGGCCGGGCAGTGCTCGCTGACGCCGTCATCAAGCTCGTGCCACCAGTGATCGCGGCCGGCCTTCATCTGAATGGAGCCTGCGGTGCGCTTGACTACGATGACGTTGCGCACGCTGGGGCAATCGGTCAGCGCCTCATCCACGGCGTCTTTCAGGCGAACTTCCTTACCCCGGCGCCAGGCCCCATCGGCGGCGATGACGATCTGGGCTTCCAGATCCTGGATGCGGGTCTTGAGAGCCTCCGCTGAAAATCCGCCGAACACCACGCTGTGGATGATCCCCAGCCGCGCACAGGCCAGCATCGCGATGGGCAACTCCGGAATCATGCCCATATAGATGATTGCGCGGTCGCCGGACTTGAGGCCGCGCGCCTTCAGCACGTTGGCAAAACGGCAGACGAGACGGTGAAGCTCCTGGTAGGAAATCAGGCGCTGATCGCCCGGCTCACCTTCCCAGAGGATGGCAGTCTTGTTCTTGCGCGGTGTGGCAAGGTGGCGGTCAATGCAGTTATACGTTACGTTTGTTTTTCCGTCCGCGAACCACTTTGCAAAAGGCGGGTGCCATTCGAACACGTTCGACCACTTCTGGAACCAGAACAGCTCCTTTTCCGCCAGCTCTCCCCAGAACGCCTCCGGTTTTTCCGCAGCATTGCGATACAGCTCGCGGTACGCATCCATTCCACGGACGCGCGCGTGCCGGGCGAACTCCGGGCTGGGGGGATAGACGTTGGGTTGAGCCATAGCGAGAATCTTATCAGAACGCGATTACAGCCCGGCCTGGCAGCGCGCCGCGGCGCATCTGGTCCAGCAGCGACGGCGTTTCCTCGAGCGAATGAGCGTGAGTGTGGGGTTTGAGGACCCCTGCCTGCAAGAGGCGGAAGACGTCCTCGAGGTCCTGCCGGTTGCCGAGGTAGCTCCCTCGGATCGTGATGCCGCGCGTCACTGTTTCGACCAGCGGCAGCTCAAATTGGGAGGTGGAGAGCCCGACCAGCACCAGGGTGCCATTGCGTTTGAGCGCACGGAAGGCCTGTGGAATGGCGCTGGGCGCGGCGGTGAACACGATGGCGGCATCCACGCCGCCGTGCTCTTTCTGCAATGTGCGGCCGGCGTTTTCAAACGGAAGCGAGATCTCCGCTCCGGCGGCGCGAGCCAGCTGCTGCTTCTCTTCGGCGGGATCGACGGCGGCCACGCGAAGCCCTTGATGATGGGCGATGGCGAGCGCGAGATGGCCGAGTCCTCCGAGCCCGAACAGCGCGATGGTTTGACCGGATTGCAGGCCCGCTTCGCGGAGCGCGCCAAACGCGGTCCAGCCTGCGCAACACATCGGGGCAGCCGAGGCGGCGGAGAGATCCCGGGGCACGCGCGCCAGCGCCGCGGCCGGTGCGATCACGTATTCCGCCAGTGCGCCCTGCAGTGTGTATCCGAAATTCGTCTGCTGGGGACAGAACCGCTCACGCCCGGCGCGGCACCATTCGCAAGTTCCACACGTGGTGCCCAGAAACGTCACTCCGGCCCGGTCGCCGGCGGCCCAGCCCCTCACACCGGAACCGACGGCCTCGATGCGTCCTATGCCTTCGTGGCCGAGCACCAGCGGCGCGAGCGTCAACTTCTCCAGGCCGGCGATGAACAAATCGGAGTGACAGATGCCGCATGCCTCCATGCGAATCAGCACTTCACCCGGCCCGGGCGCCCTCACATCCACAGTGGTCAGGGTCACCAAAGCCTGGGCTTGCGGGAGAACGGCGGCTGCGCAGCGTTGGGGGATCATCCGGTCACGCAAGATTCTGCAGGAAATAATTGGAGCGCTTCTCGCGGCCGATGGTGGTGTTATCGCCATGGCCCGGAATCACGATGGTCTCCTCCGGGAGCGGCAGCAACTTGTCATGAATCGAGCGCAGGATTTGCTTGCTATCGCCGCCCGGCAAGTCGGTGCGGCCGATGCTGTCGCGGAAGAGCGTGTCGCCGGCCACGAGCTTGCCCTCCGCGGGAATCCACAAACTGATGCTGCCTTGCGTGTGGCCGGGCGTGTGCAGGACGTGGAATTCGGTGGCGCCTACCACGAACCGGTCGCCATCTTTGGCGGGCGCGTCGATCGCGACCGGTTCGGGCGGCTGCATGCCCAGCCAGGAGGCCTGCACGTCCAGCATCTTTTGCAATTCGACGTCGTTGGGGTTCATGTAGACGGGCGCCCCGGTGGCCTGCTTCAGTTTCTGCGCGCCCCCGATATGATCGATGTGCGCGTGCGTGATCACGATCGCTTTCACCTTCAGGCCGTGACGGTTGATGATTCCGAGGATGTCCGCGATCTCGTCGCCGGGATCCACCACCAGGCCGTCCCGCGTGGTTTCGTCGCCGAAGATCGAGCAGTTGCATTGCAGCGCACCGACCGGGAGAATCTCGTGGATCATACGCCGATTGTATACTCAAGCGTATGGGTGATGTCCCGGCCGTAATCATGCGTTGGCTGCATCTCGCGTCGATGGCGACACTGGTCGGAGGATTCTGGTTCGCCAGCCTCGCCTTGCGCGCCGCGGCCGCGGCCCTGCCACCCGAGTCGGCCGCCAGCCTCTCCGAGAAAGCCGCGGCCCGGTTCCGCCCCTGGGTGTTGATCGCCATGGCGGCGCTGCTTGTCTCAGGCGCGTACAACGTGGTCGCGATGCCGGGACACAGCGCGCGCTACCGTACGGTGCTGATCATCAAGCTTCTGCTGGTGGCGCACGTGTTCGCTTCGGGCATCCTGGCGTTGCGGCCGCATAACACGCGGCGCGTACGGCAATTGACGGGTGCGTTTATCTCGGGATTTGTGATCATTCTGATTTCGGCGTATCTGCGCCGGATTTTCTGAACCCCAACACTCCGCTTCCTGACATAACCAGACACCGGCCATCCTCTAAACTGAAATTGATGACCAAGGGATACGAGGCGCTGCGGCATGGCGCGGCGTGGTTGGATTTGTCCGCGCGGGGCCGTTTCATCGTCCGAGGGCGCGACCGCGCGCGCTATTTGCATAACGTCACGAGCGGCGACATTAAGAAAATGACGCCGGGCGCGAGTTGCTATGCGTTTGTGCTTTCGCCACAAGGCCGCATTCAGGCCGATCTGCGCTTATTCTGCTTTCCGGAGCATTTCCTGATCGACACCGAGCCGGACCTGCGCGCGAAGCTGCCCGGATTGATCTTGAAATACAAAGTGGCCGACCAGGTGGAGTTGGAAGACATCACCGAAAAGACCGGCGCCATCGGCGTCGAAGGGCCGAAGGCGCCGGCCCTCCGCGAAGCCGTGGCCGACAAGCCGGAGTTGACCGTTGTCGATGCGAGTGTCACCGGGCAACCGGGTTTCCAGGTGATTGGCGCCGCCGAAAAACTTCCCGAGTGGGTAGATACCGTGGGCGCGGTCGCCGCCACAGCCGATGACGCGCGCGCCGTCCGCATCGAAAACGGGAAACCGCGCTACGGGGAGGATATTCGTGAAATGTCCCTGCCCCAGGAGACGCAGCAGATGCACGCGGTGAGCTTCACCAAGGGCTGCTATGTCGGCCAGGAAATTGTGGAACGCATTCGCGCGCAGGGCCACGTCAATAAATTGCTGGTGCGGCTGGAGGTTGAGTCATCGGAGCCGCCGCCGGCCGGAACCAAACTGTCCGCCGACGGCGCCGAGGCCGGCGAGATTACTTCGTCGATCCGCTCGCCGGAATCAGGCTGTGTAGCCGCGCTGGCGATCGTGCGCGCTTCTTACGCGAAATCGGGAACGCGGCTCCAGGCCGGTTCGATTAACGCACGTGTTGTCTGAGCTGATCGATGAGATCGGCGGGAATGCGCAGGTTGCCGGCGTACCCGGTTCCCAGCAGAACGCCCGGCTTCACGTCGCCGTGAAAATCCGATCCGCCGGTTACCATCAGGCCGTAGCGCTCCGCCAGGCTCAGATACTGTTCCGTATCCCGGCGGGCGTGATCGCTATGGTAGGCTTCGATCGCATTGAGACCGGCATCGCAGAGCTCCGGTAGCAGAGCCGGAATGTCGCCTCTTACGCGAATGGGATGGGCGAGCGACGCGATGCCTCCCGCCGCGCGGATGCGGGTCACGCCTTCTGAGAATTGCGGCTCCTTGCGATGCACGTATCCCTTCGCCGATTCGTCCAGGTATTCATCGAAGGCTTCGCGAAGATTCCGAACGTATCCTTTTTCGACCAGCAGTTGGGCGAAATGAGGACGGCCGGTCATTCCCCGCCCACGCGCCTCGGCCTCTTCCAGGGTGATCGCAAAGCCGAGTTCACGCAGGCGCGCCGCCAGGCGCACATTGCGCTCGCGCCGCGATTCCTGCATTTCGAGCACCCAGATTCGGAAATCCTTCAGGCCGTCGTCTCCCAGAAAATACCCGAGCAGGTGGACCGACTGGCCGTGGAGCTTGGTCGAAAGCTCGATCCCGCACACGGCGTCGATGCCGCTCCGGCGGGCTAGTGGGGCCGCCTGATCGAAACCCCGGAACGTGTCGTGGTCGGTGATTCCGAGGACGTCCACGCCGGCGCGCACGGCTTCTTCGATCAGCTCGGCCGGCGAACAGGTGCCGTCAGATTCGTTGGTATGCGAATGGAGATCGATCAAAGGGAACCAGACCCAAGCTCTCCAGTGTAGCCCAGATTCCTGCTATGTCCGGCTGCCCTTGGTTATGAATCTTTCGGGGCCGTCGCGATGCGCTGGACAGATCCATCCGGCGCGAAGTGAATACCGCACTCCCGCGGACCACCCTGCTCCCACCACCAGCGGCCGGCGCGCTCGCTTTCACCCGGTTCAATGGCGCGCGTACAAGGGGCGCACCCGATACTCGGAAAGCCCTGGGCATACAGAGGGTGTACGGGCACGTTGTGGGATCGCGTATATTCCTCTACCTGGGCAGTGGTCCAATCCGCCAGCGGGTTGAGCTTAAGGCGGCCGGCAGTCTCTTCCACTCTGCGGATTTCGGCGCGGGCCTGTGTCTGCTCGCGGCGCAAGCCGGTTGCCCAGGCGCGGAACTCGCCCAGCTTCCGCTCGAGCGGCCGCACTTTTCGCACCTCACAGCACATCTTCCGCGCTTCGACGCTTCCGTAAAAAAGATTCGGCCCGCGTTCGGCGACCATCCGTTCCACTTCGATCCGATCGGGAAACGCCGGTTCCACGCGGACTCCATAGCGCTCCCGGACGGTTTCCATCATCTGGTAGGTTTCGTCGTGCAGCCGCCCGGTGTCGAGCGTGAAAATGCGGAATGGGCCCCCGGCGCGCGAGGCAAGGTCCACCAGCACCATGTCTTCTTTCTGAAAACTGTTGCTGATCGCGAACGAGTTCCCGTAGGTCTCAACGGCCCAGGACACAAGCTCGGCGGCGGGTAATGCTTCCAGTTTTTGATGATCGATCAAGCTTCTTCGAGTGTAGCGCAGCGCCTGGAAGCTCCCAGGCGCACACCACACCTCCCGGGGAGTTGCCCCGGAGCAGCGCATCGTGACGATTCAGCGCAGGCGATGAGCGAATTCAGCCCGCTCTTCGCGCAACCGCACGAGATCGAGCTCGTCGGCCACGGACAGATCGAGCACTTTCACCCTCTGTCCTTCGCGCAACTCCTGCAACCGAGCCTCTCGCCCGTTGCGGAAGCGCACCGCATCGCGATAACTATTCACTGCCGCCGAGATCTGCGTGAAGGTGACCTCTTCGGCCGGCCCCACGGAGAGCTCCTGCTGCATTCTGGCGGAAATATCCTGCAATTGAAGGCGCGCTCCCGGCGGAATGCAAACGGCCGGAACGGGCTCGGTTCGCGGCGGATCGAAGAACTCCGCGACCCGGCGCCAGAACGATTTGCGGCAAGGCATCTGCGGTTCGGTTGCATGTTTGAGGTCTGCGGGAGACGCCAGACCCAGAGACCCGGTGGGAAACCGGTGCGCCACCAAGTCTTCCCCCTCCCGAGCGAGCCGGTTCGGTACGGCCATCAGAGAATAATCACACATCGCTGTTACTCCCCTCCTCCTTGAGTTTCAACCTCACTGCGGCGAAATGGCAAGATGCGGAAGACCCAATGTCACAAGGCAATCGGACTCTTGTTCACAATCGGGTGGATTGAGGGAATCTGCGGGAGCAGATTGCCCGGTCTTCGGCGCGGCAACGTACTGTTAAGATGTCTCAGTGGACCCCTTGGAATACGCGCCGGCGGCATCCGCGGCGGTGCCTGCCGCGGAATCCCACCCCGCCTGGCAGCGCGTCCTGCTGGCCCGTCATCCGAAACGCCCGCATGCGCTCGACTATATTGAGCGGCTCTTTCAAGATTTTCAGGAGATCCACGGCGACCGGGTTTATGGCGACGATCCCGCCATTATCGCCGGCTTGGCGCAATTTGGCGGCGTTCCCGTTGTGGTGGTGGCGGAACAAAAGGGTCGCGACACCAAGCAGAAGCTAATTCGGAATTTCGGCATGCCGAAGCCGGAGGGATATCGCAAAGCTCTGCGCGCCATGCAATTAGCGGCCAAATTCAAGCGGCCGGTGATCACGTTCCTGGATACACCGGGCGCCTACCCCGGGATTGACGCCGAAGAGCGCGGCCAGGCCGAGGCCATCGCGCGCAACCTGCGTGAAATGTCCCGGCTGCCCACACCGATTATCTGTGTCTGCATCGGCGAGGGCGGCAGCGGCGGCGCCCTTGCGCTCGGAGTGGGAAACGTGGTTTTGATGCTGGAGAACGCGGTCTACAGCGTGATTTCGCCCGAGAGCTGCGCGGCGATCATTTACCGCGATTCCGGCAAAGCGGAACAGGCTGCCGCGGCGCTCCGCCTGACCGCTGAAGACCTCATGCACTTCGGCCTGATCGACGGGAGCGTCCCCGAGCCGCCCGGCGGCGCTCACGAGGATCCCGATGCTGCCGCCGAGAATCTCCGGCGCGCGCTGTCGCGTTATCTACAGGAACTCTCCACTATGTCTGCGGCGCAACTCGTCGAGCACCGCTATGTGAAATTCCGCAAGATGGGGAACTTCTTCGCATGAAGAAAACGGTCTGGCTGGCGATTGCGTTCGGCGTTCTGGTGGTGGGAGCCATTGTCTTTTCAACTTTCAACCAGGACCGCGTGCGCTGCCAGGTCTGCGTCACGTTCAAAGGCCAGCGGGATTGCCGCACCGCTTCCGCGACCAATCGCCAGGAGGCGATCCGGACCGCCGTGTCCAACGCTTGCGCGCAACTCGCCTCCGGAGTCACCGAATCGACACAATGCGAGAATACGCAGCCCGATTCGGTGGAATGGCTCCGCTAATACTTAGCCATTTGAAACGTCTTTCAGGAGAATTCCGTGAACCCGGTAATTTCGGGCCGTTGTAAACTAGAAATGAACTCCCGGCCAATCTGCGTCGTCTAATCCAATTGAAAGCCAACAGGGAGCATTGCGCGTCGTGAAGCCAAAGTGGAGAATTATTATCGTCCTAGTGGCGCTGGTGCTGGCCGGAGCCGGCATTTATGCCAGCACGGTTTACAGCAAACGCGGCGTTGTTACCGTCCAGACCGCGCGCGCCGTGCGGCAGGATCTGACCAGCCTCGTGACGGCTTCGGGTGAGATTAAACCCAAGAATTACATCAACATAGGCGCCAACGCGATGGGCCAGCTTACACAGGTGGCGGTGAAGGAAGGCGACCGGGTCCACCGCGGGCAATTGCTGGCGCGGATTGAAAATGTTCAGCCGTCGGCCGACGTTCAGGCGCAACAGGCTTCGCTCAGTTCGGCCGAAGCCGACTCCTCAGCGGCAGAGGCTGGTTTAAAGGCTGCCGAAGAAAACGTGAAAACCACGCAAGCCGATATCGACCGCAACAAGGCCGACCTGGCGCGCATGAAAGCCGATTTAGACCGCGCCGAATCGCTCTACCACGATAAACTGATGGCCGGCCAGGACTACGACCTGAGAAAGGCCACCTACGAGTCGCAGCTGGCGCTGGTCCGGCAGTCGGAGGCGCGCCTCGTCCAGGCTCGGGCGCAGCGCGAACAGACTGCGGCCCAGCTTTCATCAGTGCAAAAGAAGATCGCCCAAGTTCGCGCCGGCCTCGCTCGCGTAACGGATGTCTTACACAAATATGACGCTTACTCGCCGCTCGATGGCGTCGTGACGAACCTGTCGGTCCGGGTGGGTGAGACAGTGGTCCCTGGGATCCAGAATTCGGCGGCCAGCACGATTATGACGATCGCCGACATGTCGCTCATCACTGCGGAGGTAAAGGTGGACGAGACCGATATCGTCAATATTCGGCTGAATCAAGTGGCCGATATCGCGGTGGATGCCGTCCCGAATAAGACTTTTAAAGGCCATGTCATCGAAATCGGCAACACGGCCATCCTGCGATCCACCGGGCTGGCGGCATCCCAGAGCAACACGTCCAGCCAGGAAGCTAAAGATTTTAAAGTAGTTCTGGCCGTTGACAACGCCCCGGGAGAGATCCGGCCGGGACTTTCTTGCACGGCGAAGATAACCACAGCCACTCGGAACAACGTCCTAACTGTTCCGATCCAGGCGCTGACGGTCCGGCAGAAAGGCGATCTGGTCAAGAAGCCCGAGAAGGGGGCTGCCCAAGCGGCCGCGCCCGATCCGGTAACCGAGAAGGCGCTGAAGGAAGAAGTTCAGGGCGTATTCGTGATCAACCAGGGCAAGGCGCTATTTCGCAAAGTCGAGACCGGCATCACCGGCACGACCGATATCGAAGTGCTGAGCGGTCTTCAGCCCGGCGACGAGATCATCACGGGAAGCTACCAGGTGATCCGCACGATCCGGAATCAGGCCCAGGTGAAAGTGGATAACCGGACGCAGGCGCAAACCAAGACTTAGAAACGAGAACCGAACGAATGGCGGCAGTTGCAGAACGGGAACTCATCGAGCGCGGCGAGCAGCTCAAGA
>CAZKQQ010000005.1:0-81150 GCA_964554945.1 uncultured Solibacteraceae bacterium | reverse complement strand
CGGTCCCGCCGGTAAACTCTTGCATCGTGCGCTTCATGATGCGGGTATCGATGATTCGGAAGTGTACGTGACCAATGCCGTGAAACATTTTAAGTTCGAGGAACGCGGCAAACGACGAATCCACAAAAAGCCCAGTGCCTCCGAAGTCGCGGCGTGCAAGCCATGGCTTGACGCAGAACTGCGTTCAATCCAACCCGCGGTCGTAGTTTGCCTGGGAGCGACTGCCGCTCAATCCATACTAGGTCGAGCGTATCGGCTGACGAAAGAACATGGGCAGTTCGTGCGGCATCCCTTGGCTCCTGCAGTCACATCTTCGATTCATCCATCCGCCGTACTGCGAGCGCCAGACGCAGACCAGCGCCACGCCGCCTATAGCCAGCTCGTTGCCGACTTAAAGAAGGTGCGCGAGGCGGCCAGGCAATAAGTTTGCCGGGCCAGCCCTCGCGCGGGATGCGAACCTTCTTCCTTTCATCAGGCAGCCGGCCTGTGCTGGCGCGGAAGATCGGCCGAGGTGCGGAGTGAGTTTGGCGCGTCTAAATTGGCGCCCGCGTCCACACCCACGCCGAGACGGTCAACGAGCTCGCCGCCAAGCCATCCCGTGAACAGGATCAGCGCGGCTGCTATGTAAGAGAAAACATACGCCAATCCTGGCACGGTGGCCGGGTTCGGCCATCGCAGAAAGAAACTAGCGAGGAACAGAAGCACTACCGCAACATTTCCCAATCCATGCACGGCACCGATTCGTTTGGCGCGCGTGTTGTTGGGAATGCCCAACCAGTCCAACAAGCCGAATACGGCGGCGGTCAGGCCGGTGATAATGCCTGCTCCGATCAGGTAAAACGCCATCTCAGTCCAATGCAAGTTCCCAGTAAGTGCAGAAATGATGTCGAAGACCGCGGCTATTAGAAATAGCCCCACAGGAAAAGCGATCAACTGCTGGTGTATTGGATGTCCCAAGAACTTTATAGTATTTCCCATACACGCTCCTCACCCCTCTGAGTGCAGGCACTGTGCCAAATCGAAAACAACCTTCGAAAGCATCCGGTGGTAGGGAAAATGCAATGTATAAATGCTTCACTCGACAAAACCCCCTATTTGCATTAAGTAATAAACTTACGCCCGGTTTATGTCATATCAACCGATAGATGAGTACGGTATAATCGGCAACTTACGTACGGTCGCGCTCATCGCGAAGACCGGATCCATCGACTGGTTCTGTTTTCCGCGCTTCGACTCCCCCAGCGTGTTCGGCGCAATTCTCGACGCAAACCGAGGCGGACACTTTCGCATCGGCGCAACTGTTGCGGCGACATGTAAGCAGGTCTACTGGCCGGATACCAATGTTCTGGTGACGCGCTTTCTGTCGAACGACGGTGTGGGCGAAGTGGTTGACTACATGCCGGTCCGGACGAACCTGGAAGACGAGGAGCACTTGCTGATTCGGCGAGTCCGCGTTGCTCGAGGCAGCATGCGGTTTCGTATGGAGTGCCAGCCTGCCTTCAACTACGGCCGTGATCCGCACCGCGTCAAGCTTGGTCACGAGGGAGCCAGCTTCTATTCGCAGACGCTCGATCTACGTTTGAGTTCCGATGTTCCGCTTCGGCGCTCGGGAAACGGAGTTATGGCAGAGTTTACTGTTGCGGAAGGCTCCGGCCATGCTTTTGTGCTGTATGGCATGAAGCGTCACCACCCGACGCGGCAGTTCGATCTTGATGAATGCGATCGTCTCTTTCATGAAACCATCGAATACTGGAGATCATGGCTTTCCCGGAACCGTTACCGCGGGCGCTGGCGCGAAATGGTGAACCGCTCCGCTCTTGCTCTGAAACTGTTAACGTACGAGCCCACGGGCGCGATCGTCGCCGCGCCCACCTGCAGCTTGCCCGAGAGCCTGGGCGGCTCTCGCAACTGGGATTACCGGTACGCCTGGGTCCGCGACGCGGCTTTCACTTTGTACAGTCTCCTGCGCATCGGATTCACGGAAGAGGCAACGAAGTTCATTTCCTTTCTCGACGCGCGATGCCATGAGCTGAAACCGGATGGCGCGCTGCAAACTGTTTACGGAATCGACGGACGCCACGAGTTGAAGGAGGAAATACTGGATCACTGGGAGGGCTATCGCGGCTCCCGCCCGGTTCGCATCGGAAACGCCGCGTACCGCCAGCGGCAGCTCGATATTTACGGCGAGTTGATGGACTCGCTTTACCTTTACAACAAGCACGTAACTCCAATTTCGAACGAGTTATGGGTTTATCTACGCCGTTTAACGAACTGGGTCTGCCGAAACTGGCGGAAACCGGACAATGCGATTTGGGAAGTGCGCGGCGGAAGACGACAATTTGTCTATTCCAAACTGATGTGTTGGGTAGCCATCGACCGGGCGTGGCGGCTCGCCGAGAAACGGTCCTTTCCAGCCGACCGCGCGCTCTGGAAGCGTACCCGCGATCAGATCTACACCACGATCATGAAACACGGCTGGAGTGAAAAGCGGCAAGCCTTCGTGCAGTATTTCGGCAGTGACGCGGTCGATGCGTCCAACCTTCTCATGCCGCTGGTGTTCTTCATGTCTCCGACCGATCCCCAGATGCAGAAGACTATCGACGCCATCAACCGACCGCCCGCCGCAGGGGGGCTGGTTACCGATGGCCTGGTTTTTCGCTATGACGTGGCGAAGACCCCGGACGGCCTGAAAGGTACGGAGGGCACATTTAATATCTGCACATTCTGGCTGGTGGAAGCACTAACGCGCGCCAGCGGCGAAGATCCGGACAGACTCTATGATGCACGGCTGCTGTTCGAACAGATGCTGGGTTATGCCAATCACCTGGGGTTGTACGCCGAGCAGATTGACCGCAACGGCGCCGCGCTCGGAAATTTTCCGCAAGCCCTGACGCATCTGGCGTTGATCAGCGCCGCATATAACCTGGACCAATACCTGGATAACGCGCTACCCCGAAGAAAACGGTAGTGCCGGTGATCTTGTCACCGGCCCGCCGCACCCGTAATAAGATCACCGGCCTTACCGTAGGTGGAAGGGCAAAGATCCCGGAAGAACTGGCAGCGCCGGCAGTGCTCCGCCTCAATCAACGGGAATTCCAGGCGGGATTGCGCGTCCTGGAATTCGCGCACGATCTGTTCCGGAGACTCCAGGAGAGATGGCGTCAGGTCTACTTGAATGGCTGTATTTGGGCGTAAGAAATGCAGCCAGGCATGGCGCGGCGCCCGACCCGTGACGTGCTCGACCGCCATCGCATAGAGCCGAAGCTGCATGGCATAGTCGAGCGCCCGTTCGTGCGCTTCGACGGCCGTGACGGAATCCGTCTTGTAGTCGACGATGGTCAACTCTCCGTCTTCTTCAAACCACAAATCGACCTGTCCGCTCAGCACCAGTCCATCCAGTGCCATCAGGAAATCGAACTCCCGCTCCACGCGCGGCGCCTGAGCGGCGCGGCGCCCGAGCGGACTTTGACGAAAAACCTCGGCCAGGCGCAGCGCTTCCGGATCCGGATTGCCGACCGGCCCGCCCGCCAGCAGCGCGTGGACCTGGGTGCCCAGTTCGGCCGCCGGAAGTTCGGCGCTATCCTCCAGCCGCCGGGGCCGCCCTTCGTAGCCGAGGTAATGACCGAGGTAATACTCGCGCGGACACTTTGTGAACGCCGCGATCCCGGTAACGGTCGCATTGGTGTCCTGCTGATCGGTCACGGCCGGAGCCGCAATGCGCTCGACCACCGACGGCGCCTCGGCAATCCGGGGCCGCGGCAATGCGCCGGGAGGTTGGTTGACGACGCGCAGATGGAGCTTCCATTCTTTCCCATCCGGCGCGTTGCGGGTGAGGACTTCCTCGCGCGGCTCATCCAGGTTGAGCGGAAGGTTCGTTAAAACCTGCTTGACCCAGTTCTCTCTCTTCTTCCCTGACACGGATAATGTCAGCGCCAGATGCTGTTCCGCGCGCGTCATTGCCACGTAGAGCAGGCGGTTGCTTTCTTCCTCCTCGCGGACGCTGCGCTCCTCGCGAATCGCATGCTGGACCAGATCGTCCTTTTCATCGCCGGTTGCCGGATTGCGCCATCGCGCGCCGATCCCGAATTGTTTGGAGAATGCCACGACCGGCGGATTCGATTCCACGCCCTTGTGCAGCGCCGATACGAACACGATCGGAAATTCCAGACCCTTGGCGGAATGCACCGTCATCACGTTGACAGCATTCGCCGAATCCTCGGGCGGCGCATCCGGCTCGCGCGGATTGGACTCGCGGATCAAGGCGAGCTCCTCGACCAATTCGTCGAGTGACATGCGGGTGGAAGCCCGGCGGACCTGAGCGAGAAATTTTTCGATATTAGCCCAGGTGCGTGTCCCGGGCTCGGCCGGATATCCGGAGTCGTCCAGGGCCGCCAGCAGCAGGCGGTCGAACGAGACCTGTTCGCGGCGTATGCGCGAATCGCGCAAGCGGTCGCTAAAGCGGATCAGCTTTCTGAAGTCCTCCGCGTTGAAGTCCTGTTCCCCGCCCGGAACGAGACGCAGCAGCGATATGCCGATGTTTTCGCCCAAAGTTCTTAAGCGCAGCAGCGCCTCATCCGAAACCTGAACCAGCGGCGACCGCAAGACGGCGGCAAGGCTGGCCTCGTCGCGCGGGTTCGCGATGACGCGCAACAAATGTGTGAGGTCGTTGACTTCGCGGGATTCGTAAAAGCCTTTGCCCCGGTTGACCACATAAGGCACGCCGGCCTCATCGAAGACATCGGTGAACTCGGTAAGAACTTCGGTGTTGCGCACGAGCACCGCCACGTTCCGGAAGGTGAATGGCGGCTCGCTCTCCTTTGCCAATTCCAGAATCCGCCGCGCGACCCATTGGGCCTCGAGGTGGAGCGCCTCGTCGATTTGAGGCGCGACGGCGGCAATCACTTCCACACAGATTTCGCGACGATGTTCGAAAGCGCGAGCCGCGACTAATTGGCGGTGCTCGATTCCCGGAGCGCCGTGAACGATCGTTTCGACAGCGCGGAGAATCTCGGGCCTGCTGCGGAAGTTATCATCCAATTCGATGCGACGCGGGACTTGATCACGATAGCCGCGAAACACTTGCGGCTCGGCATGGCGAAAGCCGAAGATGGACTGGTTGATGTCTCCCACGGCGTAAAAGCATCCGGGCAGCCGGACCAGGTCGAGCAGCCGGGCCTGCTGGCCGTTGGTATCCTGAAACTCGTCCATCAGGATGTGATCGAACTGGGCCTGGACGCGCGCGCGTGTTTCCGGACGGTCGTGCAGCAAGCGCACGGCGAACTCTTCCAGATCGGAAAAATCGAGAGAGCCGGCTTGCCGCTTGCGCTCGCGGTAGATGCGGTCAAAGCGGCGAAAAATCTCCAGCAGCAGCTCGCGCTCACGGGAATAAAGGTCGCTGATCAGCGAGTACTGGAGGTTGTCAATAACCTGATCGCGCAGGCGACGCACGAGTTCATACGCCGTCGTATCCCGTCTGCATTTCTGCAGATTGATAGAACAATCCTCGATTGCGCAAAGCGCCTCGCGGGTGTCGCGCGCCGCCAGAATCCGCCCGGCCTGCTCGATGATGGTATTTCGGTAAATGCGCTGCTCGGGTTTCCAGCGGTCAAGCGGGTCTTCGCGCAGTTCGCGGATGGCGGTTTCCAGGTCATCACGCGAGACTCCAGCGGGAGCCGGACGAGCCGCCAATTCCTCGATGCTCATGCCTGCGCCGCGCATGGCGTCGTAAGCCGAAAGCACGGCTTCCTCGAAATTGTAGGAAGACAGGCCGCGAATCAGGTCCCGTACGCCGGCGGGCCGATCCGTGAAGAGCGCGGCCACCGCGGCCGCCATGGACTCCTGCTGCAGCCGCCACGCTTCGCGTTCATCGGCCACAGAAAAATCCGGATCCACACCTGCGAAAATGGCATTCTCTTTCAACAGGCGGGCGCAGAAGCCGTGTACCGTGGAGACCCAGGCGCGCTCGAGTTTCGCGCGCATACCCGTATCGTTTTCAAACCGGCCGGCAAGCTTCGCCCGCATATTTCCCGCCGCCTTCTCCGTGAACGTAATGGCGAGAATGCGTCCCGGATCGACGCCCTCCGCGACCAAGCGGGAGAAATACTCCACCAGCACGGTGGTTTTGCCCGATCCCGGACCGGCGACAACGCACGCATTCAGCTCGCGTTGCGAAGTATCAAGGGCATCCAGCTGATGCTCCGTAAACGGGACCGGGTTCATGCGCTCTCCGCCACCGCGGTCTGACGCCGGACCTCGATCCGGCAGATGTCGCGTGAATCGCAGAAACGGCAATGATCCGGGTCGGCCGGGTTGGGTGCGATACGGCCCTGCCGCATCTGGTCCACCAACCCCAAGGCTCTCGCGGCTGCTTCGGATACCCAGTTTTCCTGCATCGGAGCAGCGCCGGCAAACTCCTGCGCGCTCCACCCCGCGCACTCGACGCCACCTTTTAAGCTGATATAAAACATGCCGGTGGGCCGAACGCCCAAAGTCCTCTCCGCCGCCAGAACGTATAGAGGACCCTGGAACGGATCGCCGTTCTTCACTTTGTCCTTGATGCGCTGCGCGGCGCTGTACTTGTAATCGATCACGAAGATGCGACCGTCGTCATATGCGTCGATGCGGTCGATTCTGCCGGCGACGCGCACCGAGTCGTCGAGGGCAAACTCGAATTCCTGCTCGGTGCGCGATTCAAAAGATCCGAGCCATCGGGGGTCTGACGCGAATCGCTCCAAGTCCTGCCGCATTGCCTGGCGCAGGCGTTCCACGTGATATCCGTTCGCAACGCGGTTCTCCTCGACGAACTCGGCAAAGGCGCGGTCGAACAGGGGGCCGATCGCCCCCGGTGCCGTGCGCCACTCTGCCAACACGGCATGCACAAGTTGGCCCTGTTTGGAGAAATCGAGACGCTCCTCGGGACGCTGAGGCCGCGTCTTCAGCCGCAGAATGCGGCCTCCAAAAAATTGGAACGCGCACTGCGTGTACGACTCGAGTCCGCTGGGAGAAATGCGGGCGGTCCTTTCCCGCAGGACGGTCAAGAGAGCAGGAGTCCGAATGACCGCGGGCGGAGGCTGTAAGCAAAGAGCGCGCGCCTGCGGCTGAACAGTGCGGGCCGTTTCCTCCTCCAACTGCAGCACTTCCAGGAATTGCGAGCGCAGGTTGCGCTCACCCCGTGCATCAGTTTCCGGATACGAGAGCGTTACTTCCGCGGTTCCGCGTGTCACGGCCGAGTCGAACAACGCGCGTTCTTCGCGTGCGAACTCTGCCGCGGTGCGCACCCGAATGCCGGCGGTCTCCAGATGGATGCGCGCGGCGTCCGGAAAAAACGGATCTTGCGGATGAAACTGCGGGAACTGTTTTTCCACCATCCCGCAGACGAAGACGACAGGCAGCGCCCATTGCCGCGCCTCGTGTGCGGTCAGCACCTGGACCACATTGCGACGTCCGTCATCCAGACGGAGGGCCGTAAGGCGCACCGCCGATTTCACCGCTGCCCAAAAGCCGACAAGGTCGATCGCCCGTTCCGGATCGAGCGCCTGGGCGGCATCCTTAGTAGCCTGTTCGAATGCTTCCAGAGCCGCGGCGCAGCTGCGCGCGAGCAAAGCTGCCTCATGATCGGCACGTTCGCCGGGACGCGCAAAGCGAAACAGGTTGCGGAGAGTGCCGAAACGCGCCGCCCAATTGGAGGGCGTCATCTCGAACGACCGCCATTCTTCCAGCATTGCCAATGAGTCGATCAGCCGGCCCAGGGGACTCTCCATCTCACCGAGGAGCGCTTTCAGCCCGCCCAAGCCGTTGTCCGGCATTTGCTCGCGAACATCAAAATCAAACCGGTCCATCGCGGGCGAATCGGCGAAGCGAGGAGCCAGGCGCAGCACTCCGAGCGTGGCGGCATAATCCCATCCGCCGAGCATGGCATCGACCGCGGCCGTCTGGAAACGCACGGCGGGGTGGTGTTCCAATTCGGAATCGAAATAAAAACGCGCGGGAATGCCGAAGCGCTCTAGAGTGGAGCGTAGGATTGGCACGTACGTTTCCGCGGCACGGACAATGATTCCGATTTCGCGAAAGGGACGGCCTGCGGCCGCGAGTTCCACGATGCGGCGCGCGATCTCATCCACTTCGCGCTCGATTCCCTGCGCGCGTACCAGGCGGCGCTCCGGTTCCGACGGCGTGCCCGGCGCCCGTTCCTCCTCAAAACCCTTTACCCAAAGACGCGACCGTAACCCTTCGCCGCCATCGGTATCGCTCAGGGTGAGGGTTAGCTCCGCATGCTCCCCGAGCGCCTCGATGACCGCCAGTTCCGGATCCGGCAGGACGTGAAAACCATCGAGCCAGATCGTATGAATTGGGCCGAGTCCTTCCGCGCGAATTCGCGATGCCGCCGTCTCCAGTCGCGGCCCGCGCAAGGCAAGCGCACGACGTTCGAGAATCCGGTCGACTTCACGATAGACCGCCAGAAACGCGGTCCCGAGAGGCGCCTCCGGAATGTTTGCCGCCAGCCGCGCGCTGTCGCAACCGGCCGATGAGAATTCGGCGATCGTCCGGGCGACTGCCGCGCTGAATCCCGGCAGCTGCGCCACCCGCCGGAACTCCGGCCGGTTCACGCGCGCTACCGCCTGCTCGACCAGCAGATACAGCACCGCGTCGGAAACCTGAGGTCGTTCGCCTGACCACGTTTCGATGAAGCTGGACAGCGTCTGAATCAAAGTTCGCCGGAAGACAAATCCCTGCCGTGCGATACGATTCTGCAGATGCTGCGCGAGCGTAGCGGTGGGAACCAAAATGCGAATCGCATGATCGTTTCTCCGGAGCGATTCGATAAATTGCTCCACGATGCAGGTGGTTTTCCCCGAGCCGGCCGGTCCGGTTATCAGCCGCATTTCGACCAGTGTAACTCAGGGCGAAGAAAAGGCAAAGTAGAAGGGTCCGCCTCCTAAAAAGCGGACCCCAGGAAAGGCCGGTCCTGCCCTAAAAAATTTACAGGACCCAGCCCTTTTTCAGGTTGTACGTCCAGAGGACGATGGTGGCGATGAGCAGTATGAAAAACATATGGTCGCCTCCCACTGCTGAACAGGCATCCGAGTCTCCAGAATCCGGTCGGCACGGGCGACGGACGTCGCAACGGCCGCGGCCCTTGTTCAGAAAGTTACGACGCCGACGCAAATCGTGGATGCGGCCCAGTAGAGGGAGCGTCGGAAATCACCCGCTACTGCGTAACAGACCGCGGAGCTTGCATTGCATACGAGCAGCAGCAGCGGGAAAAACCTGGTCCAACTCGATATACCCATGGATGACACCTGAATGGCAACACTATCGTATCGGAATTCACGGTTGAAATGAAGTCTGTCTTAAGTAAACGTTTTGCGGCATGAGCCGAAGTCTGATGCCGACGGTTCAAGCGATTGGTGAATGGGCAGACTAGGGCTTCGGCGTGAACGCGATTACTTTCGAATCCACCTGGAATTTCTTATAGCCGCTGAAAGTGTAGTCGAGTTCGCGGTTGAGCCCTTTGACTAGCAGAATCCGCGCCGCTGCGGTGAGGGAGAATTGCCGGGGCAGCCAGACGCCGTCGTCGACGCGTGCCTGCTCAATCAACAGGCGCGTACCTTTCGAGAGTTTCACCAGGAAGCCGCCGAAGGAGATCGAATCCAGAACCTCCATTTCGATGCGGGCACCCTGGTAGTCGACTTTATCGATCCAGAGATGTAATTTCACATGCGGAAACATTTCAGCTGTGCGCGATTTGGGGCGAAAACCGGCTTTCGGCGCCGCCTCGATGCGGTAAACGGGCCGGCCGCCGAGCTGCTCCTCGCCAAGCAAGGTGAAATTGAAGGCGTCAGGCACTTCCCTCACCGGCTCGCGTTGGCGGTCCAAGCGCCGCTGCCATTCAGCCAGGCGCTGGGCGCGCTGCTCGCTGGTTTCCATGCGGCGCTGGTCGTTATTCAAGCGGAGCTTTTCTTCTTCGACCCTTTGCTCCTCGGGTGAAAGCGGCTTGTCACTTCGAGCAACAAGACGGCGGTAAGGGGAGCCTTCGAGTAACGTAACGTCCCAAGTTTCGATTTTGCGGCTTCTGATCTGTCCCGAACGGTCCAGTTCGCGCGTCTCCTGGCGCTGGAGATACGTATAATTGCGCGAGCCCTGAAAATTGCCTTGGTCGTTATCGACGGCGCGGCGGACAATCTCTCGCGCGTCTTGGGATTGAGCTGAGGCCGCGGACGCCACCAGGCAAACGCAAGTGACGGCGCACCTCATCATGAGATGAGACTCTGAAAGCGCGACCCCGGTTTCATGATCGTTTGATTGCGTTCGGGCCCAGTCGAAATGCAGCCCGCCTCGACGCCCGTGTGCTTTTCCAGAAATGCCAGATAGTTCTTCGCGTTGGCCGGCAACTGCTCGTATGAAGTCATACCGAACGTGGACTCGCGCCAGCCAGGGAGACACTCGTACACCGGCTGGAGTTTGGCTATCTCGCTCACGGTCGGCGGTATTTCGGAAACCTCCTGGCTGCCAATCCTGTATCGGACGCAAACGGGAATGTTATCGAAATCGTCAAGCACGTCCAGTTTGGTAATCACCAGACTGTCGAATCCGTTAATCGCGGCGGAGTAGCGCAGCAGAGGAACATCGAACCAGCCGCAACGGCGCGGGCGTCCGGTAACTGCGCCGAACTCCTTACCGCGCTGCCGGATCTGCTCGCCGGCGCCGTCCAGCGAGTCGGTGGGAAACGGCCCGCCGCCCACGCGGGTGACATATGCCTTCGATACGCCGATCACGCCGGTGATCCGCGTGGGAGCCACGCCGGCTCCGGTGCAGGCGCCCCCGGCGCTCGCGCTGGATGACGTCACAAACGGGTACGTGCCATGATCAATATCGAGCATCGTGCCCTGCGCACCCTCGAACAGCACAGTCTTTCCGTCGCGAATGGCAGAATTGATCAGCAGCGCGGTGTCGCACACCATCGGGCGGATCCGGTCAGCGAAGCGTTCATATTCCTCGCGCGTGCGCTCGAGATCAAGTTCTTCGTAAATTCCCAAGGCGGTGGCGATGGTAATTTTTTCTTCCATCAAGGTGGAGAACTGAGCGCGGAAACCGTCACGGTCCAGGAGGTCGGCGATGCGAATACCGCGGCGCGCAATCTTATCTTCATAGCAGGGGCCGATACCGCGCGAGGTGGTTCCGATGGAAACCCGGCCAGGCCGTCCTTCCGACATCTTCTCCATCATGCGGTGAGCCGGCAGCAGGACGTGAGCCCGATTACTGATCGACAGCGATCGCGCAACCTGGATTCCCGCGGCCTCCAACGTGTCAATCTCCGACAGCAGCGCAGCCGGATCGATGACCAGGCCGTTGCCGATCACGGCGCGCTTACCGGGACGCAGGATGCCGCCCGGAATCAATTTGAGAACGAACTTCTTCTCTCCGATGTAAACGGTATGGCCGGCATTATGGCCGCCCTGATAGCGCACCACAAGATCGAATCGTTCGGAGAAGAGGTCGACCATCTTCCCCTTTCCTTCGTCGCCCCACTGGGCGCCAAGGATAATTACATTCCGCATTTTGGCTAAACCGATTCATTGTACCGTAGTCAAACTTCGCGTTTCGCGCTTCACAAACGCGGCGCCCGTGGTACGCTGAACGTTTACCGCAAACTATGCAGCTCTCGGAAGTCTACCTGGGCCTTGGCCAGGACGCCTTCGGGCAACTGGTGCGCAGTATCTCGATCGGAAAGCTGAAAACCTATCAAATCTATGAAGGTTTCAAGGTTCGGGCGCACCTGCACAAGATCAATACCGAAATCCTGCGAAAAGCAGTTCCGCGGTTCTGGACTCGAGTGGGTGAGCATGACGAAGACTTCGCCCGCGACCTGGCGCAGGCAGTGCTTGTCTCGCATCTGGATATGATCACGGCGGTGCTCGACCTGTTGGGTGTGCCGCACGAGAGCGGGTTTTTCGCGAAAGACTTGGATGCAAAAAAATATTTCACGGATGGGTGGGAAGAGCGGGTGCTGGAGAAGTTTCGGGCCATTTTTTCCGAAATCCTTTTGATCTTCTATATCAACCACTTACGGTGGGAACTGTTAAACGCGGGTGACGTATACCGCCCCGTCTCTCCCAATGCCGCATGAGTTCGGCTAGCGGCGTGCAGGAAATATGTACGGACCATGACATTTTCGCCGAAGAATTCCGCGATTTGCGCCCTCCGCAAGGGAATTTTGCTGCTGCAATCGCCTGCAATTTCAGTAAATTACGGTCCGAAAGCGAAACGCGCGTGGGCCATCCCGGTTCACCCGAGAAAAAATGTTGGGGTGTGCGCCAGAACCCCCAATTTGAGTTATCTTGATCTTAAACCCATTGTTGTCGTAACGAGGTGCCTGACATGAATCATTGCGATTTTCACTATTCTCACTTATTGCCGAAAAAGCCAGGAATTCTTCCGCTCGAGGAAACGATGACCAAGCAGTGCCGGCGTTGCGGCGCTGAATTTGTCACGCGTTCCCGCATCCGGAAACGTTGCGATGCCTGTCAGACCATCGTGTCCGCCGAGAAGCAGAAGAAAGCCAACGAGCGGCTGAAGGCGCGGCGCGCGGCACGACGCCTGTGCCTACTGAAAGCCAGTTAGTCAGTTCGACCGCTGCGGCTCGGATCGGGCGGCTTACGTCCCGGCTGTCCCCAAATATAAAGTGACGACGGCTTGTGATTCGGCGGACTTGCGTTCGCCTACGGGGCCGAGTGTCTCCGCGGTCTTGAATTTAACCGAGACACGGCTGGGCTCGACTCCCAGCGTCCGCGCAATTTTTTCACGAATCGCGTCGCGGTAGTCTTTTAACTTGGGGCGCTCCAGGATGATTGTCGAATCCACATTCGCGATTTGGTAGCCGCGCGCGGCCACCAGTTCTTTCGCGTGGCGGAGAAATACCAGGCTGTCGCACCCTTTCCAGCGCGGATCAGTATCAGGAAAATGCATCCCGATATCGCCGAGTGCGAGGGCGCCCAAAATGGCATCCGTGATGGCGTGCGAAAGGATGTCCGCATCCGAGTGGCCTTCCAGGCCAAGGTCAGAAGGGACCGTCACGCCCCCCAAAATCAGCGGCCGGCCAGAAACCAGGCGATGGACGTCCCAGCCCAGCCCGGTGCGGATTTCGCTCAAGAGCGGAGATCTCCGGCGACTTGCTCTTGTAGAAAGAGGCGCGCCAGATCCATATCGGCTGGTTTAGTGATTTTAATGTTGCGATCGCTGCCGAGCACGACGCTCACTTCCACGTCGAGCCGCTCCACGAGGCTGGCCTCGTCGGTGCCGATGAACCCGTCATCGCGAGCGGACTGAAAGGCGCGATTGAGAAGATCGTAGCGAAACACCTGCGGCGTCTGCGCCAGGACCAGACGGTCGCGCGGCAGCGTGGCGCGGACGCGCACCTGTCCGGTGCCGCGATTCACCTGCTTGACCGTATCCACCGGGGCGACGGCGACGATAGCCGCGCCGGTTGCGGCGGCCGCGTCGAGCACTTTATCTATGATGTCGAGATCGATGAACGGGCGCACGGCGTCGTGCACCGCTACGAGGTCGGTATCGCGATCGAGGTTGCCGAGCGCGTTTTGCACGGATTCCTGGCGGCTGTTGCCGCCTTCAACAACACGCACGCGGCGCCCCGGGAACTCCCTCTTCATCATTTCGCGGACCCAATCGAGATCTTCGCCGCGAACCGCAACGACAATCTCAGTCACGCGACTGGACCCGGCGAATTTGCGCACGGTGTGCAGCAGGATGGGCGAGCCATCAAGCAGCATGAACTGCTTGCGGCTGGTGCCGGTCTTTTCGGCAGAGGACCTACCCATGCGTGTGCCGAGACCCGCGGCCGGCACGATCACGGCGATTTTCATGCGAACTATGATTCTATCGTGGTTTTCTCGGACCCGAGATTCGCCACCGGCTGCGCGTCCGTTTTGCGGATCGGCCGGTCATGGCGCTCGGGAGCGCGCTCCGTGCGTTCCGCGCCCGCAGCGGCGGCGTGCACGCGTTCATCAAACTTGCCGAATATCATTTTGCCGGCCGTAGTCTGCAGAACGCTGGTCACCGAGATATCGATTGTCTTGGAAATCATCCTCTTGGCATTGTCCACTACCACCATGGTGCCGTCGTCCAGATAGGCCACGCCCTGGTTGTATTCCTTGCCTTCCTTGAGGATGAACACGCGCATCGTCTCGCCGGGCAGCACGATCGGCTTCAGCGAATTCGCCAGCTCATTGATGTTCAGTACTTCAACGCCGTGCAGTTGCGCTACTTTATTGAGATTGAAATCGTTAGTAATGACCTTGCAATCGTAGATTTTGGCCAGTTCGATGAGCTTCATGTCGACTTCGCGCACTTGCGGAAAGTCTTCCTCGACAATCTGTACATGGAGGTGAGCCATTTTCTGGATCCGCTGCAGGATGTCGAGACCCCGGCGGCCGCGGTTGCGCTTCATCGAATCGGCCGAATCGGCCACCAACTGCAATTCGCGAAGCACGAACTGCGGAATTACGATCACACCGTCCAAGAACCCGGTCTCGGCGATGTCGGCGATGCGGCCGTCGATGATAACGCTTGTATCGAGAATTTTAAATGTCTTCTTCGAGGACTTCTCGCCTCCGAAGATACCGCCCAGGGCCGCCAAGTTGAGCATGTCGCCCTTCTTGGCGCCCACAATCAGGCCGACGTAGGTCATCCACAGGAGCAGCACCACTTCCAGGAACGGTTCGGCGATGGCCTTGCCGAGGACCAGCGACATCAGGAACGCGCCGAACATTCCCAGCACGCTCCCGACAGCGGCGCCGATCAGCCGTTTGAGGCTGATGCGCTCCAGCCGAATTTCAAAAAAGATGATGCAGACGCCAAGAATCAGACCCCCGGCGGCTGCGATCCAGCGAGAAACTTCGAACGGATGAAGTGTAAATGCGGCGACGGTAAGAACGAGAATAAAAACCACGCGAACGATAGCTAGATCGAGCACGCAAGCACCCCCTCAGGGTGAGTACAAGATTAGAAGAACCTTCCATAAAACGGGTATGGAGCCGCGATTCGGCAGACCTGCCGGACCGCGCCAAGAGTATAGCACCTCCGAATGCCGAAGGCACTCGCAATCGGTCCCAGCGGTGGCTGCGGCCCCGTCTCGGCGCTTACAATAAGCTTCGCCCACGCGAAAAATAGTTGCGGCGGCACTTTACCCAGAGCACGGGGGCCGTGTATCATGGCACACATGCGTCTCATACTTGTTTCAGCGCTTGCAGTGTTTTCGGTGATCGCTCTTAGCGGTCAAGCACCGGAAGGTAAAAAGGGCGGTGGTGGACCTCCCAAGAACCTGAAAGTTCTGCCTTCCACCATGGACCGTGCCGCCGTCGTCAACGTTATGCGCAACTTCACGGCCGGTCTGGGTGTGCAGTGCACCTACTGCCATGTGCAGGGCCAGTTCGACAGCGATGAGAACCCCAAGAAGGACGTCGCTCGAATGATGATGAAGATGGTAGGCCAGATCAACATGGGTTTTGGCGACGGGAAACAGCACGTGACCTGTTTCACCTGCCACCGTGGCGCCGAAATGCCGCTCACTGCTCCGCCGGCAGGCGCAGCGCAGTAAGCCGTTTCGGATTATCAGTTCCTTCAAACGCCCGCCCACCACGCTCACCGGCGCGGTTGGGTGGGCGTTTGTTTTTATTTGACCGCACGGCGTGTATATGATACGTTTGCGAGTGGCTTGAGGTGCTCGCCGTGAAGGGCGAGTGAAAAGGGAAGCGGGTGTGAATCCCGCACGGTCCCGCCACTGTATGTAGGGAGCTCCGGCGATTTTCGCCACTGTCCGAGAGGATGGGAAGGCTGCCGGTCAGCAACGATCTACGAAGTCAGGAGACCTGCCTCGGGCGATTTCAAGGCCCCGCTTCGCGTGAAGGCGGATGGCGAGCGCTCGGGATCGATTTCTCCAAATCGGTTCTCCTCCTCATTCCCTAAATCGAAGCGGCATTCGAGGAAAGAGCCAACATGCGCAGCCGCATCTGTTACCTTCTTTTACTGGCCGTTCCCTACGGGTTCGGGCAAACCATTTCCGGCGTGATCCACGACGGCCAGGGCGCGGGAATCCCCGGCGCTTCCGTGAACCTGGTGGCGCGAGACAATACCGCCCGCGCGGATGCCGTCAGCGATTCTTCCGGCCGATACCGGTTTGAGCGCGTCGCTCCCGGCAAATACCTGCTGGAAGCCGGAGCGGCGGGTTTTACGGCTTCCGGAGCTCAGCTCGTTTCAATCGACAATACCGACCAACAGGTGGATATTCAACTCGCCATTGCGGCGGTCCAAACGTCCGTCGTCGTGACGGCGTCGGGCACCGCCCAGACCACGGATGAGATTTCCAAATCGGTATCAGTGGTGGACGCTTCCTTTATCCAGAATGGCGATGAGCCGGCAATCAGCGATGCGCTCCGCTACAGCCCCGGTCTTCGGGTCGAGCAGCAGGGCGGGGCGGGCGGTCTCGTTTCGATCAAAATTCGCGGCTTGCGGAATCAGGACACGGCTGTGTTGATCGATGGATTCCGGATGCGCGACGCCGCCGCGCCTCAGGGGGATGCGACCGGCGTGCTGCAGGATTTGATGGTGACGGATGCCGATCAGATCGAGGTGCTGCGCGGAGCGGGTTCCTCGCTCTATGGCACGGACGCGACCGGGGGCGTGATCAACATCATCACCGGAGCCGGCGGCGGTCGCACCCGAGGCAGCGTGCTCGCTGAGGGCGGTTCGCTCGATATGTTTCGCGGACTCGCGGATCTCGCCGGATCGTTTCGCCATGACCGGCTGCAATACAGCGCCGGTCTGAGCCACTTCGACGTTCTGTCCGGTATCGATGGCGGTCTGCCCGACCGGACCAGCAGCGCCCAAGGGCGCCTGGACGCCAGCCTCTCGCCCACAACTCACGTCTTCGGCCGGATTTTCGCCGCCGATTCGTTTTCAAAGGTTGTTTCCGATCCGCAGCCTACCGGTATGCTTCCCGCAAGCGGAATCATTGCGGCGGTTCCGTTTGTGACGTATCTTCCCGATGTCGACGATGCCGATTCCATGCGCGCTTCCCGAATTTTCTCTGGCGCCGTGCGGGTGAGCGCGCATCCTATCGAGTCGGTCACGCTCTCCGCGGGGTATCAAGGGCTCGTTACGCGCCGCAGGCTCGGCAATGGCCCGGCGGGGCCGGGCTTCTTTCAACCGTCGGGCAACGAGTCGTTTTCCTATAATGGCGACGTTCATACCGGCGATGGGCGCGTCGATTGGCGACTCGGGCATCACCAATTGATTGACGCGGGCTACGAATTCGAATATGAGAAGTACGGGAACCGTTCGTTGCTGCCGAATCCAGCCGACAATTCCGCCGTCGCGATCAGCCAGCGGAGCCATGCGATTTTCGCGCAGGACCAGGTCTCGCTGATGGGCGACCGTCTGCAATTGGCCGGCGCCTACCGGGCTCAGTTCTTCTCCCTGGGACAGCCGGCGCTGACGCCCGCCGCAAGCGCCCCGTACGCGGGAGTGCCGATCGCATCGCCCCCCACCGCGCAAACCGTCGATGGTTCAGCGGCTTATTTCTTCCCCCGGACCGGAACCAAACTGCGGTCGCACGCCGGGAGAGGATATCGGGCGCCCTCGCTCTACGAGCGCTTTGGGACCTACTACAGCAGTCTGTTTGGGTATGGCGCTGTGGGCGATCCCCGCTTGCGGCCGGAGCATTCGATAAGCATGGACGCCGGGTTGGATCAAACGGCCTGGAACGGCCGCGCCCGTTTCTCGGCAACGTACTTCTATACGCGATTGCAAACGGTGATTGCTTATTCGTCCCTGACAAATGATCCCTTCGGCCGCTTCACCGGGTATTTGAATACGAGGGGCGCCTTGGCGCGTGGAGTGGAGCTGAGCACCTCCCTGACGCCTACGCGCACGACGAAGTTGCTGCTGGCCTACACCTACACGAGCGCTCGCGAACGCGTGCCGCAGGTGGAGAACGTGTTACAGACCCTGATTACTCCGCCGCACCAGTTCGCCGTCTCTGCCACCCAGCGAGTCGGGCCGCGTTTCACAGCGATTTTCAACCTGCAGATTACCGGGGTCTACCTGGCGCCGCTATTCGATAACACGACTTTTGCCAACCGCCCCTACCGCTTTGACGGCATGCGGCTGGCGGAGCTCGGGGGCACTTACAGGCTTCCGCTCGGTGAACACCGGGCCTTGCGATTTTTCGCCAAAGCGGCAAACGTCTTCAATCAGAGCTATTTTGAAAGCGGCTACCGCACTTCGGGCGTGACCGGCAGAGGAGGTTTGCAATTTGAGTTTTAGACCGAAAAAGGGGACAGGCGCATTTTTCGGGCGGAAATGCGTCTGCCCCCTTTTCCTGGTGGCTGTCGCGTTTGCCGCAACGCCGCAGCGTATCGTCTCAGTCTCTCCGGTGGAAACCGAGATTCTGTACGGGGTGGGGGCGTTCGATAAGGTGGTCGCGGTCACGGAGTATTGCGTCTACCCGCCGGAGGCAAAGGCGCTGCCTAAGGTCGGCGGATGGGCCACGCCCAGCGTGGAGAAGGTGGCGGGCTTTCATCCCGACCTCGTGGCGTTTTCAGAAGCGCAGGCGCCGTTTCTGGAAAATCAGCTCAAGCTGTTAGGAATTCGAACTGTACTTGCGCCGAGCCAGACGGTGCAGGATGCGTTCACGGCGATCACCGCGATTGGCCAGGCCACCGGCCACGAACGGCAGGCGGCCGAGCTTGCTTCGCGAACGAGAAATGCGCTCGAAGCGGTCCGGAAGCGGGCCGCGGGGCTGACGCGTCCCGCCGTTCTCATCATAGTGGACCGCACTCCGGGAACACTCCGCGATCTGTATGCCGCCTTGCCTGGAAGTTTTCTGGCGGAGTTGGTGGAGATTGCTGGCGGGAAAGTGGTTCCTTCCGAGAGCGGCTTGGGGTACGGCAAGATCAGTGCGGAGAGGGTCCTGGCGGCGAATCCGGACATCGTCCTCGATCTGGTGCCCGCCTCCCAGGCGGACAGCGACCCGTGGCGGGAATTGCCGGAGTTGAACGCGGTACGCCGCGGCAGAGTGAACCGGGTTCGCGAAGAATTTGCCGCGCACGATTCGCAAATGATCGCCCGCACGGCGGTAGTGTTCGCGCGGCTGCTGCATCCGGAAGTGCCGGAGCGCGAATGGGAGGTGCATTGAGCCTGATCCTGGAAGCGCGCGCGGCCGAATTTTCCTACGCCGCGGGGCCGCCGGTCATCCGCGGCGTGTCCATGGGGGTGAGCCGGGGAAAGCTGAGCGCGCTGATCGGTCCGAACGGCTGCGGCAAATCGACACTGGTCCGTCTGTTCGCCGGCCTTCTAATGCCGGCGCGCGGAGAAATTCTGTTCGACGGCGTCCCGCTGCGCTCAATTCCGCGCCGCGAAGCGGCCCGGCGCATCGCCTACGTGCCGCAAGCCCACACACTCGCGTTTCCGTTCACGGTGTTGGAGGTGGTGTTGACGGGACGCAGCCCGTACACGCCGCGCTTCCGTTTCGAAGATGAGCAGGACCGCGCGCGGGCTCTGGAGGCGCTGGCGACCGTAGACGCAGCGCACCTGGCCCAGCGCCGCGTAACTGAACTTTCGGGCGGCGAGCGGCAAATGGTCTCGGTGGCGCGGGCGCTGGCGCAGGAGCCGCACTGCCTCGTGCTGGATGAGCCCTCCGCCGCGCTCGACCTCAAACACCGTGCCGCGCTCGTGCGCACGCTGGCCGCACTGCGCGATGCGCAGGGGCTCACGGCCGTGGTGGTGACTCACGACCTGCACCTGATCGATCCGCTGTTTGACCATGTGTTTGCGCTCCGCGGCGGCGCTCTGATCGCGCAAGGCCGGCCCGGCGAGGTCCTCACCGATTCGGTCCTCGCCGACGTGTATGAAGACCCGCACGTGCGGACTCGCCGCGTGGAAGGCCGCACGCTGATCTGGTCCAATTGATGCTGCAACACACCCGACCTCACACCACTGCGGTGCGCCTGTGGCGCGCCCTGGCGATATTGACGGTACTGCTGCTCCTGGTGACGGCGCTGGCGCTTTGGGCTGGAGGCCGCACCATCGATTTCACCGCACTCCGGTCGGATCCCTTCGCGCGCACGATCTTTTTCCGGCTGCGGCTGCCGCGTGTCCTGATGGCGGCGCTCATTGGGTCGTCGCTGGCGGCAAGCGGAGCCGCGCTTCAAGCGCTGTTTCGCAATCCACTCGCCGAGCCTGCGACGTTGGGCGTGTCGGGCGGCGGCGCGGTCGGCGCCAGCATCGCCATCGCCCTCGGATGGGGCTCGCGGGTTTCCGGCATCCCCCTTGTCTTCGTCTGTGGGTTTGGCGGCGCGATGATCGCGGTTCTGCTGGTGCACCGCATCGCCCGCAGCGGCGCTTTGTTGCTGCCGGGCGCACTGCTGTTGGCCGGCGTAGTGGTGAACCTGATCGCCTCGGCGGCCGTGCTTGCCATTCAATACGTCACCGATTCCTCGCGCGCCCTGCAGATTCTCCGCTGGATCATCGGCAGCATGGAAACCATCGGTTTCGATACCGTGTGGCGCATGCTCCTTTTCCTGGCGCCGTGTTGGATTGCGCTGCTGGCGTTTTCACGCGAACTGCACCTGCTGGCGATGGGGGAGGAAACCGCGGGCGCGCTCGGCGTGAACGTAGAGCGCACCGAAACAAGCGTTCATCTGATCTGCTCGGTGCTGGTCGGGGTGACGGTGGCGGTCGGGGGCGCCATCGGATTCGTCGGCCTGATCGTTCCGCACGCGGTGCGGCTGATGTTCGGCGAAGACCTGAGAATTGTGCTGCCGGGTTCGCTGCTGCTGGGCGCGGCGTTCCTGATCGCGGCCGATCTGGTAGGCCGCACGGTGGTAGCCCCGGTGGAACTGCCGGTCGGCGCCGTGACCGCACTAATCGGAGGCCCGTTCTTTCTCCTGTTGCTGCACCGCCGCCAGCGCTACTCGGCGCTGTGAACTCTCTACTGCGGGAATTCGGTGGGAGGCTGCACGGCCTGCAATCCTTCGCCGCTCAGCGCCTTCAGGAACGAGACCAGATCCTTCTTTTCGGGATCGGTCAGGTTCAGCTTGCGGATGTTCGCGTCCAGGTTCTTGTTCGGCGTTCCACCTTTATCGTAGTAGTCGACCACTTCTTCCAGTGTTTTGAGGCTTCCATCGTGCATGTAGGGCGCAGTGTGCTCGATATCGCGCAGAGTCGGCACCTTGAAAACGCCCCAATCCCGCGGGTCCTTGGTCTGGGAGTAGCGGCCGACATCCGGATCGGGCTTGTCCATCCCGATACCGATGTTCGAATAGGCGTTCAGCGTGAAATTCGAATTCTCGTGACAGCGGTCGCACTTGGCTTTGTCGAAGAACACCGACATGCCGCGAACCTGCTCGGGCGACATCGCTTTCTTATCGCCCTTCTTGTACCGGTCATAGGGCGAGTTGCCGGACAGAATCGTGCGCTCGAAGGTAGCGATCGCCATGGCGATGCGGTCGATGTCGATCCGATCGCTCCCAAACGCCTTTGCGAACAGCGGCCGGTATCCCGGGATCTTGCTGATCGTGGCCGTGCAGGCTTCGTGCGTGTTCCCCATCTCGATGGGATTCGCGATAGGGCCCTTTGCCTGTTCTTCCAGAGTGGCGGCTCGGCCATCCCAGAACTGCGCGAGCGAAAAGGCGCGGTTGATCACGGTTGGCGCGCTGCGATTGCCCTTCTGCCCGCCGATGCCTGTGGAGACTGGCGCGCCGTCGGTGTAGCCGTATTTCGGATCGTGGCAGGTGGCGCAGGAAACCGTGCCGTCGGCGGAGAGGCGCTTGTCGAAGTAGAGCAATTTGCCAAGCTCCGCCTTGTCCGCTGAGTAGGGATTGTCTTTAGGCCACTCGATCGAGGGTAATCCGAGGGGTTGGCGTGGCCGATTGCCGGCCCACGCCGCCACGCAAAGGACCGTGAGCACAACCGCCACGGCCCCTTGACGGGACGAAATGGTAGACATTTTACTTCTTGGTCAATCCTTGAATGAAGATCGCGTTATATCCGTTCACAGCAGCTTCCGTGCCATTGACCTGAACGATGTGCCCCATGTGATCGGCCGCGATGGAGCGGATATCGACGCCGCCATCACGCCGCGGATCGTGCTCCTCGGCCATCAGCATGTAGAGAGCGCCATCCTTGGTCAGAAGACCGGCGGCATTTCCATTTTGCACACACTTCTGCCCGCAGGCGCGGTGCTTTTCGCCATGCTTGCCGACCTGCAGGTAGCACGAAAAATCAACGATCTCACCGACCAGACTCACCGGCTTGCCGGGCTGCGGCTTGCTGTCGACGCCGGCGGCCACGGTGGTGCCCGACCAGGGCTGACTGGGCTTCTCGCCGATGGTCGCCATCGGCTTGTCGTAGCTCCCGCTTTCGACAGTCATTTCCGGATGCAGAATGCCTTTACCGGCGGCCCAGGCCAGGGTAGTCACACAGGCTACCGCGGACAAACAGATCAACATCTTGCGTGTCACGTTCATGGCTGCTTCTGTACTCCTCAGGAAAAGACTAACACACTATCTGTGAAAGGGATCGCCGGGTTTCCAGCCGGGCAGCGCGTCCTGATTGGCGATGTCGGCGCCGAGCACGAAACCGAATTGAGCAGCCTGCTCCAGCGCGGTGAAGTCCCAGTCGGTGTGGAATTCGTCGGATGGTTGGTGATAGTGCCTGGTGTTGAATTCCTGCCAGGATTTTTCGTAAAAGTCGGCAGGCTTGCCGGCAAACTGAGTGGCGTGGTCGATGGAAAATGCCGGGATTCCCACGTGCGCAAACGAGAAATGGTCGGACCGGAAATAGTGGCCCTGTTCGGGTTCGGTATCGGGAGTAATGGTCAAATTGAGTCGGCGCGCTACAGCCTGGGCGACCGGCCAGACACTCGTGCGCTCCGCGCCAGTCAGGACGATATCCTTGGCGCGGCCCCAAGGATAAATGGCGTCATAATTCAGATCGAGGGCGGTCTTGGCGGCGGGGACCAGCGGATGGTTGGCGTAGAATTCCGATCCGCGCAGTCCGCCTTCTTCCGCGGTCACAGCCAAAAACAGGGCAGAGCGGCGGGGCTTTTGCGGTAGCCCGGCCCAGGCCCGAGCAAGCTCGAGCAGGATGCCGCAGCCGGTGGCATTGTCGATGGCGCCATTGTAAATGGGGTCTCCATTGACCGGATCGCCTTTTCCGAGGTGGTCCCAATGCGCACTATAGATGACCGCTTCGTCTTTCAGCTTGGGATCGCTGCCAGGGACCAGCGCGGCCACATTGCGCGATTCGATCTGCCTCACTTTAGACTGGATGTTGCCGCGGATGCGGATGCCGAGCGGAATGGGCCGGAAGTCACGCGATTCAGCAGCGGCCAGCAGGTCGTCGACTTTCTTGCCGGAAAGGCCAAGGATTTTCCCGGCGGCCTCGCGCGTGACCCAGGCTGCCAGCGACAGCGCTTTTTCGCCGGGTTTCAGTTGGACCTGGAGGTCTTCGGCGCCCCAGGAGCTGCGGACCACATCCCATCCATAGCCGGCAGTAGGCGTGGTATGGATGATGATGGCCGCGACGGCGCCTCGGCGGAGCGCCTCTTCGTACTTGTAAGTCCAGCGTCCGTAATAGGTTAGCGCGCGTCCGTCGAAGAACTTGGGATCGGCGGAGTTGGGTTCGTTTGTAAACAGGACGAGAACCTTGCCGCGCACGTCGACGCCTTTGAAGTCGTCCCATTTCCATTCGGGCGCGGAGATGCCATGGCCGACGAAAATGGCGTCGCCTTCAAAATGAGTTTCGGGCCTCTGATCGTCGGTTGCGCCGACAAAATCCGTGAGCCAGTGCAGCGTCAGGCCGCCCGCCGAAAGTTGGGAGCCCGGTGCGGTCCGGACGCCAACCAGCGGAACCTTCTGAAAATACGTGCCGTTCTCGCCCGCCGGTTTGACTCCGGCCAAGGCGAACTGGTTGGCGATGTACTCGGTAGCGAGGTCGCCGCCGCGGGCGCCGACGCCGCGGCCTTCCAGCTGATCGCTGGACAGGAACTTCACGTGCTCGCGGATGCGGTCGGCGGAAATGGGTCCGGGCTGGGCCAGGAGCCGCCCCAGTGCAATCACCATAATGCCGATAGACTTTGTCATGATAGTGTTGTAAGCTAAGGGAGCGATTCCAAACCCGACGATACCACAGCGGCCCCAGAACCCATGACCGAAAGGACCCTTACCCATTTGCGCGCCCTGGAAGCGGAGAGCATTCACATTCTCCGGGAGGTGGCCGCGGAATTTCAGAAGCCGGTGATGCTGTACTCGATCGGCAAGGACTCGTCGGTAATGGTGCGGCTGGCGCAGAAAGCCTTTTATCCCGGCAAGATCCCGTTCCCGCTGCTGCACGTGGACACTACGTACAAGTTCGGGGAGATGATTGAATTTCGGGACAGATTCTGTGCCGAGATTGGCGCCAAACTGATCGTACACACCAACCAGAAAGCGATCGAAGACGGGGCCAGCCCGTTCAAGCTGGGCACGCAGAAATGCTGCGCGCTGCTGAAGACGCGGGCCCTGCTGGACGCGCTGGAGCAAGGCGGATTCGACGCGGCATTCGGCGGGGCGCGGCGCGACGAAGAAAAATCGCGCGCCAAGGAGCGGGTGTACTCGTTTCGCGATTCGTTCGGGCAATGGGATCCGAAGAATCAGCGGCCGGAGCTGTGGAACCTGTTCAATAGCCGAATCGACAAAGGTGAAAGCATTCGCGTGTTTCCACTTTCCAACTGGACCGAGCTGGACGTGTGGCACTACATCTACCTGGAGAACATTCCCATCGTTCCGATGTATTATGCGAAACCGCGGGAAATGCTGGTGCGGGGCGACACGCTGATTCCGCTCGAGCACAACATGCCGATGCTGCCCGGTGAAAAACCGCAAACGGTCATGAGCCGGATGCGCTCGCTGGGATGCACGTACTGCACCGGCGCGATCCGGTCGGAAGCGGACACGCTGCCGAAGATCATCGCGGAGATGATCCAGTTCCGGCGGTCCGAGCGCGAGAACCGCGTGATCGACCACGACCAGGAAGGGTCGATGGAGATCAAGAAACGCGAGGGGTATTTCTAGTGACCGCCTCCACGAAAGCGGAAGAACCGCGCATCGCGCGGGCACAAGGCGGGAGTCTGATGCCACAAGAAACCGAGGCGGCGGACTGGCTGGAGCAGACCGCGAAAACCGAGTTGCTGCGGTTCAGCACCGCGGGTAGCGTGGACGACGGTAAGTCCACCCTGATCGGCCGCCTGCTGTATGACTCCAAAGGCGTTTACGAAGATCAGTTGGCGTCGGTGCGCAAGGCGACGCGCAACCTGACCACGAACGGGCTGGATCTTTCCCTGCTGACGGATGGGCTGCGGGCGGAGCGCGAGCAGGGCATCACGATCGATGTCGCGTACCGCTACTTCGCGACTCCTAAACGAAAATTCATCATCGCCGATACGCCGGGGCACGAGCAATACACGCGCAATATGGCGACCGGCGCCTCGACGGCCAACCTCGCGGTGATTCTGATCGACGCGCGTTATGGCGTGCTGCCGCAATCGCGCCGGCATGCGTTTATCGCCACGTTGTTGGGGATTCCGCACCTTCTGGTGACGGTGAACAAGATGGATCTGGTGGACTTCCGCGAGGAGGCGTTCACTTCCATTCGCCGCGATTTTGAAGCATTCGCCGAGCAGTTGAACGCGCGGGACATTCACTACATTCCGATCAGCGCCCTCGAAGGCGACAACGTCGTGAAGCGCAGCGGGCGCACGCCGTGGTACACGGGTCCGAGTTTTCTGGAATACCTCGAGACTGTGCCGATCGACCGCGATTTCAATTTCACGGACTTGCGGTTCCCGGTGCAATACGTGATCCGGCCCGACTTGGATTTCCGGGGCTTCGCCGGGCAGGTTGCTTCGGGCGTCATTCGCCGCGGCGACCCGATCACGGTGCTGCCCTCGGGTCGAACGAGCCGGGTGAAGTCGATTGTCACATTCGACGGCGAGTTGGAAGAGGCGTACGCGCCGATGTCGGTGACGGTGTGCCTGGAAGACGAGATCGATATCAGCCGCGGCGATATGTTGGTACACACGGACAACCGGCCGCACGCGGGGCGGCGCTTCGAAGCGACCGTCGTATGGATGAATCAGCGGCCGCTCGAGGAACACCGGCCATACCTGCTGAAGCACACGACGCAGATGGTGCAGGCTCGGGTGCGGGAAATCCGTCATAAGGTGGACATTCAGACGCTGGGTCATGCCCGGGCGAGCGAGTTGCAGCTGAACGAAATTGGCGTGGTGAGCGTGGAAGCGCAGCGGCCGGTATTCTTCGATGCGTACCGCAAAGACCGCGCCACCGGCAGCTTCATTCTGATCGATCCGATTACCAACGAGACGTTGGGCGCGGGGATGATCACGCGGCCGGATATGCACCGGCACTCCGGACCGGTAACGGGCACGGAGCGGCTGGCGCGGATCGGGCACCGGCCGTATGTGATCCGGCTGACGCACGGGGATCAGGAAACGGCGCGATTATTAGAGCGGCATCTGTTCGATCTGGGATACCTCGTGCACGTGGTCGAGGGATCGGGACACCTGGAACAGGCGGTTCGGACCGCGTTTGAGGCGGGATTGGTATCGATCCTTTACGGTAGTGTGGCGGACGACCCGGCGGTGGTGCCGGCCAGCTTGCCTCCCGACCAGGTGATCCTGCTCGACCGGACCAAATTCGAGGAAGATGTTGATTTGCTGGAAGCGGCAGTGGCGATCCTGGCGAGCGGGAACGTCGGCAACGTGCAGCTCACCGACGGCGGCGGCATCTAGCGCCGCTCCGCGGTTCTGTGTCGAGCTCTGCCAGGCAAGGCACCGGCGACTCAGGCGGAACGGACGCAATGGTCGCGGACATTACTGGACTATGCGGCGCCGGGATTGCGGAGCGGTTCGACGACCAATCGATCGCTGGACCGATTGCGGAGCGACGGTCACCGTACCGGCGGCGGCGACTGGAACCACAACCTCCGAGTTGTAGCTGTCCGGACCGGAGATGTCGAGGTAGACGTTACCGGCAGCGACACCGCTAGGAACCGTCACGTTCATCTGGTATCCCCCACCGACGGTCGATTGGGTTCCGGTGAAGACGACAGGGGCTGCCTGACCGCCAATGGAGGCTGTGAATGTCGCGGTTGAGTTACCCGACGCACCCACTTCGCCCAAGCCCGTCAGGTAAACGAGCAGTGTCTCGCCAATCTTCGCCGGGCTGGTCGGCGTCACCATGGTGTAGTCGGAGTGCTGGATCGCCGGAAGCGTAATGCTGTTAAAAACCCCGGGAGCTGTCTGGCCGATGTAGTTGGTTACCGTGTTGGAAGAGCCCATTCCGTTGATCACCTGGATGGTGGCGGTCAGCGACGTGATGCCGAGAGGAATGACCGCATTGATTTGTCCCTGCGAAACGAAATAGATGGGCGCCGGTGTGCCGTTCACCAGAACTTGAACACCGGCCAATGTGGTCGGCAATGTTCCGTCGGTGAGCGTCCTGGAGGCCAGGTTGGTTCCGAAGATGGATACCAGTTCGCCGGGCGCCCAACTGGCGGTGAATGGCGCAAGGCTGCCAGCGTTCACGACGCCGGTCGGGAATATGTAGACGCCCTGTCCGCTGGCAGGAGGCGTCTGCACGAGAACCTCGATTCCGAGTCCGGGGTTGTTGGCGAAGCCGATTCCGAAGGCGCCGCCTCCTCCAAAGGCGTACTGAGTAAACGAATCCGTGAAGCCGCCCGGAACGGGCGAAACGGCGTCCGAATACGTGAAGTCATAGGGGCCGCCGCCGGCAGGCGTAACCTGGAGCACCCGTTGGTGTGCCAGTATCACTCCGTTCGACAAGGCGTTCAGCGATCCGTATCCGCTGTTCAGATTGACGTAGCCGGCAGAAGCGGCAGGCGAATCGTCCTGCGTAAAGCCGGCTGCGTAGTAAAGACCGCTGAAATTCACAGTTGCGCCCGCGGGCTGCCGGACACCGACAATCATGTCCCAACCGGTAGGCGAGCCGCCGAAGATAAAATTGCCGTCGGGCGAGAAATACAAATATTTTTGGCCGGACATCAGGTTGGCGGCGACATTCCCTATATTCAACTCGCCTGCGAATTGAACGACCGCAGCGCCTCCGCTCAAGCGGTACCGAATGCCGGAGATGGGATTCTGCTTCACTAGGGTCGAGCCCGACCGGGCAAAATATCCGGTTGGCGCCACGATCCCGATGCCGCCGTTGCCATCCGCGCCCATCGTGAAACTGTATGCGCGGGTCAGCGCCACGGAGCCCTGAGCTGGCGGCGGTGAGTCCAAGCCAAACATAGAGTAGCTGCCCTGAAGATTGGAACTGGAGGGCACGGGAGCGGCAATGAACAGGTCATTGTAGCCGCTGGAGTTCTCGGTGCTGCTGCCGACAATCACTCCATTAGAAACGAGCAGGTTGAGCGTGTCGTTATTGGCGAGGAAGCTGCTCAGGAAACCATAGCCGCTGGCTGCGACGGAGTATGTGCCCGGCTGCGGCAGGGAATAAGGTGAGGGGCCTCCATTGAAGTCAACCTCTTGGGCTCCCTGCAGCGTGTAGTGCCCTTGCCCGTCGAACACGATGGTGCCGTAAACCGCGGCTGCGAAATTCAAATCATTGGTCTGATCGTATCGTCCCTGCCAGGCGACCTGCCGGAAGTAGTAGGAGCCGCTCAACTGCCTGTTGCCGCTGGTGTCCCAGGTCTGCGCAATGACCGGGACACCGGCGGTAGTTACCATCAGTGTCATCAGGAACGCAATGTGTTTTCCGCTCACGTTAGTGTGGATGGAGCTACCTCGGAATTCCGTTCCATCTTTTTTTGCGTTTGGAGCGACAGAACACGCTCAATATACTGCATTTCCACGTAAACCCGGAAAGTTCCCGAAGGTTGCGGCGCGTAGGTGCCGACGCCAGAACCCGAAGCGAGCCGCACGCGCCGGGGTTAATTCAGACATTATAGCCCTTAAATGCTAATCCCTTTTTCGCTTAGCCAGAACAGTACTTAGAGAGCCATTGACAAGTTCGCGAAGCTGAGCAAAACTGAAGATGGAATTGGTTCCAAGCCGGTTGAAAGCCGGCAGGAGGTAACAAGATAGAGCCGGGCCAGTCTGAAGGGCGGCTTCACCTCCGGTGAGCGAACAGGCAGTAAAGGGAGTGCTGAACGGTCGGATTAGCCAGCAGCAATTCCGAGCTGGCACCGCGCATTATGCGCGGAAAGGATGACCGCCCACAGAGATTCCCAAGTTCGCGATCCGGAATGGTGGCCGCCCTTTCGTATTTTTCGGCCCATTTCGCCCGCCTTGCACGTACCGTGATGTACACTGAAGTCTACTCCACTTATGACCTCGGTTGCTCCTCAGGAAATTGTTGCCGCTCATAGTCCGGATTCTGATGATGCTTTCATGTTTTACGGGCTGGCGACGAAGAAGGTCCGCTCCGCGAAGGTGGCCTTTCGGCACGTCCTCGAAGATATCGAGACCTTGAACCGGAAAGCGATGGAAGGGTCGTACGGGTTGAGCGCGATTTCTTATCACGCGTATCCGTACGTGGCGGACAAATACGTACTGATGGCCAGCGGTTCGAGCATCGGGGACGGCTACGGGCCGATGATTATCTCCACGCGCCCGTTGGAGCCGGACGAGCTGAAAGGGAAGCGGATTGCCATACCAGGCACGATGACCACCGCATACCTGGCATGCAAGCTGTATCAGCCGGATTTTGAGCCGGTGGTCACACGGTTCGACGCCATTACGCATGCGGTTCGGGAGCGAACGGTAGACGCCGGGCTAATCATCCATGAAGCACAGTTGACATTCGATAAAGAGGGTTTCCATCGGATCGTCGATCTTGGGCGCTGGTTCAAAATGACCTATGGGCTGCCCCTGCCGCTCGGCGGCAACGTGCTCCTGCGGTCGCTGGACCCGGAGATCCAAAGCGAATGCTGCCGGTTGTTGCGCGACAGTATTCAATATGCGCTGGACAACCATGACGAAGCGCTGCAATATGCGATGCAATTTGCGCGCGACATGGATCCGCGGCTGGCGGAGAAGTTCGTAGGTATGTACGTCAACCACTTCACGGTGGACGGCGGCGACATTGTGCCGGAGGCCGCGCAAAAACTGCTTGACCTCGGCTTCGAAGCGGGGCTGATTCCCAGGCGCGTGGAAGTCGAGTTCGTGCGGTAAGAGCCGCTCCCTCACGGCCGAGGTGGTTTGAAGGTTCTCGCCGGTGCGGTTGTGCTTCCGGCCTGAACTGCGCGGCTGAAACCGTCGCTCCGCGCGGCACGTCGGCGTTAGAGTAAATATATGCACTTCAATCGAGTGATCGTGCTCACTTTTGCGGCTGTGGCATGTCTCCCGGCCGCCGATGTGCGTCCCAAGGACGTTCGCGAGATGGCCAAGGGCGGCTCCAGTGCACTGCCGCAGCTTCAGGAGCTTCTCAAGAATCCGGATACCGAAATCCGCGTCGAAGCAGTGAAAGGGATGACGGAGATCGGAACGCAGCGCAGCCTCGATCCATTGATTCTCGCCACGCAGGATAACGACCCCGAGGTGCAGATCCGCGCCACCGACGGGCTGGTGAATTTCTATCTTCCCGGCTACGTGCAAACCGGAATCGGGGCTTCCATAAAACGGGTGGGGAGTAGCATCAAAGCGAAGTTCACGGATACGAATGACCAGGTGGTCGACCCTTACGTGACAGCGCGGCCGGAAGTGGTCGCGGCGCTCGGAAAGCTGGCGCGGAGCGGCGGCAGTCTCGAGGTGCGGGCAAATGCGGCGCGCGCGATCGGCATCTTGCGCGGTAAGGAAGCCGTGCCCGATCTGCTGGAGGCCATCCACACCAAAGACTCGGCCGTGATCTATGAATCGCTGAATGCGCTGCAGAAGATTCGGGATCAGTCAGCCGCGCCGCGCATCACCTTTTTGTTGCGCGATCTGGATCCGAAGGTGCAGACCACGGCGATCGAAACCGCCGGCCTGCTGCAAAACAAAGAGGCGCTCCCCGATCTGACCGACGCGTTGAACCGGACTCGCGACGCCAAGGTGCGGCGCGCCGCTCTGACCGCGATCGCCATGCTGCCGGACGAGAGCAGCCGGAATCTGTATGCGCGCTACCTGACGGATAAAGACGACAAAATGCGAGCGGCCGCTGCGGAAGGGTACGCGCGGCTGCGCAACCCGGCCGACCTGCCGATGTTGGAGAAGACCTGGCAGGACGAAGGCAAGACACCGGCGCGCCTCGGAATGGCGTTTGCGCAGGTGATGCTGGGGAAAACCGATACCGGCGAGTTCAGCCCCTTGACGCTCATCATCAATACGCTGAATTCGGCGTCGTACAAGGATGTGGCGCAGGCCTATCTGATCGAGTTGGCGCGCGACAGTAAGGTCCGGTCGGCTCTGTACCCGGCGCTGGGTAGTGCCACCAAGGATGAGAAGATCGGACTCGCCCACGTTCTAGCGCGGAGCGGGGATAAGGAAAGCGTCGGCGCCCTACAGAAGCTCACCAACGATACGGATGGAGAGGTCGCGCAGGAAAGCCAGCGCGCGCTGCGTACACTACAAGCGCGGTTGTGAAGTAGGGCGGATGGTTTGGCCACCGGCCTGAGTAAGTCGCCGGCGGCAAGCCCCGGAACGAGTCCGAGGTCTCCGGCGCTACGGCTACTTTGCTTTCTTCTGCTTCTGCTGGCCGACGCGGATCTTGAAGTGCGCTACCTTGGATTCCTGAAACCCCTTGTGATCGTGACGGGCCACTGCATCCGACAGATACTTATCGACATTGGCATCCCTCGGAAGGACTGCCATAAGGGTGAAATTGTCGTTGCAGGTGGGGCAGAAAGGCCGGAACCGCTTTACATTCGGAATTGCCATAACTTGATCTATTTTAGCAGAGGGGAAGCCGGCTCGTGAGCGCGGAGAAGTTGCCCGGCCGGAAGGGCCGGGCGGCTTTGTGGACTGGGGCCGCCGGGCTGTTCGCGATTAACGCGCTGGTGGCGGGAAGGCTGTGGCGGGCCGCTTTCATTGACCAGATGGGGTCTTCGGAAGGCCCGGTCCTGGCGCTCATCCGGCACATCATGCGGCATTGGAGCGACCTGCTCTGGTTTCCCACCTGGCTGTGCGGCACTCCGTTTGCGCAGGTGTATAACCCGGGGCTGCATGCCTCGGTAGCGCTGTTCGGGACGCTCTTCTCTCTGCCGCCGGAGCGGGCGTATCACTGGATCGCGGCGCTGCTCTATGCGCTGGGTCCCGTAACGCTCTACTGGATGTGTTACCGTCTCACCGATTCCAAGACGCACGCGTTCCTGACCGGTCTGCTGTACTCGTTGTTTTCGCCCTCGGGTCTGCTGGCCGGGTTGACCCGCAGCGACATGGGCGGTCTTTTTCATGCGCGCCGGTACCAGGTGCTGGTGCATTACGGAGAAGGGCCGCATATTGCGGTGCTGACGCTGATCCCGCTGATCATCTGGGCGCTGGACCGGGCGCTGGCAGGCGAACGGCGATGGTTTATTCCGATCGCTGCCGGGCTGTTGGGCGCGGCCGTGGTCACCAATTGGACGGGCACCGTCGGCCTGGCCACAGCGGTGGCGGCATACTTCCTGTCCCAGCTCGGGAGTTTGCGGCCGGCACGATGGATGGTGGCGGCCGGAGTCGCGGCGCTTGGATACCTGCTTATTTGTCCGTGGGTGCCGCCCTCGGTGGTGGCATTGATGCCAGGCAACGCCGAGAACTCGGTGGGCGTGCAGTTCGGCAGCCGGCACTTTGTGACGCTCGCCGCATTGGCGGCGCTCCTTGCCGCGGCGCATTTCGTTCTCGTCCGAGCGCAGGCGCCGCGCGGATTCCGCTTCTTCGTCTTCTTCTTTCTCTGTTCCGGATTTATAGTGCTGCCGAGCAATTGGGCGGATATTTCCGTGATCCCGCAGCCGCGCCGGCTCCACCTGGAAATGGAGATGGCCTTCGCGGGAATGGCGATGTACCCGCTGGCGCGGATTTGGGAACGCGGGCGCCGCGGAATCCGGATTCTGGTAGCGGTGGCGTTAATCGTGCTTTCAACAGCGCAGTTTCGCTCCTATCGCGCCTACGCGCGGAATCTGACGCGTCCGGCGCAGATCCAAAACACCATCGAATTCCGCGAGGCGGATTGGTTCGACCGGAACTTGCCCGGCGCGCGCGTATTCGCTCCCGGGAGCGTAGCCATCTGGATGAATGCGTTCAACGATGTGCCGCAAATGGTCGGATGCTGCGATCAGGGAGTGCCTTCGCTCGAGCATCGTATAGCCTTCTATACCGTGTACGTGCGCGATCAGGCGGGCGACCGCGAAGCGGAGTATTCGCTTCTCTGGTTAAAGGCATATGGCGCGGCCGCGGTGGGTGTATCCGGGCCGCGTTCGGGCGAATGGTTCAAGCCATACAGCAACCCGAAAAAATTCGAGGGCGTCCTGCCCGTGCTTTGGCGGGACAACGATGATGTTATCTATCAGGTGTCGCCGGGCCCGCATTCGCTTGCGCATGTGATCGGGCCTGAGCAGGAAGTCCGCCGTGCGCCGGTGCATGGTCTGGATGTGGAGCCGCTGCGGCCGTTCGTGGCCGCGCTCGCAGATCCCGCGCTACCGGCCGCGCGATTCGAATGGCTGAACCAGCATGAGGCCCGTATCGAAACGCAAATGCGGCCCGATCAGATCCTGTCGGTGCAGATCAGTTATGCGCCCGGCTGGCGCGCGTCGGCCAATGGAATACCGGCGCGTGTTCGCCGCGACGCCCTCGGGCTTGCCATCGTCGAGCCGCGCTGCAGCGGTCCTTGTCACATCACGCTCGCTTACGACGGCGGAGCGGAACATCGGTGGACGTTAATTGCCCAGGGAGGCGGCATCCTGATCGCGATACTGTGGCCTCTCGCGTTGATGCGAAGGCGGCCTGGTCAACGATAGTAGCCGTCGCGATAGAGATCCCGCTGGTCCCTCCGGATATCGCGGCGATCGTGCCGGATGTCGCGCATGAGGGCATCGAGGGCCTTCTGATCGCGATGCAGATCGTGAGAGATGCGTTTGGCGGCGTATCGATCGCCATAGCGGCGGGCCTGCTCCAACTGGTATTGATCGCGCGCAATATCGGCGCGCAACCGGTCGACCTGGGCGTAATCGCGCTGCACGTCGCGATAATCGTTGCGCAAATCCCGGCGATCCTCGTATCGATCCTGCGCTTTGGCGATAGCGGAGAATGCCAGAACGCCCACGGCCAAAATGCAGGCCGAAAGTTTCGCAGTACGCATTGTAATAAACCCTCCGTTTCAGGGAGATCATTCCCGCTGGTCTCCCTGCTAGTTGATACGGAGGGACCGGCAGCGCCGTTTCCGCATGAACGGGATTTCATGAAGCGGCTATTCGCGGCCCGCGTACAATTCCGCGATGTTTTCTTTGAAGTTTTCCAGCGCGCGGGTGCGGCGCACTTTCATGGTGGCCGTCAGCTCACCGCGTTCCATGGAAAAATCGCGGGCAAGCACGCGATATTTGCGGACCTGCTCGAAAGGCGCTAACCGGCCGTTGACCCGCGCCACGGTCTTTTGAATCTCGGCCAGGACCGGCGGCGCCTGCGCGATGGCTTCGGCCGGCTGCTCTTTCCACTCCGCCATTCCGTTCAACCCGGTAGCCGCAGCGGTGTTGATGGTGAATAGGGCTGTCAGATAGGGCAGGCGGTCGCCGACGAGCAGCACCTGGCTGATGAGCGGTTCCATCTTGAAGAGGTTTTCCACGCGAGCGGGGAAGATCTTCTTGCCCGTGGAAGAAACGATCAGCTCCTTCTTGCGGCCGGTGATAAAAATGTAACCGCGGTCGTCGATCGAGGCAAGGTCGCCGGTATGCAGCCAGCCGTCGCGTAAGACTTCGGCGGTGGTCTCGGGATCGCGCAAGTAGCCGGTGAACAGGCAGGGGCTGTTCACCAGCAATTCGCCGTCTTCATCGAGCCGCACTTCAATTCCGGGAAGCGGTTTGCCGATACTTCCCGGCTGCGGGGCGTCGAGAGGGTTCAAGCTGACCACACCGCCTTCGGTCAGGCCGTAGCCCTCGATGAGCGGCATCCCGATGGCTTCGTAGAACTCGGCCAGATCTTTGCCGAGCGGCGCGGCTCCAGAGGCGGCAACGCGCAGGCGCCCGCCAAAACGCGAACGAACTTTCCGAAACAGCACGCGATCGGCTAACGCGAGCGGGATGCGGATGCGCGCAGGAACCGGTTCGCCTTTCTGCCGGTGGCGCGATGCCGCCAACGCCAGTGCCAGCGCTCCGTGAAACGCTTTTTGCACGGCGGCCGGACGTTTCTTCAGCTCGGTGCAGATGCTGGCGTAAATCCGCTCCCACATGCGCGGGGGCGCCAGCAGGATGGTGGGCCGGACGGCGCGGATCTCTTGCGGCAATTTCAGCAGGCTCTCCGAGAACGTGACCGGCATGCCGCAGCGGAGCGGAAGAAACTCCATGACCACTCTCTGCGCGATGTGCGCGGAAGGCAGAAAGACGACGGCGGCATCGCGCGGACCGAGCGGCAGCACGGACGGACCCATATCAAGATTCGAAACCACGGCGCGATGCGTGACCAGCGCTTTCTTCGGTTCGCCGGTAGCGCCGGAGGTCAGATATAGAATGGCCGGGTCCGCGGGCTGGGCGGCAGTCCGGATCTGATCGATTAGCGATGGATCCTGATCCAGCGCGGCGCGCCCCATTTCGCGCAGGCGCTCCAGGGTCAGCGCTCCTTCGGCCTCGCCGGTGAGCAGGATCCAGTGGCGCACGGGAGCACTGCGCAAGGGCTGCCAGGTCTTCGGGTTTTCGACAAAGACGACTCCGGCGCCGATCTCGGCGAGCGTGGCTTTCAGGTCCGCCGGGGGGTAAGTCGGATACAGCGCGGCAGCGATGGAACCATTGGCGACGATTCCCAGATCAGCCAGGTAGAACTCCAAGCGGGTTTCCGAATCCAGAGCGACGACGTCCCCTTTGCGAACACCGAGCGCGCCCAACCCGGCGGCGATCTCCTCGGCCGCGCGCTTGTATTGATTCCAGGAATAGGTGAGGTACTGGCCGCCGGACAGCGGCTGCCGCAGGGCGGGAGAGTCGCCGTGCTCCTGGGCGGTTTCGCACAGAACCTGGTAGAGCGTCCGCGGATTCACTTCATGCAATTTAACATGGCGGTGTTTCGGGGGATCTTGGTGGGGCCGGAACCCCGCGAAGAAGCTTTGGCGGAGGTGCGGGACAGATAGAGAAGGGCTTGGCGGGTGAGCTCCGGGAGGACTGGATCAGGGTGGCGGAGGAGGGCGATGAGGGTGCGGATCCAGGGGAGCTCGTCAGGCGACAGACCGATCATGGAAACGCTGGGCCGCATGGGCGCTACGTGTCTGGTATGCTTTTCGGCCCGCCCGGAGCTTTTTTGAAGGCGGCGGGGCAACTTCAAGAGTGGGCTGCGGCAACCGATAAGGTGGGGTGAGGAAGAGGTCGGCGGACAATCCGCCCGACCGCCTGTAAAGGAGCCGTTATGGATGTCAGTGCAATTAATCGCCTGGTGCAGCCTCTGGCGGCGACGGCGCCCGTAGCTCCCGTGGAACAGCCGCCCGAACATCGCGAGATCATTCAGGCGGTGAAGGCATTGAATGCCGCCGAAATGTTCGGCCAGCAGAATGAACTGCTGTTTCATATGGACCGGCAGTCGCGCCGGATCGTGGTTCAAGTGGTGAATCGTCAGACCCAGGAGGTGATTACGCAGGTGCCGCCGGAATACGTCTTGCGGCTGGCCGAGGATCTGCGGTCACCGGGGATCTAAGCGACGTTTCTTCCCGGGAAGCAGAAGCCGAGAAAAGATTCGCGACGAAATAGGGAGGCGGCGTAGTTGAATGTGGAAGAACGCTCAGGACGCGTATTTGGAACAGCGGGTCCTTTCCGCGGACCCGTTGGAATTGGTGCGCCTCCTGTATCAGACCGCGATTGCGGCGGTGCGGGAGGCGCGCCGCGCTCTAAGCGGCGGCGAGATTGCGGCAAGGTCGCGAGCGATTTCCAGAGCCTGCGGCATCGTGCTCGAGCTGAACGCCGCGCTGGACCGTACTCACGGCGGCGAACTCAGCATCCGTCTGGCCGCCCTTTACGATTACACGCTGGGCCGCCTGCTGGATGCCAATATGGAGCAAAGCGATGCGCCGTTGGCCGAGGTATTGGGCCTGCTCTCTACCTTGTCGGAAGCCTGGGAGCAAACCCGCCTCGCGGCCGAACCGGTACAGATGGAGAATGCCTGGCAGGCCCAGCCCGAGCCGGTCCTCGCGTCCGGATCTCAGGCCTGGAGCGTTTAGCCGGCTGTTGCCGCCGGTGGCTGGGGCTGCCGGTTTTTGTTCAAGCCCCGCGGCAATCACAGACGCCAGTCCCAATCCGCCCTGTTGGGCCAGTACTCTCGCAAATTGCTGTTCGGCAAAATCGGTGGCGCAATCCCCGCTCTGGTCGGTCTTCCCGAAACCGTTTCCGCTTTCGCGCACGCTGCGGAGGATTTGGGCCAGCAGCAGGGCCTCGAATTGCTGGGCGGCATCGCGCGCGTTGTGAGCCTCGTTGCCATTCCGCGATTCTATCTCCGCGATGGAAACAGCCGGGGGCAATAGGGGTGAGATGGTGAGATCGGCCATGGTCAGATCACCTCGATTTCGGCTTCCAGCGCTCCGGCGCGACGCAGGTTTTGCAGAATCGCGATCACGTCCCGAGGTGTCGAGCCGATTGCAGCCAAGCCGCGTACCAGATCTTCGACCGTCGCGCCGTCTTTGAGCAACAGATTCCGCGCTTTCTCCTCTTTCGCCGCCACGTCGGTTTGCGGCACCACCTGGGTTGTGCCTTGAGCGAGCTGCGCCGGCTGGGATACTTCCAGACGCGTCTGAATTTCCACGCTGAGATTGCCTTGCAGGATCGCCACGGGCGCGATCCGGAGGTCTTTGCCCATGACTACCGTGCCGGTGCGCTCGTTGATGACCACACGCTGCAAACGGTCCGCATTCACAGTCAGGGTTTCCAACTCGGCAATGAATTCCGTGGGCCGGCTGGCATACTCGGGCGGGATTGCCACGCTGATCAATCCGGAATTCTCGGCGCCGGCCGAGCGCGCGCCGAACTTCTGGTTGACGGCTTCCACGATGCGCGCCGAAGTGGTGAAATCCGATTGCCGCAACTGCAGGCGGATGGGCGATTTGAGCGGGGACGAGGGGGCCGCGTGTTCGACAATCGCGCCCTCCGGCGTGCGCCCGACCGTGGGGTGATTCAGCGTCTGGCGCGATCCTCCCCCACCGGCTGAAAAGCCTCCCGTCATCACCGGGCCCTGGGCGACTGCGTAGACCTGTCCATCCGCGCCGCGCAGCGAGGTCAACAGGAGGATTCCTCCTTGCAGATTCGCGGCATCGCCGATGGCGGCTTCGGTGACATCGATGCGCATGCCCGGCTGCGCGAAGGCCGGCAGAGTCGCGGTGACCATCACGGCCGCGGTATTGCGCACTTGAATCGCCGTGGGCGCGACCGAGATGCCCATGCGCTCCAACATATTGGTCAGACTCTGCGCCGAGAACATGGTCTGCTTGCGGTCGCCCGTGCCGGCCAAACCCACCACCAGCCCGTACGCGACCAGTTGATTCTCACGCACACCTTCTACGGAAACAAGTTCTTTCAGGCGCGCCGCGCCGGCGTGGGCCCCCGAAACCAGCGCGATCAGCAGACAGCTCAGGATGCGGGTCATGTCTCTTCCTCAGAAGGGCAGCAAGCCCAACAGCAAACGGTAAAGAAAGAAAGGCCGGCGGATGGCATCGCCGATCACGCCCTTGCCGTTCACCCGGACTTCCAACTGCGCCACACGGTTCGAGAGCACCGTATTGCCCGGCCCGATATCGGCCGGCCGCACCACGCCGCGCACTGCGATCGTCTGGCGCTCCGAGTTAATCGAAATATCCTTGAACGATTCCACCAGCATCGATCCGTTCGGCAGAACGGCCACAACCCGCGCGGTCAGCGTGGTGTTCAGTACCAGATCCCGGCTGGTGGTTCCGTCTCCGGAAAGCGCCGTCGCGGCGGACACGCCGGCCAGGTTGGCCCACGGGCCTGTAGCCCGCGTCACTCCCGCCAGAGCGCTCACCGAATTCTTGGCGCTCGACGCGCGCGAAGTCTTGGTCGTGCCCGACGCCACCGCCGAGGCTTTCTCGACCACAAGAATTGTGACGATGTCGTCCACCTGGCTCGCACGCAGATCCCGCGCCGAATCCGCCAACCGCGATCCCGGCGACCAGATGGACCCCGGCGTGGCGGGCTGGGCGGCCGCGGAACGAGCCGTCGCTTCGGCCACGTACCGGTCGAGTGAAGCGCCCGCATCGGGTTTATCCTTCGATCTCGCCGCCAGCGCCAAACCGGCGCACATTAAAATCAAGACCGCTTGCCTCATGGCTTCTCCTGCTTTTGACCCACCGATACACGGCCCTTGCCAACCACTCGCGCGAGAAATCGCTTTCGCGTAAGCGGATTCAGTATCGCTACCGGCTGTCCGGCGGCTGCGGCGCTCTCGGCCCGCGCATCCAGCTCGAGGCGCGCCGACCCGCTCCAGACTTCAACCTTCACGGCGTCGCCCCGCGCAATCTCCGGAGCCGGCTCGAGCCACTGCGGCTCAATCGGAGTGCCCGCCCGGACCAGGCGACGCGGCCACTTCCCGATCACCCGGTCGAGCGTGTTTGTGACACCGGGTGTGAAGAGCGTGTCGCGGGTTTCGAGCCGCACCCCCGCCGTCTCGATTGCATGGCCCGGCCTCAGATCGGCCGCCGCCACCACCACCGGCGCCGGCGCGCGGGCCGCAATTTTGACCCACACGCAAAACCGCCGCCCTCCGGCATAGCGTACCGCTCCGTTCCAGAAATAGGTGCCGCCCGGCGCGCGCCGCAAACCGTTACGGGGGAATTCCAGTTCGCCTTCCGGCGCGGGGGTCCGGCTGAAGTCGAGAAGTTTCAGTTCCGCGTGCGGCGCCTGCGACTGAATGGCGGCGAGAATATGTGCCGGATCGAGCCGCGCGGTCTTTCGTTCCACGCATAAGTCGCCGTGGGGCGCCGATGGCGTTCCAAGGCGCGTTGCAATACGGCGCAACTCAGCCACCGAAAAGACCCGTTTGACTCCTGGCGCCGGAGCCAGGCTAATTACTGTATTGGGATCGAGCGCGGCAAACGCTTCTTCTGCCGTCGCGAGGTCGCCCGCCCGCACGTGATCGGAAGCGGCCGAAACCGCCAGACACGCCGCCAGCACCTCCGGAATCAGGGCCATCATCGCACCAGATTGTTTACCTGCTGGTACATGGTGTCGGCGGCCTGTACCACCTTCGAGTTCGCCTCGTAGCCGCGCTGCGCCACGATCAGGTTAATGAACTCTTCCACCACCGAGACGTTCGACTGCTCCAGGTAGCCTTGCAAAACCGCTCCCATTCCTTCCTGCCCTCCCGGGTTGCCGACGATGGGATCGCCCGATGCATCCGTGGGGCTGTACAAATTTCCGCCGAGGCTGTTCAGCCCGGCCGGGTTCGGGAAATTCGCCAGCTGGATCTGACCGGCCTGCTGCGAAGCCGTCTGCCCAGGCTGCGTGAAGCTGACCGTGCCGTCCTGCCCGATGGTGATCTGCTGCGCGTCCGGCGGTAGTGTGATCTGCGGTTCGAGCGGATCGCCGGTGCTGGTGACGATATTGCCGTCCCGATCCAGGTGAAACGAGCCTGAGCGGGTATAGGCCAGTTCGCCCGACGGCCGCCGTACCTGGAAGAATCCCTTACCCTGGATCACCAGGTCGAGCGGATTGTTGGTCTGGGAGAAATCTCCCTGCGTGAAGATGATTTCGTTCGACGCGGTACGCGTGCCTAGACCCAGTTGCAATCCGGTGGGAACCACGGTCTGCTGCCCGGCGGCGGCCCCCGGCTGCACCACGGTCTGATACAGCAGATCCTGAAACTGGGCGCGCCTCTGCTTGTACCCGCTGGTGTTGGCATTGGCCAGATTGTGCGCGATATTGTCGACGTTCATTTGCTGGGCCGTCATTCCGCTGGCGGCGCTGTACAGTGCGCGTATCATTTTCTATTTGTCCTCTCGTTCTATTGGTTCTCTCCATTGGGCTGCTCCCGTTTGTCACGACCCGACCCGTGCCACTTCCTGGATGGCGCGCTGGTTCATGTCCGCGCCGAGCGAGACGGCTTTCTGCAGCATTTCGAACTGCCGCATAACGCCGATCAGCCGGACCGCCGCCTCGGCGCTGCCTGCGTTGGAATCCTCCAGATGTCCCTGCCGGACCGTTGTGTCCGCGGGGAGAGTCGAGCGCGATGGCGGCTGGGCTGCGCGAAAGTAATTATTGCCGTGCTTCGCCAGTCCGGCCGTGCTCGTGAAATCGGCGATTTCCAGTTGTCCGATTACTGTGCCCTGCTGAGTGACCGTGCCGTCCGGCGAAATTTCCAGGGAGCGGGCAGCATCGATATTCAGGGGCGCTCCTCCCGTACCGCGGACCGGATATCCTTCCGCGGTCACGAGCGCCCCGCCGGATGACGTCCGGAAGCTGCCATTGCGAGTGTAGAGCGGCCCCGAGGGCCCGTTCACCGTGAAGAAGCCCTTGCCAGCCAGGGCCACATCCAGAGAATTGCCGGTGGCGCGCAACGCGCCCTGAGAAAAATCCGTCCACGGCCGGTCGATCAGTGGCATGGTCGCCGGTGTATTCGCGTCGGCTGCCTCCGGCGCCACATACAGGCTATAAAACTCCCGGTCGGACTTGTAGCCGCCGGTGCTGGCATTCGCCATATTGTTCGCCAACATTTCGAGCGATTCCATCCGTGACCGAAGGCCGCTGGCGGCGAGAGCGGTTAATGGATCCATGGCACAGGATCGAATGCAAGAACCGTACCAAAAAAGTAAACGAGAGCCAAATCTCTCATAGTGCTCAGAAGTCCGCCGAAAAGCGCAGTAGCGGGGGCTGCGACGAGCCGCCAAGTATTTGCCGCTACCCGTCGGAATGGCAATTTCCTGGCGCGAGCGCCGCACTAAAGAACTGAAAAGGTGGCCGTCTCCGACTGGTCTTCCATCTGCAAAGAAACCCGGCGTGAACGCGATCGCCATCGTCCCCTCCGTTTCCGCTGACGCTTCTACGATTCCCGGCGACGTCCTTGAAAAAGTTCGCACAGGCGCGCCCGGTTTGATAGTGTCCTGGTTTCCCGATCTCCTCGGAGGCCTGCTGCATCCGCAGATCGGGCAAAAGGAAAATGGAGAAACCGAGAAAAAGCAGGAAACCCAAAACCCGCTGCTCGGCCTCGCCGCTCCGTCCGGTATTCCCGCTCCGCCTCCTGTCCCTCGCGAGTTGGGTTTGTCTCTGATCTCGTTAGAGACAGCCGCCGAGTCTCAGGCCGCCGGTCAGACTACGCCCGTCGAGCAACAGACGGTCACGCTGGAGTCCTGTTTCGCTGCCGGCCTGGCGCAAAAAGGTTTGCCTCCGGCGCTGCCCACGGCTGAATCTGACCCGACAATGGCCGAGTTTCCGGAGTTGATCTCCGTCACCGTGCCGGCCGACGCGCTGCCCGCAACTAGTCCGGCGGCGGGATGTCCGGAAACGGAAAGTCCTCAAATTCTCATCGCCACTTCGAAAGTGCCTCCGGCGCAAACCGTCCAGGTGATACCGCGCATCCCTGACGTCTATATCGCACGGGAGACGCTGCGGCCGGAGGCGGCTGATGCGCAGCCGGCGCATGCCGGACAGCGGGTGCGTCCCGGCGGGAGAACCGGCGAAGCTCCATCAGCACCGCCAGCGGTTCCAAATCGAAGCCCGGATCCACCGATGGTGGATCTTCCCTTTACCCCGATAGCCCAGGAAGATCCCGTTCCAGACCGGCCGCCGGCCGCCGCGCCGGAATTGAAGCAGGCGCGGCGGCTTGCCGATTCGGTTGTGCCGGAGCCGGCCGAACCCGCGACCCTGCCCGGGCGTGCGGCCCGCCGGGTCGAGCTTGCGTTTTCCGCGCGGCTGTCTCCATTAGAAAGAGGAGCCGAGCCTCATGCTCCTTTGAGTCCGCAAGGAAGACCGGCGTTCCCACAAGGGGAGGCCGTGCCGGCAGCCGAACCGGCAGCGGAACCAGCTGTGAAACCAGAGAAAGCGGCTGGGGCTTCACCCGCGACATCTGCAGCGATTCTCTCCGCGCGTACAGGCGTGCATTTGCCCGCCGATTTTGAACCAGCCCGGATGGAGAATGCTGTGCCGATTCACAACCCGTCTCCACAAGGAGTGGAACTGACGGGCGCGGCGCGCGGTGCCGAAGCTTCGACGGCGCGCCCCGATCACGTCGCAACCCTGATCGAGCCGCAACACCCCGCCGCCGCTGCGCAGCCTGAACCGGCGCCTTCGTCATCTTTACGTGCGCGCGACATTCGCGTGCAGGTCAACGGCGGGGCGCAGCGTGTCGACGTGCGGCTGACCGAACATCGCGGAGAAGTGCAGGTGGCGGTGCGCACAGCCGACTCCCGTTTGACCGAGGCTTTACGCAGTGATCTGCCCGTGCTCTCGGCTCGTCTTGAGCAGAATGGATTCCGCGCCGAAACGTGGCATCCCGCCGCGCTGCGAACAGAACACTATGAAATCGCCCGGGAGCCGTCTTCGTCCCAGTCCACGCCGCAAGGCCAGGGAGGCGAACGCCAAGGCGCCGCTCACGACCACGAGCCGCCCCCGCGCCGGGCGCCTGCTTCTAAGGGAGAAGAACACGCTGATTCATCGCCGCAGGAGTTCTCATGGCTGTTTTCATCAGTTCGTTAAGGAGATCGCAATGACACCGACCGTCTCTTCGTCCACCTCTCCGGCGCCGCAGGCGACCAGTCCGGCGCCGGCAGCTTCCCCTGCCAATCCGGCTGTCAGCAAGAACATGTTCCTGCAGCTTCTGGTCGCTCAAATCAAGAACCAGGATCCGCTCAATCCGGCCGACGGCGTCCAGTTTCTGACGCAACTGGCCCAGTTTACGCAGCTCGAACAGACTCTCAGCATGAGCACGGACCTCGCCGCGATGCGCGAGGATCTCCATCAGCTCGTGCCGCAACCGCAGACCGAAAAACAACCTTAATAGGAGATCGATATGCCCGGCTCATTTTCATCCGCACTTTCGGCGCTCAGCGCCATGGCCACGGCGGTGGACGTGGTGGGGAACAATCTGGCAAACCTCAACACCACCGGCTTTAAGACCAGCACCGTCAGCTTCCGAGATTTGGTGACCCAGTCCATGGGATCAGGCCTCGGGGAAACTCAGGTCGGATTTGGAACGGCGCAGCCGCTAACGTTCCGCCAGTTCACCCAAGGCTCGGTGCAGACCAGCGCCGGGCTGCTCGACGCCGCGATCCAGGGCGATGGATTCTTTGTACTCAAGGACAACGGCGGCAAAACGGTCTATACCCGCGCCGGCAATTTCCTCACCGACAAGAACGGAAACCTCCTGACGAACACCGGCCTGCATGTGCAGGGTTGGAGCACGCCCAACCCGTTGACCGGCGCGGTGGATACGGCGGGAGCGATCGGAAACATCGTGGTGCCGGTCGGCACGCTCAAAACACCGACCGTAACCAGCAATTTCAGCATTGACATGAACCTGGACTCCACCGCGGCGGCGGACGCCACCTCGCTCGCTTCCGCGCCCATGACGGTCTATGACAGCCTCGGCACGCCGCACTCACTGAAGCTGAATTTCCAGAAGACCGCGGCGAACCAGTGGAGTTATACCATCACTATCCCCGGCGAAGAGGTGACCGGTGGAACCGCCGGAACGCCGTTCGACATCACCGGCGCGAGCGGCACGCTCACCTTCGGCAGCGACGGGAAGCTGACCGACCCGGCGGCCGGCACTCCGGTCGTGTTCGACGTAACGGGTTTCACGGACGGCGCCGCCGATCTGCACCTGACTTGGGATCCATATACCGCCGCCGGCATCGCTCGCATCACCCAGTTCGGACAACCGTCGGCTTTGTCGGCCAGTTCCCAGAATGGTTCGGGAGCCGCGCAATTGATTCATGTCGGGCTCGCCACCGGCGGCGGAATCCTGGCGCAGTATTCCAATGGCGACCAGGTGGTCGTCGCCCAGCTGGCCCTCGCCAGCATCCGCAATCCCGATAGTCTGCTGGCTGTCGGCGACAACAATTTCACGTTAAGCGCCCGCAGCGCCATTCCGGCTGTCGGAACGCCCGGGACAGGCGGCCGCGGGTCCGTTGTCGGCGGCGCCCTGGAGGCTTCGACTGTGGATATCGCGCGCGAATTCACCAGTCTGATCGTCTACCAGCGTGGGTATCAGGCCAATGCGCGGGTGGTTTCGGCGCAGGATCAATTGAGTCAGGACACTATCAATCTGATCCGGTAATCCGCCGATGACTCCTCAGGAAGAAATCGCGCCGCTGGGCGAGGTCCCGGTGGAAATCGAAATCGAACTGGATCGGCGGCCTCTGACTACACGCGAGGTGCTCGATTTGCGGGAAGGAAGCGTCATTTCCACCTCGCGCTCCGCCGGGGAGAACATCGATATCTATATCGGGGGCGTCTTTTGCGGCTCGGGCGAGATCGTGGTGATCGAGAATGCGCTCGGGGTGCGGATCACCGACTTCCGGGACGAGTTTTGACAAGCGGTATCAGGCAAGCGGGTATCAAAGAATGGACTTGATTGGCCAAATGTTGTCGGTTGCGGGCGTGCTGGCTCTACTCGGCGCCACGCTGTGGTGGCTGCGCCGCCGCGGATTTTCGGCGGCGGTGCTGCCGCGCCGCGGCGGACGGCATCTGATTCTCAGCCTGGAGCGGCTGCCGCTCGGTCCGCAGCACACGCTGCACCTGATCCGATTGGGAGAGGAAATGTTGCTGGTCGCGTGTTCGCCGGCCGGCTGCACCGTCGTGGCGAATCGGCCGTGGCGCGAACCTGGTCCGGGAGACGGGGAACCGTTATGAAGTGGGCGCGCCTCGTCCTTTTCGCCGCGGCGCCGGTTCCGGCGCTGGCCGCGACTCCCCTCTCGCTACTCGGTATATCAGCGGGCAAGGACAGTCTGAGCGTGCCGATGCAGATTGTCATCCTGCTGACGTTGATGACGCTGCTGCCGGCCGCCGTGATGTCCATTACCCCGTTCCTGCGCATTGTGGTGGTGCTCCATTTTCTGCGCCAGGCATTGGGAACCCAGTCGACTCCGTCCAATCAGGTCCTGATCGGGCTGGCCTTGTTTCTGGCGATTGTGATTATGCAGCCGGTCGTCGCCGACATGTACCACCAGGGCTGGGAGCCGATGGAATCCGGCAAGCTTACCGCCGGACAGGCCTTCGACAAAGGCGCCCAGCCGCTGCGGAATTTTCTGGCGCGGTTTGCGCGCGAAAAAGATATTCGGCTTTTTGTCGAGATCGCGCACACGCCGCCGCCGCGCAATCGCGCGGAGCTCGATTTGAAGATCCTGATTCCGGCCTATATTCTCTCCGAGCTGAAGACCGGGTTTCAGATCGGCGCCGTGTTGTTCCTCCCCTTCCTGGTGATCGATCTCGTGGTGGCTTCGGTGACATTGTCGGTCGGCATGGTGCAACTGCCGCCGATCATGATTTCGGCCCCCTTTAAGATCCTCCTGTTTGTGCTAGTGGACGGCTGGAACCTGGTAGTCGGGTCCCTGATGCGGAGCTTCTACTGAGATGACTGGGGGTTCTTACTGATGAGTCCGGAAGCCGCGGTCCAGATTATTCGTCAGGCTCTGATGGCCACGTTCTGGCTGGGAGCTCCGCTGCTGGCGATCGGGTTTGCCGCCGGGATCGTCATCAGTCTGGTGCAGATCGCCACCTCCATGCAGGATGCTGCGTTCGCCACCATCCCGCGCCTGGTGGCGTTTCTGTTGGGGCTGTTATTGCTGCTGCCGTGGATGCTCGAACGAAGCATCGGCTACACCGTGACGCTGCTGGGGGATTTTTCGCGCTATGCCCACTAGCCTGATCCTCTCGCTGGCCGGCATATACGGTTTTGCGCTCGTGCTGGCGCGCGTCGGCGGCGCGCTGGTGTTTGTCCCATTACCGGGTCTTGGAAGCGCGCCGGTACCGGCGCGCATCGCTCTCGCTGCCGGACTGGCGGTCGCACTCTGGTCGCGATGGCCTGTGATCGACCCCGCCTCGATGACACCCGCTCGTCTGCTCGGTTGGGCGGCGGCCGAAGCCGCCATCGGCATCACGATCGGCGTCGCCACCGCGATCGTTCTCGAAGCGTTCGTTCTGGCCGCCCAGATCCTCGGCCTGCAGGCCGGCTATGCCTATGCCTCTACCATTGACCCGAACACGCAGGCAGACTCGGGCGTCCTGCTGGTCCTCGCGCAATTGGGTGCGAGCCTGCTGTTCATCGCCGCCGGGCTGGACCGCGAAGTATTCCGGTTATTTGCCTGGAGTCTCGACCGGGTGCCCCCCGGAAGCTACGGTTTGGGACCCGCCGCTGCCCCAGCCCTCATCCAGTTGGGCGCCAGCTTGTTTTCGGTGGGTTTGCGGCTGGCATTCCCGGTGGTGGCCCTGCTGGTCATGGTGGATGTGGCGCTCGCGCTGGTCGGGCGCGTCAGTGCGCAACTGCAGCTGCTGGCGCTGGCATTTCCGGTGAAAATGCTGCTCACGCTCGTCGTTTTCGGGTGGGGAACTCTGCTGTTTCCGCGCATCTTGCGGGAACTGAGCGGCCAGGCGTGGACCGCCGCGCGCCATGTGCTGGGACCATGACACCCGATGCCGGACCGATTCGGAAAGACCGAGCCGCCCACTCAGCGGCGCGTCGACAAGGCCCGTCAGGAGGGCCAGTTTCCTGCCGCGCGGGAATTTGTCGCCGCTCTGCAGTTTCTCGTATTTTTGTGCGTTCTCGGGCTCGGCGGAGGGCGCTGGTTTGTGGCGTTCCGCCAGACCGCGCGGCATTGGTTCACTCTCGCTTTCGCCGGCGAACTCTCGCCCGAAGCCCTGACGCGTCTGAGCTGGGAGCTTTTCTGGACCCATCTGCTGCCGCTTGTTCTCGGCGGCATGGCTGTGGTCGCGGCCACTCTGCTGATCCGGCTCGGCACCACGCGCTTCGGTCTCAGCCTGAAGAAACTCGCCCCCGATTGGAAACGCCTGGATCCGCTGGCGAGACTGCGCGAACTGCCGCGCCAGAATCTGCCTTCGCTGCTCGAGGCCGTGGTGCTGCTCCCGCTGTTTTTGGGCGCTGTCTATCTTGTGGTCCGCGGCAGGATCGAGGGTTTCCTCGTCCTTCCTCTTGCCAGCCCCGAAAACGGCGCCCGCTTTCTGGCGGCCTCGCTGATGGATGTGTTTTGGAAAGCCGCCGCCGTATTCGTGGTCTTCGGCATGGTCGATCTGTTCCGCCAGGCGCGCCGCTACCGGCGCGATCTGCGTATGTCCAGGCAGGAAATCCGCGAGGAGTTGAAGGATCTGGAAGGCAATCCTCAGATGAAGTCGCGCATCCGGCGGCTCCAGCGCGAGCGTTCGCGCCGCCAGATGATGAAGCAGGTGCCGACCGCCACCGCCGTGGTGGTCAATCCCACGCATTTTGCGGTCGCGATTCGCTACGTCATGGAGAGCATGGCGGCGCCGCTGGTGGTTGCCAAAGGCAAGAACTATTTGGCCCTGCGCATCCGCCAGCGCGCCGTGGAACACCAGGTTCCCATCATCGAGAACCCGCCGCTGGCGCAGGCGCTCTATCAATCCGTCGAAGTCGGCCAGGAAATTCCGCCGCACCTGTACCGCGCGGTGGCCGAAATCCTCGCCTACATCTTCAAGCTGATGCATGGGAGGCTGCCGGCCTGAGACCGGCAAGGTCATGACTCCCGCCAAAGCCCTCGCGCCTCCGCAGCCCAAATGGATCGAGTCCCTGCCGTGGGACTCGATGGGCGATATGGCGTTACCGCTGGGGGTGATCGCCATTGTGATCGCGCTCATCGCGCCGCTGCCCAAATTCGTGCTCGACCTGTTGATTGTCTCCGACATCCTGATGTCGCTGACCGTCATGATGGTGGCGCTCTACATCATTCGTCCGATTGAGTTCACTTCGTTTCCGACGACCCTGCTGCTGCTCACCTTGTTTCGGCTGGCGCTGAACATCTCGTCTTCCCGTCTGATTCTGCTCAACGGCAACACGGGCACCAAGGCCGCCGGTGAAGTCATCGGCGCATTTGGAAGTTTTGTCGTGGGAGGCAACTACATCATCGGCGCCGTGATCTTTCTGGTGCTGATCGCGATCCAGTATGTCGTAATCAATCACGGAGCGGTGCGCATCTCCGAAGTCACCGCGCGTTTCACCCTGGACGCTCTTCCCGGCAAGCAGATGTCCATCGATTCGGACCTGAACGCCGGACTCATTGAAGAAGGCGAGGCCCGCCGCCGCCGCAAGATGCTGGCCACCGAGGCCGAGTTCTATGGCGCCATGGACGGCGCTTCCCGCTTCACCCAGCGCGACGCGGTAGCAAGCATTCTGATTACCAGCATTAACATTGTGGCCGGATTTCTCATCGGCGTCTTGCAACACGGCATGGATTTTCAAAAAGCGCTGGAGACCTATACCGTGCTCACGATTGGCGACGGCCTGGTCACGGTCATCCCCGCCTTGATGATCTCAATCTCCGGCGGCTTGATCGTGACCCGCGCCGGCTCCGATGCCCGTCTGAGCACGGAGTTCCGGCGGCAGGTCTTCGGAAGCGCGCAGCCTCTGCTTTTGGCAGCCGGTGTCCTGGTCGCCATAGCCGCCATCCCCGGTTTGCCCAAGCTGCCATTCCTGTTGCTGGGCGGAGGCACGGGCGCGGCCGCCTGGAGATTGCGGCGCAAACAAATCGCCGCGGCCGCGGCTCCCGCCGAAGCAAAACCGGTTTCCGCGCGAGAGAATCTGGAAGCTTTGCTGCGCGTCGAACCGTTGTCACTGGACCTCGGTCTGGGGCTGGTGACTCTGGTGGAGGGCGGCCCCGAATCACCTCTGCTCCGCCGCATCGCCTCCATTCGCCGGCAGCTGGCGTCCGATCTCGGATATCTGTTGCCGGCCGTCCGCGTTTCCGACAATCTATCGCTCAAGAGCCGTGAGTATGTGATCGCATTGAAGGGCGTCGAGATCTCCCGCTATGAGCTGCCTGCAGGATTTGAATTGGCCATTTCCACGGCTCGGGGCGAGACCGCGATCGAAGGACAACCGACGCGCGAGCCGGCCTTCGGCATGGCGGCACTCTGGATTCCCGGCGCGCGCGCCGAAGCCGCCCGCGAGGCCGGTTACACGGTGGTGGATCCGGTCAGCGTGCTAGGTACTCACTTGGCCGAAGTTATCCGGCGTCACGCGTACGAGCTGTTTTCGCGCCAGGACGCCAAGAAACTGCTCGACCGGGTTGCGGTGGAGCATCCCAAGGTGGTCGAAGACCTGGTTCCCAAACTGCTGCCGCTCGCCACCGTTCAAAAGGTGCTGCAAAACCTCCTCCGCGAGCGGGTTTCGATTCGCGATGGCGTTTCCATTCTCGAGGCGCTGGGCGAAGCCGGCGGCATCACTCGGAATCCGGTCTTGCTCACCGAATACGTCCGGCAGGCGCTCCGCCGCACCGTGGTGAAGCCGTATCTGAACCGCGCGGGCGATCTGCCTGCCTGGTTCCTCGATCCGTCCATCGAACAGGCCGTGGAGGCTGGAATCGAACATGGCGAGCAGAACAGCCACGTCAATCTGCCACCGCAGACCATTCGCGACATTCTCAGCCGCATCACCAGCCGCATTGCCGCCATGGAAACTCCGGTCGTGGTGATCACTTCTTCCGGACCGCGCCATTTCCTTCGGCAGATGGCCGAGCCGGTGCAGGCCAATCTGGTATTCCTGGCGCATAACGAGGTGCCGCCCGGCCAGAAAGTTCAGGTGCTCGGAACTATTTCATGACCCGTTTGTCTACAGCCGCCGCCCGCGCGCGCCGATCTATCCAGTGGACTGCACCCGATCCTGAGCCACGCTCATGAACATCAAATCTTATTTTTCGGCGAGCGTCGAGGAGGCCCTCGGCAGAGCGCGTCGCGAGCTTGGCGATGAGGCGATGCTGTTGCAAAGCCGCAAGGCGCTGCCCGAAGCGCGCCATCTCGGAGAATACGAAGTAGTATTCGGTCTCGGAGCCGACGCAAGGCCGCCCGGCGAGGTCAGTGAATCGCCCGTTCCCCGCCATCTGGCCGGCGAAGTGGCCGAACTCAAAAAACAACTGGATGCCATGCGGCGCGCGCTCACCAGGTCGGCTTTTGCGCCGGCGCAGCGGCTCGCGCCGGAGTTAACGGAAATTTACGCGCTGCTGGGGGCTCACGATGTAGCGCCGGATCTGGCGCGGGACGTCGTCGAGGCAGCCGCCGCGCGCGCCGGGTGCATCAGTGGACCATTGGTCCGGCCCCCGGATGCAGAACTCTGGCCGCGCGCACTGGCTGCAGAGATCGAGGCCCGCGTGCGCGTGGAGCCCATCCTCGGCCGGACCGATACGCGGCCGCGCATGGTGGCTCTCGTCGGGCCCCCGGGAGCCGGCAAAACCACCACGCTGGTCAAATTGGCCGTCAATTATGGATTGGCCTGCCGCCGTCCCGTGCTCCTCATTTCGATGGACACTTACCGGATTGCCGCGGCCGAGCAGTTGCGCTCCTACGCCGCCATTCTCGGAGTTGGGTTTCTGCTGCTCGAAACGGCAACCGCTCTGGCCCAGACGATCGAGGAAAACCAAGGTAAAGAATTGATCTTGATCGATACTCCCGGATGCGCTTTGGCCGAAGTCGGCGGCTCTGATCTGGCGCCATTCCTGTCTGCCCGAGACGATATCGACACTCAGCTGGTTCTATCGTCTTCGATGAAATCCGCCGATCTATCCCGCGTGATCGATGCATATGAAGTCTTCCGGACCGGTCGCCTGCTATTCACCCGATTGGATGAGACCACCGCATCCGGCTCGATTCTCAACGAGACGGTACGAACAGGCAAGCCCCTGTCGTTTTTCGCGACAGGGCAGAGAATCCCCGAGGACCTGGAAGCAGCGTCCTCGCGCAAGTTGACGGAAATGATCCTCGGAGGCTGCTCGACCAACGTTCTCGCGCGCGTGAGCAGCGCCGCGTGATCGGAGCAGAAGGCGATGGGCTCATATGGGGCATGTGAGATGATCAGCGACGCCGAGCGCGAACAGCTCATTCTGCAGCATCTGCCGCAAGTCCGTTTGATTGCCCGCCGCATTCAGGAGCGTTTACCGGAAAACATCAGCCTGGAAGACCTGGTTTCGACGGGTGTTTTGGGGCTGATCTCCGCCATCGATAATTTCGATGCCAGCCACAACGTCAAATTGAAGACATACGCGGAATATAAAATTCGCGGGGCCATTCTCGACAGCCTGCGCGGTCTCGATTGGGCGCCGCGACAGAAACGGCGGAAGGCGAAGCAAATTGAAGCCGCCATCGCGGTAGCGGAGCAGCGCGTCCAACGGGCGCCCACGGAAGAAGAGATCGCGGCCCAACTGGGCATCCCACTCGACGAATATCACGGTTGGCTTGTGGAGATCCGCGGGTTGAATATCGCCAGTCTGGAGTACGCCGGCCAGGACCAAGGGCACGACCTGCTGCACTATATTCCGGACTCGGAAGAGAATCTGCCGTCAAACCTGTTGGAGCAATCTGAGCTGGAACGCCTGGTCGCCGAAAGCATTGATGCCATTCCCGCGATCGAGCGCACCGTAATCAGCCTCTATTATCAAGAGGAGTTGACGCTGCGGGAAATCGCGCAAGTGGTCAACCTGCATGAGTCGCGGATCTCTCAGTTGAAATCGCAGGCGATTCTGCGACTGCGCGCGCGGCTGGCTGGGCAGTGGCCCGTGTCGCACGGAGTGGTGACCGCATGACCACACCGGACTTTTCAAGCCTCATGGAGGAATGGGCGGCGAATCTGGGAGAGTTGCTGGAGGCCATGACGGGACAACGGCCCGCTGTCCGGTGGCAGCGTGTGACGGGCTCCGCTGCCGATGCGGGCACGGGATCCGAAGCGGATGTGCTCTGGTGGGAGCAGCCTTTTCAATTCTCGCCGCAAGCGATCGTCTGGGTTGGCGCTCCTCGCGCCGCGTGGGAGCATGCCGCCGCGCTCATGTTGAAAGCCGCGGGGCTGGACACAGTGCCGGACAAAGAGGCGGGCGCCGAGGCCCGCAAAACGTGGCAGGAGATCCTCGGTCAATGGCTTTCGACGCTGGCACGGTCGATCACCTCTCTGCTCGGCCAGGAGGTCACCTGCTCTGCTGGCGCCGAACACGCACCTCCTGAAGATGCGCAAGAATGGGCGGTGCTCTCGTTGGATTTCGAAGACGGCGCCAAATCAACAATCGCCCTCACGTTCAGCGCTGCCCTGCGGAATCTGCTGACCGCGGCTCCGGAACCGGAGTCCCAGGCCGGTGCCGCGCTCGAAACAGCCAGCAATTCGCAAACTCCACCCACCATGGAACTCCTGCTGGATGTCGAGCTGCCGGTGAGCATTTCCTTCGGTAGGACTGAACTTCCCCTCAAAGAAGTATTGAAATTGACGACCGGCTCCATCGTCGAATTGAATCGTGCTGTCAATGAGCCAGTCGAGATCCTGGTTAATCATTGCCTCGTGGCCCGTGGCGAGGTCGTAGTCGTCGACGGCAACTACGGAGTCCGTGTGCAGCGGATTGTGAGCCGCCAGGAGCGTCTTCGCAGCCTGCATTAACCCGCCCGCGCCGCAGTCGCCTGCCCGGCAATCCCCCACCTTGCCCCATAATAGGAGCGAGACATATGACCGTCGAGATCGAAGGCGTCACCCTCCACCTCGCTCATCCCGATGAACTCACCATTCAGTGGGTGGGACAGGAAGAGCTCATGCGGCAGTTACTGGCGGCATGGATGGTGGTTCATGACCAGGATGTCCCCATGAACCCGCGCCTGCTCGGCAAGCCGGGCGTCGGCAAGACCACCCTCGCGTATGCCGCCGGCAAACGCATGGGGCGCGATGTCTACATTCTCCAGGCGACGCTCGATACGCGGCCCGAAGACCTTTTGGTGACGCCCGTCCTTCAGGGCGAAGGCAGCTTGCGATACGTCGCCTCGCCTCTGGTGACTGCCATGCTGCGCGGCGGAATCGCTATTCTTGACGAAGGCAACCGCATGAGCGAAAAGAGTTGGGCCAGCCTGGCGCCGCTGCTCGATAACCGGCGCTATGTCGAGTCCATCGTGGCCGGAATCAAAATCAAGGCGCATCCGCAGTTCCGGCTCGTCGCCACCATGAACGACGACGCCTCGACCTTCGAACTCCCCGAGTACATTCACTCCCGTCTGCAGCCGCAGATCTTCATCGACTTCCCCGAGCGCGACGAGGAGTACCACATCCTGCGCGAGAATCTCCCCTTCGCCGAAGAACGGATTCTGCAATACGTGACCGACTTCCTGCAGATGGCGCATGCCGCCGATGAGCGCTACACCGTGCGCGACGGCATCAACATTGCGCGTTTCGCCATCAAGCTGAAGAGTCTCGCCACCTCCAAGACCCACGAAACCGAAGCTCTCGAAACATCCATCACCGAAGTGCTGGGAGAGGAGGCGCTGCGGTATGCCCGCGGAAACCGGCCTTCCGTTTCCTGACGCAGGCAGCCTCCAGCGCGGCCGCTTCACCTATTTTCCGGTGGTCCCCGGCCGTCTCGAATTCGCCGTCGAAGTCCGCCAGGCCCTTCTCCGCGAAAAACCCGGCGTGGTGGCCGTCGAGCTACCCTCCACTCTCCAGCCCGCGTGGATGCGCGCTGTCCGGCGCTTGCCCGAGATCTCGGTCATCCTGTATCCGGATGAGTCGCAAGCCGGCCGCTCGGAGGAAGACAAAGCAGTCTACGTGCCCATCGAGACGACCGACCCGTTTACCGAGGCCGCCCGCACGGCGCTCGAAATCGATGCCGAAGTTCTGTTCGCCGACCCCGAACTCGGTCCCCGTCCTCATCTTCCCGACGACTATCCCGACCCTTACTCCATCCGCCACATCGGCCTCTCGCGTTATATCGAGGCCTATCGGGTGTACCCGCAGCCGCGGTCCGAAGACATCGCGCGGCATGCCGCCGGTATCGCTTGGAAGTTGCAGGGCGCCAATCCCGAAGCGCGCGTCTTTGTCGTGCTTGCGCTCAACCTGCTTGACCCCGTGCTCGATGCCATGGAAGAGCCCCAGGCCCAACCCCTGGCACGTAGACGCCGCGAAGGCATCCAACTCATCAACCCGCACCCCGAGTGTCTCGGCGAAATCACCGTGGAGTATCCGGCGTTGCAATGGCGGTACGAAAACTTCCGCGCCGAAATGTCGGACCCGAACCAAACCGATCGCCGCCATGCGCAGCTCGCGCTGTTTCGCGAAGCCGAGAAGGAGTACGGGATCCATACCGGCGAGCATATCGCCCACTGGCAGCGGCGCCTGCTGGCTCGCTACACGCGCAATCTCGCGCTTTCCGAGCGGACTCTCTCCGCCGGCATCTTCGACCTGACCGTGGCCGCGCGCGCTCTCGCCGACGACAACTACGCCTGGGAAGTGTGGGAGGCCGCCAACCGCTTTCCCCCGCAAAAGACCGAATCCGACCTTCCGACCGCCCGCATTTCCGGCGAGGAGGTCTGGATCGACACCCGCCGCATCCGCCTGCGCCGCCGCCTTCCCAGCACCAAGCGCCGCATGCGTCCGTATGGCCTCAAGCCCCGCAAGAAGGAAAAGGTCCCCGGCGAATGGGCCAGCCAGTTGAATGGAACCAGCATTTGCTCCTATCCGCCGGAAGATCTCGTCATTGAAGATTACGGCCGCTTTCTCAAAAAAAAAGGGAAGAGCATTCTTTCCGAAGAGCGCACCCGCGTCGAGCCCTTCACCACTTCCATCCTGGATGGTATCGATATGCGGGAAACCATCCGGCGCTGGCATGAGGGCCGCATTTATGTCCGCCAGTTTCAGAAAGTCCAAGGCGAGGTCGGCTCGGTCGTGGTGATCTTCGATGAGGACCGCGACGGCCGTTACACCTATATGACCACCTGGCTGGGCGAGAACCAGAACGAGTCGGACATGGCGTTCTATTCCACGTTTCCCTTCGACAACCTGGTGGGCCCCGGGATCGGCCGCGCCGAATACGGCGGATTCCTGATGAGTCTTCCCCCGCGCCGCATGTACGACGTATGGCGCGACCCCGATTACGAATTCGCCGAAACCAAATCCGAGCGGCTCCTGCTCGCCGCGCTCGACTATTCGATACACCGCTATGTGGTCTACGTGGCCGCCCACCCCCCGCGCTCGATTTTCAAAACGATCGCCTCGCGCGCCGGCCGGACGGTTATTTATATTCCGCTCGGCCAGTTATCGCCGGTTTCGCTGAAGAAGATTCGCGTGGTCCACGTGCTCGACGGCTACGACAAGCGCGAAACCGCTAAAGAATACCTCTGGTGACTTATGCCGCCGGCGCTTCCAGGCTGCGCACCTTCGCCGACAGCGTCGTCCGTTTGAGACGGAGCATGGCTGCGGCCGCCTTCTTGTTGCCCCCGGTTTTACTCAATGCCTGCTCGAGAATGCTGCGCTCGATCCACGCCAGCGTTTGTTCATAGTCCAAGCCCGAGTCCGGTACGGAAATCACTGGCTGAGCGGATTGCGCCGGCGCCCGCGGCCGGGCCGGCAGTGGAAAATCATCTGCCGTTAGCTCCCGCCGTTCCGCGCTCAACGCGATTGCCATCTCAATCGCGTTCTCCAGTTGCCGGACGTTCCCCGGCCAGCAATACCGGCACAACGGCTCCAGTGCCGAGGGAAGAATCGTTTTCAGGGCAATTTCTTCCGCCCGGCAGATCTTTTCCACCAGGTGCGCTGCCAGCAGCGGAATGTCGCCCGCGCGGTCCCGCAAAGCTGGCATCGCCAGCGGCACCACGTTCAGACGGTAGTACAGGTCTTCTCGAAATCTGCCCTGCTCGATTCTCTGCGTCAGGTCGCAGTTGGCGGCAGCCACTACGCGGATGTCGGCCTGTATCGTTTCCGAGCTGCCGAGACGCTGAAATTCGCGCTCCTGCAAAACCCGCAGCAGTTTTGCCTGAAGATCGGAGGGGAGTTCGCCAATCTCATCCAACAGGAGGGTGCCGCCCTGGGCTTGCTCAAAACGGCCGATCCGCGTCTGCACGGCCCCCGTGAACGCGCCTCTTACATGGCCGAACAGCTCTGCCTCGAGCAGGTTTCCCGGCAAAGCGCTGCAATTTACTGCAACCCATGGACCGCGGCTGCGCGGCCCTGCCAGATGCAGCGCCCGGGCCGCCAGTTCCTTGCCCGTTCCCGTCTCTCCCGTAATCAGGACTGTCGCGCGACGCGCACCCACCAGCCGGATAATCTCGCAGACCCGCCGGATTTGTTTGCTCTCGCCCACCAGCAGAGCTTCCGCCGGAGCGAAACTCGGCTGCCTTGCGATCTCCCTGCGCCCGCTGATTGCTTCCAGAATCCGGGTCGCGTCCCTTTCATCGCCGGTCAGCATCCCATCCACACCCTGCCGCGCCAACCGGACTGCATCCGATACCGTCGCCTCCGGGTCCCGCACGATCACCGGCGTTCCGCCCGCGACCACCCTGATTTGCGAGAACAGCCCCAGTGCCGTCCAGTGAGGAATCGGAAGCTGCAGGACGATAGCATCGAAGTGCTTATTTTTCAGTATATTGAAAGCACCCGCGGGGCTCTGGCAGGTGTTTTCCCAACCTGCCGGCGTATCGCTGGCATGAATCGAATAGCCGGCGTTTACCCAGAGAATCCGCAGCTGTGCCATCGCTCGTAAGCCCTGCAATCGGCGGATTTGGTGAAAACTTTAACCCAGTCCTCCGAAAGTTATCGCCGGTTTCTCTAAACACCCGGCCCGCTCCCGCCGATAAGAGATTTAGCCAACAGTGGCGTAGGTTATGAGAATCCAAGATCGAACTGCTTTGGGACCATCCCCCGCCCAAACCGGGCGCTCGGCGGAAACCCAAAAATCCGGGCAGGAAAGCACCGGCAAGACACGCGCAACCGGCTCGACGGACGGCGATCATGTCGAGCTTTCTTCTACCTTGGGCCGCCTTTCGCAGGCCATCGGAACATACGCCACCCAGCGCGCGGAGCGCATTCAGGCGCTGGCCGGCGAATACCAGGCCGGCCGCTTCCGGCCCAATTCGGAAACCACCAGCCGGGCCATGGTGGCCGAGGCACTCGCGGCGCACGGATAACTGCATGCCGGCCGCCGCCCAAGAGCGGCTGGCAGCAGCCCGCGCGGCCGTGGACCAAGCCTGCCAACTGCTCCTCAATCCCCTGCCCGAACAGATGGATCGCTGTGCCCACCTGCTCGAATCCGCTGTCGCTGAACTAAATGCCTTCCGCAATGCCGGCCCACGCCTGAACCACCACCTCCAATCAGAACAGCTCCAAGCACGCTCCCTCCAGTCTTCTATCGGACGAGCCAAATGCCTGCTGGAGAGTGCCGCCGCCTTTTATGCTAATTGGATCCGCTGTTTGGCCGCGCTGTGCGCCGGATACACCGCGCAGGGCCAGCCGGCCACGCTCGAACGCGGGGGGCATCTCCTGGTGCGAGGCTGACCGATGGCGAACCTGCTGGCGACCCTGCTCAATTCGTCCTCTGCGCTGGACGTCTACGATCGGGTCCTGCAAGTCACTCAGAGTAATGTCGCCAATTCCTCTACACCCGGCTATGCCAGGCAGAGCCTCCGGATCGAGGCCTTGGCTTTTGATCCGGCGCAAGGGTTGCCCGGTGGCGTCGCGGCCGGCCAGATGCAAAGCAGCCGTGACGAGTACTCCGAGCAGGCGGTCCGCCGCCAGACCTCACAACTCGGGCACGAGCAACAGGCCGCCACCACTCTCACCGCGCTGCAAGGCATCTTTGATATCTCCGGTGAAGTGGGAATCCCCCACGCGCTGAACCAGTTCTATCAAAGCGTGTCGGCGTGGGGACAAAGCCCAGGCAGCACCGCCGCCCGCCAAACCGTGATCGAACGGGCTACCGACGTCGCGCAGAACTTCCGGAGTTCCGCCACTACCCTGCAGAATCTGACACGCGATACCGAGAATCAGTTGAAGAACACCGTCGACCAGGTCAACCGGCTGGTGGGCCAGATTCGAGAATACAATCAGGTCATCTTACAGACGGTTTCGGGTTCGCACGACATGGGGGTAGACGCTCAGATCCACGCCGATCTGGAGAACCTCTCCGAGCTAATCGATTTCAACGCTGTGCGGCAGGAAGACGGTACCACCACCATCCTGCTCAATGGCCGCGTGCCGCTGCTCCTCGGAGATCGTCAATTTGCCCTCAGTGCCCAGATGGCGATGCCCGCGGACCCGCCGCCGGATAATCCGAATGCCCCGCCCTTCGCCCGTCTGCTGGCATCCGACAATTCCGACGTGACCGGGCAGACCACCGACGGTAAGTTGGGGGCGCTGCTGGACCTTCGCAATCGCGTGCTGCCTTCCTTCATCGGAGATGCGTATCAGCCGGGTGATCTGAACAGAATGGCGCTCGCGTTCGCTGACCGGGTCAACGCTATTCTGACCTCCGGCAACATCTCGGATGGCCCGCCGCCCGCGCCAGGAGTTCCGCTCTTTCAGTACGATGCTGCCAACGCTACCGGCATTGCCCGGTCACTCACGGTCGATGCCGCCGTCACCCCCGGTCAATTAGCTCTCATCAGCCCGGGGCCGCCTTACGTGGGCAACGGCATTCCCCTCGCCCTCTCCCAGCTGTCGGTGCCGGCCGATGATGTGGATCGAATCGACGGCGTGAGTTTTAGCGAGTTCTACGGCCGCATGGCTTCGAATGTCGGCGGCCGGTTGCAGTCCGCCAAGGACGGAGCGCAGGTCCAGCAGTCCCTGGTCGCGCAGGCCAAGAACCAGCGCCAGCAGTTATCGGGCGTGTCTCTCGACGAGGAAGCCATGATTCTCGTCGAGTTCCAACGGGCGTATCAGGCCAACTCGCGATTCATCACCGTCCTGGATCAGTTGACTCAGGACACTCTCGACATTCTGAGGTGATTTATGATTACCAATCTCGACGCGCAATCGCAGATGTTCCTGAGTGAGATCGGTCGCGCGCAGGAGCGCGTCACTGAGGCCCAGCAGCAGATCACTTCGGGCAAAAAGGTGACGGCGGCTTCCGACGCCCCGGACGTCGTCAGCGATCTGCTCCGGTTGCGATCCACGCTGGAGCGAAACACCCAGATCCAGACGAATTTGGGGATGGCAAAATCCACTGCCAGCGTTGCCGATAGCACACTCGCCAACGTCCTCCGGGTGCTCGATCGTGCCGGGACGCTCGCCGTGCAGGCGGCGAATGGAACCCAGACCGCCGAGGGACGGCTGAATTTTGTGGACGAAGTGCAGGCTATCGAGGAGCAGCTGGTCACCTTCAGCCAGATGCAGTCCGGCGGTTGGTATATTTTCAGCGGCGATCAGGAAAGTCAGCCCGCTTATCAGCTCAACCTCGCCAATCCCAATGGCGTCGATCGTCTCCTTACCGTACCCGCGACGCGCCTGATCGAGAACCCGGGCGGCGGCTCGTTCGTCGCCTCCAAAACCGCGCAGGATATCTTCGACCACCGCAATCTCGATGATTCTCTGGCGTCCGATAACGCCTTCGCCGCGCTCGATAATCTGCGTGTCGCCTTGATCAACAATGACGTTCCCGGCATCACCGCCGCCATCGGCTCTATTAAACTCGCCTCCGATCGCGTGAACACCTGCCAAGCCTTTTATGGAGCTGTACAGAACCGGATTCAGGATGCCCTCACGTTGACCGGCAAGTATGACATCCAGGTCCGGTCCGAACTCAGCCAGAAAGAAGACTCCGACATCATCGCAGCTTCGCTCGAACTCAATCAGGGCAATCTGCAGATTCAGGCGGCATTGCAGATGAAAGGCAATCTGCCCCGCACCACCTTGTTCGACTTCATCAGCCGGTAGCGCTGGGTCGGCCGCCGCTACTGCGGCTTGAACGTCGATTCCGCCCCGAACCTACGGTAATTGCTGTAAGAGATCCGCAGCCGTACTCGCTGCGGCCCTGTCCGGAAGGGCAGCGAATCGTCCGAGTACGTGTAGATCGGAAACCAGTGCTTACCATCCACGGGCTTGCGGATGGTCGTGAAGCGCGGGAACAGGTTCTCCTTGGTCGTGCTCAGCAGTTGCGGCACCGCCTGGCCTTCCATGCGCACTATGTTGTAGCCCTTCTTGTCTATCCACACTAAACCATCGAAGAAACGCTGGTTGCCTAGAATCTGGCGCGGCCGCACCTGCAGCACCCAGCAGTCCACTTCGTCGATCGTTTCGTCTCCGCGGAATTTGGTTTCGTAGTTCCATAGCCGGTCTTCTGTCAGAACCAGCGGCTGGATTTCGCGAATGTCCCGAAAATCCTCGTCGGTTAACTGGAGAAACTTCAACGTCAAGTCCGGTTTCCCCACCATCTCCTCGGTTCGCTCGTGCTCGGGCGAGAAGATGATGTCGCGAGTTTCTTTGTATTCCCCGCGCGCCGCGCCGCGCGAATCCAGTTCCTGCAGCGTGACCGCCTGCCGATACATATACTCGTTACGCTCCGCCTCGGTCTCGCTCTCCCGATGCGCCGCCAGCTTGGCCAGATTCGCTGGAGGATCCTCGGCGCGCAGGGGCGCCAGAAGCGCGGATGCTAGAATGAGGCCGATGATGCAATCGCCCGGCCGCTTCCGGGCGGCTCTGCTGATCGGCTGGCTGCTCTTAAGCGCGGCGGGCATTGTATACGCGCGATTGAAAGACATTCCCGGTTGGGCGGCGCTGCCGGTTCTCGCCGCCTTCCTCGTGGAATACCCATTCTATCTGCTTCCGGGTTTCCCTGAGTTGCGCGGCCGCCTGACGGGAGCGCGCCTGCCGCTCTTCCTCGTGATTTCCGCGGTTCTCCCTTACCTCACCTGCTATCTCACGATCGGACAATTCCACTGGACCTCGGTAATGCGGCTGGCCGCGCTGGCTCTCGCATTGGGTCTCTGGTATATCATCCTTCCCGTCGGCACCCTGGCTGATATGGCGTTCCTCGCACTCATCGGTGCTGTCTTAATTGGGAAATATTTCGATGCGATCTATCCCCTGCCGTATCCCGGACTCAATATTTCCGTGCTCGGCCACATCGCTTTGATTCACATGTCCGCGCTCGTGCTCTTGGTCCAACGGCGCGTCCAGGAAACCGGCTTCGGATTTGTTCCGAATCGGCGCGAGTGGCGCATCGGAGTCCTGCACTACGTGGCCTGTCTCCCGGTGGCGGCTCTGGCGGCAATTCCTCTCAAGGCCGTTCATCTGACGGCTCCCGCGCCGCTATGGAAGATTACCGGGACGTTTCTGGCATTCCTCCTCGTCATCGGTCTATTTGAGGAGTTCCTGGTGCGGGGCGTCCTGCAACAGTGGATGGAGGAATGGACCTGGAGCCGCACCGCCGCTCTCTGGCTGACCTCCGCGATCTTCGGTTTGGCGCATCTCTGGTTTACCGGCGGCGGACGCCACTTTCCCAATTGGCGGTGGGCTCTCATCGCGGCCGTGCTCGGCTGGTTCTGTGGCCACGCCCGCAATCAGGCCGGCAGCATCCGCGCCGGCGTGGTGACGCATGCATTGGTTGTCACCACCTGGCGCGCCTTCTTCGTCTGAGACCGGCCGGTTCATTGTACAATCCTGGGTCTATGGCAAAACTTGGATTTCTTGGACTCGGATTGATGGGCTACCCGATGGCGCGCAATCTCCTGCGCGCCGGTTACGAAGTCGCTCTTTGGTCCCACACGGCGGATAAAGCTCGTAAGCTGGCCTCCGAAGAGAAGGGGAAATTTTGCGAGACCCCCAAGCAGGTCGGCGAAAATGCGGATTGCATTTTCCTGTGCGTCGGCAGCACGGAAATGTCCCGCCAGGTCATCCTCGGTGAAAACGGTATCATTCACGGCGCCAAACCGGGTACGGTAGTCGTCGACGCCAGCACCATCGGTCCTAGTGAAAGCCGGGAAATCGGCAAGGCACTCCGTGCCAAGCGCGTTGAATTTCTCGACGCTCCCTGCACTGGTTCCACCCCAGGCGCTCAGGGGGGCACTCTCACCTTCATGGTGGGTGGCGATCAGGCCGTGTTCGAGAAAGTGAAGCCGTTCTTCGACCCGATGGGCAAGCGGCTTTATTACTGTGGCGGCCCCGGTCTCGGACTTCAGGCTAAGCTCAGTCAGAACCTGATCCTGTCAAACTTGTTAATTGCGTTTAACGAAGGAATGGTGCTCGCCACTAAAGGAGGCATCGATCCAAAGTTGATGCTCGATATTCTCGACAACTCTGCCGCCAAATCCGGCCTCATCAGCTATAAGGCGCCCTTCGTCTTCCGTCGAGATTTCCAACCAAATTTCTCCGTAAAATGGATGCACAAAGACATCGGCCTCATGCTGGAATCGGGAAAAGAGCTCTCTGTACCTCTGCTTTTGACCTCGCTGACTAACCAAATTTTCCAGGCTGCCGTCTCGGAAGGTCACGCTGATGAAGATATCTGCTCTACAATCAGAGTCTTAGAGGATTTGGCAGGAATTGAAGTCAAAGCTCAATAAAAAAATACGAATTTTGTTGCTTCCAAAATCGGAATCTACTATTATTGGAAGTAAGCCGGGGAGGCAACTCCCACCAAAGCGAGACTAACCTCTAAAAAAAGACCCCTGAAGCAATCCTCCCCGGCGCCCGAAAGGGTTAGAGGTCTTCCCAAAAAAAAAATCTTAGTACGGCGCGCTGGAGTGTGCGGTCCCGGATTTCGTAGGGCAATGGGCCTGGGGGATGATAAGATGGCCAGAGACCGGCGCACCATGAAAATACTGACCCTTTTGGGTTCCACCGGGTCGATTGGAACCAACACTTTGGACGTCGTACGGCGTAACCGCCACGAGTACGAAGTGTATGCCTTGGTGGCTGGCCGCAACGTGGAAACATTGGCCTCCCAGATCGTCGAATTTCACCCCAAGATGGTCGTGGTTGCAACCTCCGAAGCGCAACAGCATCTTTCAGATAGGTTGACCGGAATTGATTTACCAAAACAGGATTGGCCTGAGCTGTTTTGGGGAGACGCGGCGCGGGTTCAGGCTGCGGTGGCGTCCGAAGTGGATATGGTGATCTCCGCCATTGTCGGCGTTGCCGGCCTGGAGGCGACCTACGAAGCGGCCCGCCACGGCAAACGAATCGGGCTGGCCAACAAAGAAGTGTTAGTTTCCGGCGGAGCCCTGGTGATGGATACCGTGGCTCGCCACGGGGCCGAACTCCTGCCCATCGACAGCGAACATAATGGCGTTCACCAGTGTCTGCGTGCGGGAAATCGCGCGGAGGTTACTAAACTTATCCTCACAGCCTCCGGAGGCCCATTTCGCAACACGCCGCCCCAAGCGCTGGCGCGAGTTACGCCGGAGGAGGCTCTCAATCACCCGACCTGGCGCATGGGCAACCGCATCACCATCGACTCCGCCACTCTCATGAACAAGGGATTCGAGGTCATCGAAGCCTGCTGGCTCTTCGGCTTTGCGCCGGCCCAAGTGCAAGTAGTGATTCATCCTCAATCGACCGTGCACGCTATGATTGAATACAGCGATGGCAGCGTGTTGGCCCAGATCTCGGCTACCGATATGCGCATGCCGATCCAGTACGCCCTGAGCTATCCGGAACGGTGTGCGGCGCCGGTTCCCAAGATCGATTGGAGCGAAACCCGCCGTTGGGAATTTTCGCCTCCGGATTCAACCCGCTTTCCGCTGCTGAAATTGGCCTATCAGTGCCAGGAAGCCGGCGGATCCGCCACGTGTGCTTTGAATGCGGCCGATGAGATCGCTGTGGAAGCCTTTTTGCAGGGACGTATTGGGTTCCTGGCCGTCAGTGAAGTGGTGCAGGAAACGCTTTCGCGCGTGCCGAATCGCTCGGCGCGGACGGTCGCGGACATCTTGGAAATCGACGGGGAATCGAGGCACGTTGCGCGCGAACTGGTTGTTGCCCGCTCCACGGCGGGTGCGGTAACTGCGTGAATTTATATGCAAATTTTTGAAAACATCTTGTGGCTGCTGGTGCTCATCGGGGTCATGATCATGATCCACGAGTTGGGCCATTTCTGGGCCGCGCGCTATTTCGACGTTAAGGTGGAGGCATTCAGCTTCGGTTTTGGGCCGCGCCTGTTTGGCTTCCGGAAGGGCGAGACGGACTACCGTTTCTCGCTGATCCTGTTCGGCGGCTATGTCAAGATGGCCGGCGAGCAGGTGACCGACGAGAACACGGACGATCCGCGAAGCTTTCTGGCCAAGCCTCGCTGGCAGCGCCTCATCATCGCGTTTGCCGGCCCTTTCATGAATGTTGTGCTGGCAGTCGCGGTGCTCACCGGCTTGTTCATGGTGAAGTACGAGAAGGCTTCCGACGCGGACATGCAGGCGGTCATCGGACATGTGCTTCCCGATTCTCCCGCGGCTAAAGCCGGAATTCAGGATGGCGACCGCATTGTGAAGCTCGATGGACAAAAGAATCCAACCTGGGAAGATGTCGGGCTGAAGGAGGTTTCCAGCGCCTACCGGCCCATGTATCTGACCATCGAACGCAATGGCCGCCAGTTCGATACTGTGGTGACGCCGACCCTGAGCGAGCGCCTGGGCTTCGGCTATGCCGGTTGGGACGGGCGCGGCGAGGTGCAGTTAGGCGCCATCGAACCGGGTTATCCGGCCGAGAAGGCCGGCCTGCAGAAGGGTGATGTTCTCATTGCCGTCAATGGTCAGCAGATCCACTCCGTGACCAAGTTTCAGGAGATGACCAAGAACAGTAATGGCCATCCTCTCGACATCGAGTACTCCCGGAACAATCAGAGTCATCACGCCACCGTGCAGCCGGTCTATGCGAAGCTCGATGGGCCCGCGCGCTGGATGATCGGCGTCGCTCCGCAGCAGAAGCTGCACCTCATTACAACCAGGCTTTCTTTGCCTGAGGCGTTCAGCGAATCGGTCCGCCAGAATACCAAAGGCGCGATGTTGATCGGCTCCTTCTTGAAGGGTGTCGTCCAGCGCCGTATGTCGCCGAAGACCATCAGCGGTCCAATCGTGATTGCGCAACTTTCCGGAGAAGCCGCCCGCCAGGGTCCTTCCGCATTCTTTCTCCTCATGTCCATGGTCAGCCTGAATCTGGCGATTTTCAATCTCCTGCCGATTCCCATCCTCGATGGCGGCGTGATTGTCATGCTGCTGGTGGAAATGGTGATGCAGCGCGACCTTAGCCTGAGCGTCAAGGAAGCGGTTCTCAAACTGGGATTTGTATTCATCCTCATGATCGTGGCGTTCGTGATCTATAACGATATTTCGAAAATTTTGCCCGCAGGTTGAGAAACTTCGCATCACCCGCGGAACGTCCTGCATCTGGTAAGCTGATTCCTTCGAATGTCTTCTTCGTGTGTCCGCCAGACTGAGCTGCCGAACACCTCCGCCTTATTCGCGGATGTACTCTACCACCCTGAGCGGACTGCCTCCTTCTACGGTCATGAGCGCCACGACCTGGAAGCGGTGAAGGCATCCGCGAGAAAGATCGATTTTTCACCCGGGAAACGCGCCGCGTTGGTGGCCGCGCTGCGCGAACTTAACCCTCCCAGTCCGGCGCTTGAGCGCTTAGCGGAGCCTGGAACCGTTGTCGTTGTCACGGGACAGCAGGTCGGATTGTTCTCTGGCCCCGCCTATACGATTTACAAAGCGCTGACTGCGGTCAAATTAGCTCAGGAACTCACGGCGAGCGGCACTCCGGCCGTCGCCGCCTTCTGGCTCGCGACCGAAGACCATGACTTCGCCGAGGTTAACCACGCGTGGGTCTTCGACGGCGCACATCATCCGGCCAAGGTTGAGATGGCGCGGGCGGCCAGCGCGCAGCCGGTGGGTGAGGTCACCCTTTCCGCTCCTCCGATTCGCGAACTCCGCGTCGCTCTTCGCGGCCTGCCCTTCAGTGATGAGGTGGCCGATCTGGTGGAGGGCTGCTACCGCTCCGGCAGCACTATGGGTAAAGCTTTTGGCGAACTGCTGCGCCAACTCTGCGGCCGTTTCGACATCCTTCAGATTGACCCCATGCTGCCCGCGTTTCGTGAGTTGGCCGCTCCCGCTTTACGTGCTGCTCTCGAAGCCGCTCCCGAAATCACTGCCCGCGTGCTGGAGCGGAACAAGGAGTTGATCGCAGCCGGCTATCACGCCCAGGTCCATGTCGAGGACCACACGTCATTCGTTTTCCTCCTCGAGAACGGAAAGCGGCTGGCCTTGCGACGCGTGAATCAGGAATACGTGTTGAACGGCCGCCGGTTTAGCGCCGTCGAGTTGATGGACCGCGCGGCCTTCCTCTCGCCCAACGCCCTGCTGCGGCCCGTCGTCCAGGATACGATGCTGCCGACGGCCGCGTATATCGGCGGACCTGCCGAAACGGCCTATCTGGCGCAGTCGGCGGCGATCTACCGCATCATCCTCGGCCGCATGCCGGTTCCCGTGCCGCGCCTCAGTTTCACTCTTTTGGACGAGCGTAGCCAGAAGCTTCTCACCCGGTATGGCTTGACACTGCCCGATTTCTTTCATGGCCAGGAAGTCCTGCGCGAACGGATCTCCGCCAAACTGGTGCCGCCTGCGTTAAACCAGGCTTTGAGCCACACGACCGCCTCTTTGGACCACGCCTTCCAACTGCTCAAGCGTGAAATGTCTGCTTTCGACCCAACGCTCACCAACTCGATGGAGCGGAGCGAGCGCAAAATCCGCTATCAACTTGGCAAGATCGAGCGAAAGGCCGGACGGGAAGCTCTCCGTCGCGATGCGCGCGCCGACCGCGACGCGTCCTCCCTCTACGGTCTCATTTACCCCGAACGCCATCTCCAGGAACGTCTCTATTCCATCCTGCCTTTCGTCGCCAAGCACGGCCTCGACCTGATCGGCCGGCTGCACGATACACTCCAGCTGGACTGTCCGGACCACCGCCTCGTGGTCGTCTAAAAGGACGCGCAGTCGGTGGTATGGCTTACGGATTACTGCAGGCGGGGCTGGTTCTGTTCGTTAAGCACCAGACCGTCGAAAATCGCTAGCACCTGCTTGCGGTAACTATAGACGCGGTGCAGATTTTCACGGAAGGAAGCCTCGAAATCCCGGGCTCTCATCCATTTATCCAGCATCGACCGCGGTACGTCGATATCCTGCCGCAAGCTATCCACGTCGTGGCCGCGGAGAAAGAGACCGTAAAAAAAGGCCGCCTCGCGTTGAGGCGCCAGAGGATCGAATTCATCCCTCGCTGTCATAGACACTCAGCGAAAATGTCAGTATACCGATGGCCGGAACTCCCCCGCAAGTCCGATTTTCAAGTTGTGAGTGGGATCAAAAGATTTCGGCTCGTTTCTGCGAGATACGAGCGGCGATTTACAATTAAAGGCTGGCGGAACTGGTAGCCGCCCGAGTGCGAAACTCATAGCGCTGAATCCGGATCACGGCAGTCTTGCCGTCGCTCCGCATGATCCTTCCCCGCGCCACGAACTGCATCGCGCAGGTACCGTTTAACCGCGCTGGCCAGTCCATCGCGATCTCCGCCATCCGCCCTACCGGTAGTCGCTCGGTGGTCGTGAATTGTACCCCGCCACTGCTGATATTCAGCGACTGCCCCACGCCTTTCGCCACCATCGCCTTCGATTGAATCAGCCGGTACCGAACTTCTTGCTGGAGGGGGAATCGACCCGTCAGGCGACGGTCGAGGCTTCGGGAAGCGATCACGCTCCCCAGTGGATATGCAACATCTACCATATTGGCATCCTCCGCGGGCGCAGTTCCAACGATAGACTATAAGTCTCACGACGGCCAGATCGGTTTTTGTGGAAGAGTACTAGTTTCACGACCCCATTCGGTTGTTTTGATATTCTGGCGTCATGGATCAAAACCAGCTCCGCTCGCTGTTTGAGCAAGTACGGGACGGGGCTGTGGGCATCGATGCTGCCTTGGAACGCGTCCGCCACCTGCCGTTTGAAGACTTGGGCTTCGCCAAGGTGGATCATCACCGCGAACTCCGGCACGGAATGCCCGAGGTGGTTCTGGCCCAGGGCAAGACCCCTGACCAGGTGGTGGTCATTGCGAGCCGGCTGCTGGAGCACTCCCAAAATGTCCTCATCACCCGGGCCGACTGTGACTGCGCGCGCGTCGTGGAGGATAGACTCCCCGGGGGCGAGTACTTCCGCCAGTCTGGCGCGATTCGCTTCTGGCGCGATCGGACGGTTCGCGGCAAAGGCACCATTGCCGTGGTGTGCGCCGGCACCAGCGACGGCCCGGTCGCGGAAGAGGCGCAGGTCACCGCCGAGGTCATGGGCAACCACGTCGATATCATCCACGACATTGGAGTAGCCGGAATTCATCGCCTCCTCCACCATCGCGAGCAGTTGCTGGCGGCCCGCGTCGTAGTCGTCTGCGCCGGCATGGAAGGCGCGCTGCCAAGCGCCGTCGGCGGCCTCGTTTCCTGCCCCGTCATCGCCGTGCCGACCAGCGTCGGCTATGGCGCGAGCTTTCATGGCTTGGCTGCCTTGTTGGGCATGCTGAACAGTTGTGCCAGTAATGTGGCGGTCGTCAATATCGATAACGGCTTTGGCGCGGGCTACGTCGCCAGCCTCATTAACCGCCAATAGGCTTTGCGAACCAGGCAAAGCGGCGCGCGGCGGATGCGCCGGCCGCGCCCCCGATTCGATGGCTATTCCTCTTTGTGGCTCCGGCGCCTCAAAAAAATCAGGACCCCGAAGGCTATCGCCACGATAGCGGCTAAGATTCGAATCGTGGTTGCATCCATGGAACCAGTGCTCCTTTCTATATGTCTATCGGCGGATCACATGTTTTCGATCATAGGGATCAATTCCCGCACCAACTGCGTGATCACCGGGCTGAGCGTCACCACGAACAGGGAAGGAAGCACGCAGAAAAAAATCGGAAACACCAGCTTTACCGGCAGCTTCGAGGCTTGCTCCTCGGCGCGCTGATACGCCATGGCCCGCATATATTCGGCGTGCGCGCGCAGGCTGGCCGCGATGCTGGTTCCGAAACGGTCGGTCTGCACCAGCACCGCCACCAGCTTTTTTAGATCATCCACACCCGTGCGGTCGGCCAGATTATGCAGCGCCTCCGCCCGCCCTTTGCCGGCACGCATCTCCAGGTTCATGACCGCGAATTCATCGCAGATTTCCGGATGCGCGTGTTGCAGCTCCTTGGCTACCTGAAGCGTGGTTTGATCCAGCCCCAATCCCGATTCCACGCACACCACCATCAGGTCGAGCGCGTTGGGAAGCCCCCTTTGAATCGAGCGCTTGCGGCGCCGGATCCAGCGCGCCAGATACTGTCCAGGCGCCATGTAACCCAGCAACCCGCCCGCCCCCACCATCAGCGCCAAATTCTCGGACGCGGACCAGAGCCCGACGATTAACCCCAGCCCCGCCCGCCCCACTGCCCCCACCAGGCGCAGCCCGCCCAGAATCACCGTCGCCTTCGGATTGCGGAACCCTGCGCGAACCAGCCGCCGCTTCTGCGCCGGCAGATCTTTGGAGGAAGCCGGCACGAATCCCCCGATCCGCGCCAATAGCTCGTGCCAAACCAGATGCGGGGAAGGCAACGCCGCCGCATTTGGCCCCGAGGCGGCCGTCAGCCGTTCCACCGCGCGCGCCCGCCCCCGGCCTGCCCGCAAGGCTACCAGCACCGTGACGGCGCTGATGCAGATGAAAATTAAAACTGACAATCCCTCAACCATGTTCCCCTACACTTCGATGGTCACGATTTTTCGGATCACCAGGTATCCCACCAATTGCAGCCCGATGGCTCCGGCCAGCAGCTGGTTGCCAACCGGATCATCCACGAAGAAACGCACGTACGGCCGGTTGACCAACACCATCATCCCTGCCACGATTCCCGGAATCGCCGCCAGAACGCGGCCGGACATCAGTCCCATGGCGCTGATCGCCCGCACGCGCGCACGCAGCTTGAACCGCTGCCGGATCAGCTGCGCCAGCCCGTCCAATAACTCCGCCAGGTTGCCGCCCGTCCGCTTCTGCATCAACACCGCCGAGACGAAGAACTGAACATCCATCGACGGCATGCGCTGCCCCAGCTTGCGCAGCACAATCTCGAGCGGCTGCCCCAGGTTCTGTTCCTCGAAGGCCCGGCGGAATTCGCTCGCCAGGGGATCGTTGAATTCGCGGTGCACCAGTTCGAGCGAAACCGAGAAGGCGTGCCCGGCCCGCATCGAGCGCGAGATGAACTCGAGAGCGTCGGGGAACTGTTCCTCGAATTTTCGCAGACGGCTGCCGGCCCTCCGGCGGACGTAAATGAACGGCACGGACGCGGCGGCCGCCCCCGCCAGCAGCGCCAGCAGAGGCTGCGCATTTCGCGTAAGCAGCGTGACCACCAGGAAACCGGCCAGGAACAATGCCACCGACCGGTGAGCCAGCCCGGGAGCACCCCACTTCAGCGCCGCAGTCTCCAACTGCCGCTCTACGGCTTCGCGCACGTTGAGCCGGTCCAGCAGCCGCGTCGCCAGGACCCCCCGCACCTGGTGGGCCATCTGCATCAACGCGGGAGCTGCCGGCGCCGCCGGCTTCGCTTTGCCTGCGCCGGCTCCGCTAACCCGGGTCACCGCGGTCGATCGCTCCTTGCGCGCCATCCGCCCGGCCAGTAACCAGTAGCCGAGCACCGTAGTCACCGCGGCGAGCGCGAATACCGAGAGAATCATTGGGGCTCCACTGCGACGATTTCGTCGAACAAGTCCGCGGGCAGACGGATGCCGGCCGCGATCAGTTTGTCGTTGAATTTGGGCAGAATGCCGGTGGCCGCGAAGCGGCCCATCACTTTGCCTTCGGACGAGAGACCGAGTTTTTCGAAAGCGAAAATGTCCTGCAGCGTCACGACGTCCGTCTCGATTCCGGTGATCTCCGTGATGTTGATCACCCGCCGCGACCCATCGCTCAACCGCGCCGCCTGCACCAGAATATGCACCGCCGAGGCGATCTGCTGGCGGATCGCCGCCAGGTGCATATTGGCGTTGGCGAGCGAAACCATTACTTCCAGCCGCGAGACGGCGTCGCGCGGGCTGTTGGCGTGCACCGTGGTCAGCGAGCCGTCGTGGCCCGTGTTCATGGCCTGCAGCATGTCCAGCGCCTCTTCGCCGCGCACCTCCCCCACTACGATCCGGTCCGGCCGCATACGCAGGCTGTTGACCAGCAACTGACGCTGCCGGACCTGCCCATGCCCTTCCACGTTTGCCGGCCGCGTCTCCAGCCGCGCCAGATGCGGTTGCTTCAACTGCAGCTCGGCCGCGTCTTCGATCGTGACGATCCGCTCCCTCGGAGAGATGAACGCGGAAAGCGCGTTGAGCAGCGTGGTCTTCCCCGACCCCGTCCCTCCCGAAACGATGATGTTTAGCCGCGCCTTCACCGCCGCTTCCAGAAGCTGCATCATCCCCGGGGTCAATGCTTTCCTCTCCACCAGATCGGCGGCCCCGAGCCGGTCGGTGCCAAAACGCCGGATCGATAGCAGCGGCCCGTCCACCGCCAGCGGCGGGATGATGGCGTTGACGCGGGAGCCATCCCGCAGCCGGGCGTCCACCATCGGATTCGATTCGTCCACCCGGCGGCCCACCTGCGACACGATCTTGTCGATGATCCGCAGCAGATGCGCGTCGTCATGGAACCGCACGTTGGTCTGCTCGAGCAGACCGCGCCGCTCCACATAGACTTGGCCCGCGCCGTTCACGAGGATGTCGGAAATGGTCGCATCGGCAAGCAGAGGCTCAAGCGGCCCCAACCCGAAAACTTCGTGCAGCACCTCTTCGCTGATCTGCTGTTTCTCGGCCGCCGTGAGAGGCGCCGGTTCATTCGCCACGATGGTCAACACCGCCTGCCGCACTTCGGCGCGGATCCGCTCGTTGTCGATGGTGGCCAGCGCATCCAGGTTCATCTGATCGAGCAGTTTGCGGTGCAGCGTGAATTTCAGCTCCTGATATTCCGGCTTCAATCCGGCGCCGCTTGCCGCGCGGCGCATCAAACGCTGCTCCCAGCCGGGCTGCCCGGCCGTATTGGTTTCCAGACTCACTTGGTCTTCGGCTCCTCCCTCGCGGCGTCCAGGAACGGCTTTGGCATGACTGGTCCGACGCCCGCTCCCGCCGGCCGCGCCGTCTCCGGCGTCACAATCACAATCAGCTCGTTGCTGCTTTTGGTTTCGGCCCGGCTCTTGAACAGCGCGCCCAATAGCGGGATGTGCCCCAGGCCCGGAACCTGCGACAGGTTTTCGATCACGCGGTCGTCGATCAAGCCGCCGATTACGAAGCTCTGTCCTTCCTCCAGCTCGATGTCGGTCTCTACCCGCCGCGTGGAGAGCGCCGGAATCCGGAAGCCGGAGATCTGCACGCCGCCGGCCGTATCGAGCGCCGATACTTCCGGTTTCACGTGCAGTCGCACCGTGTGATACGGGGTCAGCAGCGGCGTGAAGGAAAGCCGGATCCCGAATTCCTTGAACTGTACCGAGATGGTCACCCCGCCTCCCGAGCCTTGCGCGATTGGGACCGGAAACTCGCCGCCCGCCAGGAAGCTGGCCTCTTTGCCGCTGGTCGCCACCAGGTTCGGCTCGGCGAGAATCTGCAGCAGCCCGCGCGTCTGCATATCCCGGATGATTGCGCCCAGGTTGATATCGCGCCGGAAGGCGAAAATATTCAAAATGTCGGAGAGCCCGAATGGCGCGTTGCTGCCGGCGAACCCTCCCGGAATCGTGCCGGGCGGCGAGCCCAGGCTGACGCCGGGAAACTGCCCCGCCGAGATCTGACCCACCGTGTTCAAAGCTCCGGTGGAAAACAGGTTGACGCCAAATTCGCGCACGGCCGTGCGGTTCAGCTCCGCAAACCGCACCCGCAACAGCACCTGATTCTCGGGCCCCGGAGGCGCAACCTGCAGGTTGCTGACCGCGCCTTTCACCGAGGCCGCAATCAGCGTCAGCGCGCGGTCGGCCACTGCCTGGCTGCTGGCTTGGCCGACCAGCGCCAGCGATTCTTTGGTCGCGCGCACATCCATCTGCTGATCGGGGAACGCTTCGCGCAGCAATTTGCGCAGCGGCTCCAGGTTCGGTTCCACCGTGAGGTGGTAGCTCGTCCGCGTGCCCGTCTTCGACCAGACCACCATGGTCGCCTGTCCGACGGCTTTGGTATGGAATAGAACTTCCGTGCTGCTGGCGGTGACGGCATCGGCTACTTCCGGATTGCTGACCGCCACCCGCGCGATCCCGTCCGGGCAGTCGATTACCATTCCCGTGCCCGTCGTTAACGTCACTTCGACGAGCTCGCCCGGAGCCGGCGCGGCGCCCGCAATGCCGCTGCCTGTCATGCTGATCAGCAGCACGAATAGAGGATTGAAGGTTTTCATTGCGGTCCTTCCTGTCGGGGAGGTTCTTCCAGCCGGGGTGGTCCTTCCGAACGCGCGGCCTGCTCTTGCTTGGGCCGGGCCGCGGAGGCCTGCCCGACCGCCTCCTCGGTTTTTTGACTTCCCCGAATCATGAGCACGCGCTCGGGCTCCGGAGCGACCGGCGGAGCAGCCACTGCGTTCCGCGCCGGGACTCGCTCCTGCGCTTCCGGCGGCGGCCGCCGCTGCTCGCGCTCCGCATCCGGCGGCGCCGGACGGCCCCGGCCATAGAGCTGGTTCAAATCGCGGCCATTCGTCTCCGCCTTCTGTTGATCGGTCGAGTTGCGCAGCACCAGCTGGATTCTGCCTTCGTTATTGGCCAGCGTGAGCGATTCGGCCTGCGCGGGCGTCACCAGCAGGGTCACCACCGGCGTGCTGATCGATTGGCTTTTGGAATCGACCTGGATCGTCTTACCCGCCGATAGCACCGCGATATTCTGTAAAACCGTGGCGGTCACGGTCTCGTCGTGCCCCGGCGGGCGGCCCGTTACCAGCACGTCCACCCGCATACCCGGCAACACGAATCCCGCCACCCCGACCACGTCGTTGACCCGTACCGAGATCGCGCGCATCCCCGGGGGAATCAGAGGCGCGACTCCGCCGCCTGAGCCGCGCAAAGCGAGGCGCGCTTCCACCACCGCTTCCTCCGCCTGGATCACGTTCATTACCGGCCGGTCCACGACATCTTCGATACGCGAGAACCCGCCGCGGGGAAAAAGGTTCTCCGGCACTCGTCCGAGTTTGACCGACTCCGGCCGGATCACGGCGCCCATCGGCAAGGCTTCCACGGCAACCACCACCGGCTTCTCCGCCCGCCAGGGACTCTTCTTGCCCGATTTCGAGGCGGCCCGGTAAAACACCAGCGAAACCACCAGAGCCCACACCAGGCTGAGGCCGACCACCACCACAAACCGCCGATCGAGACGCATCTTAGATGCCCCCCTTTGTCGCATCGGCCGGTTCGGTACTGTTCTTGAAGGAAGGCTTCCGCACCAGCAGCTCCGCCACCGTGTCCCGGTCCAGCAGTTGCCAGTCCGGGTCGCGTTCCAGAATACGCGCCAGCGGCCACTCGACCGGCAGCAGCGCGGCATCGAAGCGGTAACGCGCCATCATTTCAGCCCAGCGCGGGCCGGCCCTCAGTAGCTCCCGGTAATCCGCGCCGAGCTCAGGACCGTAAAAATCGCTGCGCCCGTCGAAGAATACCCGCTGCTGCGGGAAAAACCGGAAGATCAGGTAGTCGCCCCATTGATCGGACGTGAGAAGGCGCGCCATCACCTGATCCGGATGGCGGGACACCATGCCGGTAGGAAAGCGGCGTTCCGGAAAATCGCGGATCGGGGTCTGCCCCAGCGTGAACGCCAATGCCAACGCGCCCAAACCCGCCGTCCACGGGCTGATCCGCCGCGACCGGCCGAACTCCTGCCCCAGTTCCCAGAAGATCCGCGCGGCCGATCGGGCCCCAGATCGGCCGGCCCACGCCGCCCACCAGACCGCGCATTCGGCTGCCAGCACCGGCGCCGCCGCCACCGCGAACAGCGGGATGTGCCGCGCCGATCGCAGCGCCGCCATCCCCCAAATCAGCGCCAGCCCGCCTTCAAACCACTGGCCGCGCGCCAGCGCCCGCGAAGCCAGCGCCGCTCCCGCCAGCAGCAGCGCGGCGAATACCAGCATGCTTTCCGACCGGATGCTCGGCGATTGAAACTCCTGCACGTTGTCGAGAATCCACGACGAGCGCAGATACACGCCGATGTGCTGGTGCAGCCGCCAGCCATACGGGTTCAGCAGGGTGGCCCCCGCCGAGAGCGCCGCCAGCAAGCCGTAACGTTTCAGCGCAATCCAATTTCGTGCCGCTGTCAGCGCCGCCAGCAGAAACCCTAATGTGCCCAGCCAGGCGACGAAGCCACCGTGCAGGTTCGCCCATAACGCCGCCAGCGGAACCAGAGTCCACAACCATCGCGTCTGCCGCCGGCGGTCTTCATCCAGAATCGCCAATGCCGTGGTGAACAGCAGCAAGGAAAAGATATGCGGACGCGCCAGGTAGTGCACGCTCGAGGCGTTGACCACCGCGATCGCCACTCCGGCGGCAATCCAAAGGCCGGCGCCGCGGCGCAGCAGCCAGGACGCCAGCAGCGCTGCCGCGAAGCACAGCACCACCGCCGCCAGCGCCGCCACGCCCGCCAAGCCGAACCAGCCGTGAAAAAGCGCGAAGATTGCGTCCGCCAGCCATTCCCAGGCGAACCATGGCGCGCCTGGCCGCGAGAACGAGAACAGGTCCGTTGCCGGCGCTCTTCCATTCGTTAAAATCCACTCTCCCGCGCGGATATGCCATCCCGTATCTCCATCGGCCAGTAGCCCCTGCCAGTTGGTCGGGCGGCTGAACAGAACCAGCAGCAGGATCGCGAAGAACGCGTCCACCAGCGTCGGCTTCGCCCAATCCTTCCACCGGGTGCGCGCGAGAGGCATGGTCTTGTTGTGGAATAGATCGGCGGACCGGGATGCCAGCTTGAATGGCGTGAGGTTAGGTGTTTTTGCGATGGAAGGATAGGGTATTTCTCCTGGTATCGGGGCGCCTGCCGCGTCCGATTTGTAAATGACGAGGCTCTCATGCTCAAGCGCCATCCGAGTACGGGCGCGCGCCGCGGCAGCGTGCTGGTCGAAAGCGCCCTCTGCACCCTTCCGATGCTGGCATTGCTGTGGGGCGTCTTCGACGTCGGCTTCGCCATTTTTGTAAAGAACACCATGAGCTTCGCCGTACGCCAGGGCGTGCGCTACGCGGTTACCGGCCAGACCGTAACGGGGCTCGGACACGACGATTCCATCAAGAGCACCGTGAAACTCTATTCGCTCGGATTGGCCGACGCCCTTAGCCCCGATCATAACGGCATGAACCGCATCGCCATCACGTACTACGATCCGGTCACGCTCAATGCGGTGACCGGGCCAGGCAGCAATGCCGGCGGGAATATCGTGGTAGTCGCGGCTAACGGCTTGTCGTGGGCCTGGATGATTCCGCTGCTGCGCGACACGGCTCCCCTGCAGTTCTCGGTGGCTTCTGCCGACATTATGGAGGCGAGTCCCCTTGGCGGCCCACCCTCACGCTAAACCCGCGCCGCGCCGTCACGCCCGTGGCAACTCGATGCTCGAACTGGCGCTGATCGTGACGGTCTCGGTGCCGGTGCTGCTCGGCGTGAGCGGTCTCGGCATCCGTCTGGGGCGCACTCTCGACGCCACCCAGGTCACGCGCGATGTCGCGCACATGTACGCGCTCGGCACCGATTTCTCGCTCTCCGGCACCCAGACGATCGCCCGCACTCTCAGCCGCGAATTCAGCCTCACCAATACCGGCACCGGCGTGCTCATTCTCTCGCGCGTCGTCAAAGTCTTTCAGGCCGATTGCGATGCCGCCGGCGTGCCGGGCTGTCCCAATCGCAACCAGCCCGTGTTGGCGCAACGGATCGTCATCGGGAATGCCACCCTCCGGGCCAGCGCGTTCGGCACCCCGTCCGCGGCCTATCTCGATGCGCAGGGAAACATCACCTCCCACAACTACTGCAGCCAGCCTTCGCTGGTTGCCGTCGGTTTCGATTCCGTGCTGTCGCTGCTCCAGGGCCAGTCGGCCTACCTGGTCGAAGGATATTTCTCCATGCCCGAGATCAATCTCACGTACTTCGGATCTCCAGGAGGCGGTTATTATGTCCGGATGTTGTTCTGATCGCGGGCGCCGCGCCGGTGCCCGGCAGAAGGGTTATGTTCTGATCTTCGGCGCGCTGATGCTGTTCTTCATTCTGGTTCCCGCCGCCGGCCTGGCCATCGACGTGGGCATGATGTACCTGGTCAAATCCCTGCTCTCGGCAGCTTCCGACGGCGCGGCCCTGGCCGGCGCCCGCGCTCTCAGCCGCGGCTCCGACGACGCTCAGCAGCGCGCCAACGCGGAAGCCACCGCCAACGCCTATCTGAATGCGAATTTTCCATCCGGATACATGTGGTCGACCGACTTGCAGGTGAGCAGCGTCGCCGCCACCGACACGCTGTTTGTCCGTTCCATCACCACCACCGCCCGCGTCCGTTTGCCCCTCGTGTTCCTGCGCTTCTTTCGTACCGAAAGCACTTCCGTTTCGGCCGCCTCCAAAGCCACTCGCCGCGATGCCAATGTGATGCTCGTCATGGACCGTTCCACTTCGCTGGGCTCCGGCGCGGGCTCCGCCTGCGAGGCGCTCAAACACGCGGCAATCGGGTTTGTCGACAAGTTCGGCGAAGGACGCGACAATGTGGGGCTGATCACGTTCGGGACTAACTCACGCGTGGATAGCGCCCTGTCCACAACGTTTAAGACGGCCATCGGCAACACCCTGACAGCTTTGACCTGCAATGGGTACACGAATATGTCGCAGGGTCTGTGGCAAGCATACGATGCCCTGGTGACGCTTGACCAGCCGGGCGCGCTCAATGCCATCCTGCTGTTCACCGACGGGTTACCGACGGCCGTTACCGAGGACTTTCCCATCAAGCCGAGCCCGGATACGTGCACCCCCAAACCGGCCATCACCGGGGTGATCATCTCGTCACCGGCCGGCTTGTACAACCAGGACTACCCTCCGGACCAGCAAGTGGTCTCCGGCACCCACAACTGCGGATTTCCCAACGGCACTCTTTCCACGCACATTCAATATGCGCCGCTGTCGGACCACTGGGGGAATCCGCTGGACTCTGGGGACGGATATACGCGCTATAAGACCGTCACTCACAGCAGCGCGGGTCTCAGTCTGAGCAGCACGAACATCCAGTACTTCTCCACCAACGCGGCCGATAGCGCCGCCTGGCGGATTCGGAGCGGCGTTCTGGATCCCGGACCAGGCCGATCTCTGCCGGGCGTGGTGATCTACACCATTGGATACGGAGCGAGTTCGGACGCGACCCTGCTGAAGCGCATTGCCAACGATCCGTCGCTATCGCCCAATCCCGTGGCGGCGGGCGCCCAGGGCCACTACCGGTTCGCCGGCGATGCGACCCAGCTCAATGATGCGTTCCTGGCAATCGCTTCCCAAGTCCTCCGCCTGGCGCAATAGCGCGCACAATCCGAGGGCGGAAGGGTGGTCGTGAGCGATCGGGTCTAAGATCTTTCCCCCATCCCGCCGATACTCCTTCAGGAAAGCTTCGCTTGCATGCCGCCATCGGGCCTTCAATCCGCGCCGCTGCGCTGGAAGCCGCTGATCGCCTCTCCGCACCAGGCAATGGCCCGGGCCATGCGCGCGGCGCTGGCCGAGCTGGGGATCGAGGATTTTCAACCGGTCGACGAATATCCGCGGCCGGGCGCCATCGCGGGCCTGGTCGCGCAGCATGGCTACAACATCTGCTTTCTCGATGTGGCTTCGAACCAGGACGAGGCCATGGCGCTCCTCTCCGAAGCCGTTCCGGTCGTGCCGGTGGTTGCGATGAATCCGGTCAACGACGCCGACCTGATCCTTCGCTGTCTTCGGCGCGGCGCTTGCGAGTTCGTGTCCGAAGCCACCGCGGAGCAGGTGAGCGGCGTATTGGCCCGCCTGGCCCGTTTGCGCGCGCCCGCCGAACCGCTCAAACCCGCCACGGTCTACGGTGTGCTGCCCGGCAAAGCCGGCTGCGGCGCCAGTACCCTGGCGGCGCATCTGGCGCTCGAGATGAAACGCGCCGGCGGCGGCGCGGTCTTGCTGGTGGATGTCGACAGCGTGGCCGGAAGCATCGCCTTCCTGCTCAAACTGAAGTCGGCGTTTCATCTGGGCGATGCCGTCCGGGATTGTCTTCGTCTGGACTCGGACCTGTGGGGGCGGCTGGTCGTGCCCTGTCACGGCATCGATGTGCTGACAGCCCCCGAGAATCCGGCGGCGCCGGTCGGCATCGACCGGCCGGCCGCCATGGAACTCATCTGCTATTGGCGCGATCACTACGAACGGATCGTGCTCGATCTGCCCGCCGTGGGCGCCGCCGGGTCGGATCTGATTCCGCTCTGTGACGAGCTGCTGCTGGTCACCACCAATGAGCTGGCGGCGCTGCATGCCACGCGCCGCGCCATCGAATGGCTCGACCAGAACGGGGTCGGTTCCGGAAAAATCAAGCTGCTCGTCACCCGCTATACCCCCGCCACCGGCCTCAAGCGGGAAGACGTCCAACGCGCCTTGCAGTTACCTCCTTATGCGCTGTTGAGCAACGACTACGATTCGGTGCAGAAGGGTGTTTTGGAAGGCAGGCCGGTCCCCCCCGGTTCGCACTATGGCCGCAGCATTCAGGAGGTCGGGGCCCATCTGCTGGGCCTCGAGAAAGGACCGAAGAAACGGGGCCCATTCCACCTGTTTTGACGGAGCACAAGGCCCCGCACTCCGCCCGGATCTAAGGTGTCTCCGTGGCTGAACTGGGAGCGTTCACCGATTGGCCCGGCGCGTCAGTGCTGGTAGATTCGACTCGTAGGGTCTCATACGAGTCCGAGGAGGCACAATGAAGGTCTACATGCGGAGTTTTTGGAACGATACGCAAGGTCAGGACCTGGTGGAATATGCTCTCGCCGCCGGCATGGTGGCGGTGGCGGCTGTGGCGGCTATGCCGCAGTTAAGCAACACGGTGAACACGGTCTTCAGCAAGATCGCGTCCATCATCGATAACACGGTTAAGTAGC
>CAZKQQ010000004.1:81893-83072 GCA_964554945.1 uncultured Solibacteraceae bacterium | reverse complement strand
TGTAATTTCCCTTGATGACCAGGAGCCACACTGCCAGCGCCGCCAGCGGCACAGAAATATACCGTGTGACATGAAACAGCTCGAGCGAGCTGGCCACCCCCGCAAACTCCGACATGACATTTGTAATATTAACGATGACCAGCAGCGTCATCATTACAAATGTGATCCGCAAGCCGAATTCCTCGCGGATGAGATCCGATAAGCCCTTGCCAGTCACCGCCCCCATGCGCGAGCACATCTCCTGCGTGACGATTAGGGCCACGGTGATCGGCAGCAACGTCCAAAGCGGCAGGTACCCATACTTCGCGCCGGCAGCCGAATAGGTGAAAATACCGCCTGCGTCGTTATCGACGTTGGCGGTGATGAAACCCGGTCCGATGACAGCAAAGAAGACCGCGATGTGATAGCGGAACCGGCTCAGGATGTTCCGCATTCGTCACTTGTGCCTCAATACCGAGATCACATCGTCAGCCGTGATAACACCCGCCAGCATGCCGTGATCATCCACCACCGGCAGAGTCAGAAGGTTGTATTTGTCGAATAATTCCAGAACGCGGTCCTGATGCTCCTCGACCGTGACTTGGACCAGCGATTCGCTCCCCAGTTCCTTGAGCCGCGTTTCGGCTGTTGCCGTGAACAACCGGGCCAGTGGGATGGACGCCGAAAGTCGCCCCTCCCCATCGATGAGGAACACCGTATTCAGATTCTCCAGCAGTTCTTCATTGCCCTTTAGGGCTTCCATCGCATCTCCCACTGTCGCGCTGTCATGTAGAACCACGTATTCGGTATTCATCATGCCGCCGGCCGTGTCTTCCTCGAATTCCAGCAGTTCCCGCACCTCGGTCTTCGGCTCAGAGGCCATCTCATCCAGGATGTCCTCCGACGCTTCCGCTTCCATTTCCGAGAGCGCGTCGGCCGCCTCGTCAGGCGCCATCTCTTCCACGATATCGGCGGCCTTCTCGGGCTCTAACGACTCCAGAATGCTGGCCTGCATTTTAGGATCGACCTCGGAAAGCGTTTCGGCCGCCACTTCGCTGTCGATTGTCTCGAAAATCGCCTCGCGCTCGGCCGGCGCCAGTTCTTCCACGATGTCTGCCAGATCGGCCGGGTGGATCGACTCCAGTTTCTGGTACGAAATGTTCAGCCGCAGCCGCCGCAGCGGGTCCGGTTCCACTACAT
>CAZKQQ010000004.1:2488-81883 GCA_964554945.1 uncultured Solibacteraceae bacterium | reverse complement strand
ACTACATTGCAGAACTCCCACCGGATGGATCGAGGGGAAATCGGCTGCTGCAGCCACCGGATCCACCGCGGCGGCAACACCCCCTGAAACAGGCGTCTCATAATGCTGCGGATGCCAATGTCGACGTCGCTGACCACCAGCGTGTCGCGCGTTCCGTCATTCCGAACGTCCAACGTCAGGTCTGTGACACGCACGACTTTCCGCCCCGTCACGTCGATGATCTGCTGGTCCAGCAAGTCCCGTCCCAGCCGGAGCATGTATTCGTCGTCATGGTAAGGCGTGAGATGCTCATCGCTGAGGGATATCCCTTCTTCCACGCTGATGGATTTGATTTGGTCGTAGCGAACCGTGAGCCAGGCCTCGCCCCCGCCCACCAGGAACCTGTCAATACGGGAGGAGTGGACCAGCGGAACTAGGGCGGCGTCTCGAACGCGGCCAATCCGGCGTCCTTTGACGTCGTAGACCGGCATCGAAACCAATTCGGTGAAGAATACGACTTGGTCCAGCATCGAAAATGCCCCGGCGCCTGAACATAGCCTGTCCCTAGCGGGAACATCTTTCCGACTTAGGACCTTCGTTGCGTTCTACACGGCTTTGGCTGGATTCAACGCCCAGTCCCAATATGGCGCATCCATGCCCGTACTCGCAACCAAAAAGTAACGCCGGCCAGGTCTGCGTCCGGTCCGGATCTTGTCGCCCGCCGGATGAGGCTCGCCCGCGCCTCCGTTTACTTCACCACAATCCAATACGGCATCAGACGCAGCATCCCGCCGCGCATCCAGGCATGAAATGGCATGCCCTGAAATAATTCACTAAGCTTCGCTTCCAGCCCATCCTGCTGAGATCGGCGGAGAATCAGGTCTAATACGCTCCGGCGCGGCGGATACGGCACCACCGTCACCGCTTCTTCCGATGGAATCTTCGCCCGCTTCTTCACCAGGTCGATGGCGTCATCCAGCCCGCCCAACTGGTCCACCAGCCCGCGTACCCTCGCTTGCGACCCCAGCCAGACGCGGCCCTGTGCCACCGGCTCGATCTCGCTGAATTTCCGGTGGCGCGCGTTCGCTACCTTGGTCACGAAATCCTGGTAGCTCGCGTCGATGCCTTCCTTCAGCTTCTCCCGCTCCTCCGGCGACAGTGACGAGTAGTCCGAATCGATATCGGCGTATTTGCCGCGCTGGATCGCATCCTTCGTGATGCCGAGCTTGTCGTACAACCCATGGATGTTCGGCTTGCCGAACACCACTCCAATGGAACCCGTCTCCGTCCCCCGATACGCCAGAATCGGATCGCCGGTCATCGCAATGTAATATCCGCCGGAAGCCGCCAGGTCCGACATGGAGATCACGGTCGGTTTCTTTTTGCTGAGCAGGTTCATCTCCCGCCAGATTTCGTCGGACGCTACCACTTCTCCGCCCGGCGAATCGATCCGCACCACCACGCCCCGAATTGATGAATCGTTCGCCACCTGCTCGAGAAGCCGGTCGAACGGATACGCCGCCAGGTTGCTCTCATCGGTAGCATCGTCATTGACGTTGCCGCGCACAATATCGCCCGCTCCTACCACCAGCGCGATGCGGCTCCGGCCTTTTAGCCTGGCCGGTTCCTCCGCTTTCGCATACGTGGTGGCCCGGACTTTTTTCAGATCGCTCACGTGCAGCCGGCTCTTGATATCGCCCCACATTTCGTCTTCGAACCGCAGTTCGTCCACGAATCCCGCCTTGCGAGCCTGCTCCGCCAGGAAAACCCCCTGATCGATCGCCGCCCGCACCTCCTCGGGCTTCTTCTTCCGGCTCGCCGCGATCGAATCCACCATGCTTCCATAGAGATCGTCCACCACCGAGGTGATCACTTCCTTCGTCTCCGGACTCATATCCGACCGCGTGAACTGGTCCCCGAAATCCTTATACTTGCCCGCGTGCTCCACGTCGACCGTAACGCCGAGTTTATCCAGCGTCTTTTTGAAGTACATCAGCTCGGCTCGCAGTCCTTTGACATAGAACTGGTCGGCCGCGCCCATATAAATACGATCGGCCCCGCAGGCCACCAGGTATTCGCGCGCTTGCGGCGTTCGCAGGTACGCGTACACTGGCTTGCCGGATTTCCGGAACTTGTCCAGGTCGGCGCGAATCTCCTCGATTTTGGCCCAGCCGGCGCTCAGCCCTTCCGGTTCCAGCACGACCGCTTTGATGTGCGAATCCGCCGCCGCATTGCGCAAGACCGTCCAAACATCCGCGACCGTCAGCACGTGACCTTCGCTGAGAAACGGAATCTCCACCGGCGCCTTCTCCGGCACATCTCCGGTCAAGCGCAGCACCACCACGGAATCATCCGAGATATCCGGCGGCCGCTCGCGAAACCGCAGCGCCGCAAAAAACAGTAGTCCGATGGTCAGAATGACCAGCAAAACTCCCGTCACGAGGCCGATCAGAAACTTGACCATAGCTATTCCGAAAGTATCACAGACGCCGCAAAGCGCTTATCCGGCCGTAATGGAATGTACGTCCTGCCCTTTACTGGCTAAATCTTATTGGCCTGCCGTCGCGTAAAGGGCGTGGCCGCCGCCGCGCAAATCCCGGCCATAACTCACCGTCACTTTGAGCGCGCCAGCCACGCGAACCGATGCTTCAACCCCGGCATCCGCCAGCCATCGCCGGAATCCGTCGCGCCCGAAAATATCATTCGTGCGGCCGGTGTCCAGGAACGGACCCGCCGTAAGAACAAACAGACTATGTCTGTATAATTGTTTCTGAAAATCCCAATTAACCAGAAAGTAATTGCGGCCGATCGGCGCGCTGCCTTTTTTCCCCGCCAGTGTGCCGGCATGGCCGCGCAACCATAAGTCGTTATCGCGCTCCACTCCCAGCATGAACAGCTCATCGAAAGGAGTGTTGCCTTGCGTCGTGCCGGCCCGGACCTGCGTGTTGATTTCATAGTCGTCGCCCCGGGCTTGCGGCAGCCATCGCGACTCAACCGACGCTTGTCCCTGCCAAAACAAATCGCTCGAACCGGTAAACCTTCGCCCAATGCTCCAGTTCGCCCCGGACCGCACGGTGATCCGCCGTTCCGGTATTCGCAGCAATTCATATCGCAGCGCCGCCCGGTACTCCAGGGCGGCGCCGCCGGAAAATTCCGGCAAATTGCCGAACCGCCGGGACGAGACCTCCGCTCCCATGCGCCATGACACTCTCCAGTTTGGAATCGCTTCGAATTCGACTCCACTCGCCAGCCGCTGCAGCCGGAAATCTTCCGCGCCGCCCGTGTTCCAGGTTTCCCTCCGCGCATCGGCATACCACCGGTATCTCCACTTGGCTTGATGCAGTAACGGCCCCGCCACAGAGGTGCTCGCACGCCTCTTCTGCGCATCCCACCGCAGCATCCCGTCCCAATTCATTGCCGAGCCGCCAATATTGCGCCACGTTGGTGTCAGCGTTTGATAGGGGGCGCCTCGGAACATGGAGGCCAGTTCCATCCACGCCGGAAGCGAGAGCCAGTGCAGGGCCGCATCGAACCGTTCTTCCGGATGCGCGGCCAGTTCCACCCGGTAAGACGGGAATACACCCAGTGCATCCAGCCGGGCCTCTGTCGTGCGAAACTCATCGAGCGTTAACACGCTTGCCGGAGCAAACGCGATGGCCGAATCCAGTAGCACCGGATTGAGCCGGGACTCCGGAGTAATCGTCACGTTTCCGATTTTCGGTTTCCCGGCCCGGTTCCAATAGCCGAGAGCAGCTTCGAGATTCCCTTCAACATAGTAGAGGGTTCCGAGAAAGTCGTTACCGTAGCGGTCTCCGGAATCCAGTTGCAGGGCCCGCTTCAGGTGGCGTTTGGCTGCGCTGAAATTCTTGACCCGGTACTCCACGCCTGCCAATTCGAGCGGGAAGCGTTTGTCTGAGGGAGCCTGGCGTTCCCCCGCCAGGAAAGCAGCCCGGGCTTCGTCCCACCGCCCGGAGTTCGCCAGTTCCGTTCCTGTTTGAAAATCGTCGGCCGCGGACGCCGCCGCGCAGCAGATCGCAACGATTAAGAGAGCGCTCGCGGCACGGCCAGCAGCGTCCAATTTCCGGCGGCCCTCCACTTCTTCTCGAACTCGGCGCGGCCGATCTTTCGCAGCTTGCGGTCCGCCGGATCGTTCATCTCAACGGTACCATCGCCCACTCCGGCCACCACCACGTAGTGCGATTCCCCGCCGCTCCGCATCGCGACAATCAGCGGCCTGCCCTTCCCCAGGTGCTCGCCTAAGTCGCTCCAACGTCCGCGAAACGCCACCGCCTGAAATCCGTGCGCCTCCAGATACCGCCCCATCGCACTCGCCAGAATGCCGTGACGCTCGGCTGAATACAACTCATCCTGGATCCGGCCGGCATCGGCTGATTCCGTGTCAACGCGCGCGCCTTGCCGCGACCAGTACTGCATGGTCATGGAAAGCACCGCCGCCCCGCAGCCGTTCTCTACTTGTTTGACGAAAGGAACATCCAGCCACAGGCCGCTCGCTTCGGCCGCCAGTCCGGCTGCGCAAAACACCGAAAAGACGAAACCGGCGCGCTTCACCTTGCCACGATTACCAGGATGATGACTGCCGTCGCCAGCGCGATGATTATATAAGTGATCTGCTGATTGGTCAGCGCTCCGGCTGCGAAATCGGCTTGTGCGCGGTCCGCCCGTGACGCCAACTGCGCAAGCTCCTCATCGCCGAGCAGCGGCAGCGCCGCCGTCACCTGATTTCCGTCGAGCCTCACGGCATGCAGCGCTTTCTGGGCATTCTCCGAAGATATGAATCGCTCCACTTTCTCCAGGTTCGTCTGCCGGCTCGCCGTGCTTGCTGCCGCATCGCGGTGCAACTCGGTCAACGGCACCACATGGTTTTCCTGCGCGATCGCGCTCATCACCGGGAAGATCACGGCCAACGTCAGCGTAATTACAGTTCGGCTTCTGGAAATGAACATGAACACTCGCTCCCTATTATCGGCTTCTCTTTCACCCGAGCTTAACATGCAGTTGCTTTTCATTGGACTCCCCAACAGTCATACCTCCAGGGTTAGTGTGTTACTGCACGTAATGCCGCCTCCTCGCGACGCGTCAGCCCCCGATTTCCCTCTGCTCGGCGCTGAACTTAGGGACCGATTGCTGCTAGATCTCCCACACCTTCGCGCCGCCCCGATAGAATGACACGGACCCGTCTTCGCTGATCTTCAATGCCAGCCCGAATCGCGACGCATACATCGCGGCGGTTGTGCGCCCGCCCTCCTGAGCAGCCATGGGCTCGCCGGTAGTACGCAAGATCGCCCCGAATGCCAGCAGCCGCCCCGCGCGGTCCATCACAATTCCCCCATCGACTCTTGCGATACTTTGCAATACGGTCAAATCCAGTTCAATGACCACCTTGCCTCTTAGCAGATAGTGCACCTGTTTCGAAAAGCCGCCGGACTGGTTTTCCAGCAGGTCCTCGGGTGCAACCAGGCCCGACGCAAACTCCTCGCGATCTAGCACGACGAACAAGCCGCCCCGCCGATGCTCCGCCAGGTTCAGCGCCACCGTGAATAGCCGCTGAGCCAAAACCGTATCGCCAATCGCATCCTGGAACTCGCGGTATTTCTCGCGCAGATCCGTTACATGCCAGCGCCCTTCCAGAAAATGGAAGATCTGCGCGCCGCCTGAGAAGATTTTGATCTCGCCATTCGGCGTCAGCACAAGACAAATGTTCCCGCCCGAGGCTGTCGCCAGACAATGCGCCCGGTACCGCTCCGGGCTCGGAGCGGGCAATGCAATCGGGCCATACGCGCGCGCATACCGCTTCACATCCACAAGGTCCACCAGAAGACCTTCCGCATTTACCAGGAAGACCGTGTGCAACCCATCGCAGAGCCTGTGAAAACCCTTGATCGACACAAGTGCGCTGCTGTACGCGACCGCTCCCGGCGGGAGCCCCGATTGCGTTTGCCCCGCGTCCGGCTCCGCGCTCGCCACGATCACACCGGTTGAGATGCGGCGATTTTCGTAGGTGATCAGAGAGCTTTGGCGCAAAACCTCGATCGTGTCCGCGATCACATCGCGCTTTACCGGCGGCTCTCCTTCTCCCATATAATGCGAAGGATCCAGAAACGCCGAAACATACCGGTCTTCCGCCAGTCCTTCGAATAACTGCGGGCTTGCCGCGGCCGCTCCCGAAAAGAAGATGCTCCGGTACCGCGTCGCCAGTACTCCTCCGATCGCCGCCACCAGCCGTAACTGGTCTTCGGTAAACGAATGCCCGGCTCGCTCGAAATGGTACCGTGTTCCCATCCATTCCAGGTCGAGCGACCCGTCGGTTCGGTGATCCATTGTGAGCATCGGCCGGAATTCCGGAGCCGCTCCCCGCGCCGTAAGCTCAGCTTCCGGGAAAAAATAGCGAACCCCTCGCTCGAAAAAGTCGCAGTAGAGCGAGTGGACGAACTCCAGGGTCTCAGGCATCTTCGCCCTTCTTGAGCGCGCGCAGGTCAATGCCTAACGCCTGGCACTTTTTATAAAGGTGGCTCCGCTCCAGTCCGAGCGCCTTTGCCGTATCGGTCATCCGCTCGTGTCGCCGCAGCTCCGCCAGGATCGTTTCCCGCTCAAACGCCTCCACGCGTTCGGAAAGCGTGCCCTGCGTCGCTACTATGCCGCCTCCCGGCTCGTTCGCAGCCGCCGGCAGCGCCATCCGCACCGTCACCGCGTCCACCACCCCATCGGCCAGCAGAAGCAGCCGCTCCACTACGTTTCGCAGCTCGCGCACATTTCCCGGCCACGAATACCGTTGCAGATCTCGAATCGCCTCCGGCTGAAAGGCGCGCGGCTTCCATCCGTTCTGCGCCGCCACTTGTGCCGCGAAATAATTCACCAGCGCCGGTATATCGTCCCCTCGCTCCCGCAGCGGCGGCAATACCAGCGGAAACACAAAAACCCGGTGATACAGATCCTGTCGGAAGCTCCCCTTCTTCACCAGTTCTTCCAGGTTGCGGTGCGTGGCCACCACCACCCGCACGTCCACCGCAATCGGCCGGTCTCCGCCCACGCGCTCCACCTGGTTTTCTTCCAGTACCCGCAGCAGCTTCGCCTGCATCACCATCGGCATATCGCCGATCTCATCGAGAAACAGCGTCCCGTGGTGCGCCTGCTCGAATTTCCCGATGTGCCGCGACGCCGCGCCCGTAAAGGAGCCTTTCTCGTGGCCGAATAGCTCCGATTCGATCAGCTCTCCCGGTACCGCCGCGCAATTGAGTGTGACGAACGGCCCGTCGCGCCGCCCGCTCCGGTCGTGCAGCGCCCGCGCGATCAGTTCCTTGCCCGTCCCGGTCTCTCCCAGGATGCACACGCGGCTCTCGCTTGCCGCCACGCGCGCCACTTGCGCCATCACGCGCTTCATCGCCTCGCCCGTGTGGACAATTTCATGCTTGCCGACTCGCTGCCGCAGCTCGCGATTCTCCTCTTCGAGCCGCTTCAGCTTCAGCACGTTATCGACAGTCAGCAGCAGTTTATCGGTGGAGAGCGGCTTCTCCAGAAAATCCGCCGCCCCCAGCCGCGTCGCCCGCACTGCCATTTCGATATTCGCCTGCCCCGAAATCATCACCACCGGCAGCGTGATTTCCTGGCGTCGCAAATCCTCCAGCAGCGAAAGCCCGTCCTTTCCGGGCATTACGACGTCGGACAACATCATGTCGAACGCTTGCGATTTCACCAGTTCCAGCGCGCGCCCCGCGTTATCGCATACTGTCGCTTGGTGTCCCGCCATGCGAAACGCCCGCGCCAGCGATGCCAGCGTGCTGGCGTCGTCATCGACTATCAGAAGGTGTGCCAAATTTGAGGTTACCTTGAAAATTCGCCCGGGCCGTGCTCCTGGATTGCACACAGAACCGCGGCCGCAAGAGAGCGGACACCGCACGTCAATAACCGACCGTAAACCGCCGCCGGAGATGCTTGGGTTTTTCTAACTCGTCCACGAATGCCACCGCGTAGTCCTCGGCGGAAATCCGGCTGGATCCATCTGCGGCTTGGATCAAATCGTCGAGTCCCAAGCGGAATTTCCCGGTCCGCTCACCTGGTCGAATCATCATCGGGGGACAGAGCACCGTCCATTCCAAATCCGGGCATTCGCGCAAGAGTTCCTTCACGACGGCGGTGGATTTCGCTCCCCCCTCGAAGGCTACCGGAAATTCCGGACGATCCATCGCGCGGACCCCGTCCACCAGCAGCGTCCCCGCGCCGCCCACTGCCACAATCCGTTTCGTTCCGGCGCTTCGCGCCGCGCCGATAATCGATTGCGTGCCCTGCGTCTGCGCGGCAATCCGCCGTTGCACGTCAGCCTGATGCGCCACCGGATCCGCCGGCCGGTACGTGGCGAACGCCTCCATTACCGGCCGTCCTTCAGCCGTCAGTTTGGTGACATATTTGTCGGCTTCGGCCCGCACCTTCTCATCGAACGGCGGCGCGTACGAATGAACGATGGCATCGTGTCCCGAAAAAAGAAGCTGCAATGATTCGGTATCCACGACGTCGGTAAATCGGGCGTCCACATTCGCGTGCTTCAGCACCTTCGCTGGATGACGGCACAGAGCCGTGACTGAATGGCCCCGCTCAACCGCTTCCGCCAGAATTCTCGATCCAATAAACCCTGTGGCTCCCACCAGCACGATTTTCATATTTGTCAGCGATACACGGCTTGCTTCCGGTCAGGTGCGCCGCAAGTCGCCCTGCGGCCGGCCCGCTCCCGTCATCCGCCGGTACAACTCCGCCACTACCTGAACGGCGGATTCCGCCGCTCTTCGATCGGGCTGCTCATTCGAGTCGTTGTAGCCCTCCATGTCCCCTTTGCTCACATCCTGCACCACGATGCCATCCCGCCGCGAGACGACGTTCACGTTCTTATACATCACTCCATAATTCACTTCCGGCTGCGGAATTAACCAGGCAATCTGGCCTCGCACCGGGACAATCGACTCATCGTTCCAGAGCGCTCTGGCTCCATAGCCCGTCGCGTTGATCACCACTTTCTGAAGCACCTGGCTCAAGTCGGATGGCGAATGAAATTCAACCCTCTCGATCTTGCCGCCCTCCACCAGGAAGTCCGTCACAAGTTGCCGCGAGTAGCCTGCGATGTTGAACGTGAGATTCGAATTCCGTCTGGCATATCGCGTTGGAAAAGGGTGGCTCCCCGGTGGCAGATCTTGAGAACGCGGCGTCAAATCGGCAATTCGGTCCCGATAGTACGCAAAGTCCAGGGTATCGTCGCGCCGCTGGGTCGCTTCCGCTTCAGCCGGACTCATATCCGACAGCAGGTAACGATCCGTCCACTCCACAGGATTCCCCGCCAGTCCCAGATAGCTTTCGTAGGTATGAAACGAGTAGCGGCACATCTTCTCCCAGAGTGCTGGGAAATCGGCTGACACGGAGCCCGTCAACGCGATCCGTGAGTCGGGTGTCCAGGAACCGGTTGCGCGCGCGGATCTCACTTCCGGCGGGCGCTCCTTGGCATAAATAGTAACCCTGGCGCCCGCGCGCTGCAGCAGAATCGCCGAGGTCAACCCCAACGCGCCACATCCGATGACAGCCACGTCCCGTTCTCCGCCCGCCATCGCTTTCTCGACCGCGATATTGCTCGACCCCCACGACAACGACCAGCCGCTGCCGCCATGTCCGTAGTTGTGTACCACGGTCTTATCCCCAACGCGCTCTACATCCAGCCGGGGTCCAGCCGCGCGGAAGGGGCGCAGGCACACTGTGATGCGAAAGATCCTGTCGGCCTGCGCCCGGATCGGCATGAGTTTGGGAAGTACGTCGTTGGGTCCCGGCCCTGGAGGAGTTGCCGCTCTTCTCGCCTTGGGCGCGCAGCCGCTCAGTCCTGCGATAGCGGAGGCGCCCAGGAAATCGCGCCGATTCATCCGGCTCCTGTCAGAACCGGATTGGACAGTCCGAGTGGGGCTCATGGTGACCGGTAGGCAACAATATAGCAGACAGTTCCACGCTGTCCCCCGCGGTGCCGCGGTGTGATTCACTATACCCATGAAACTCGCATGCCTGTTTGCCGTTGCTTTGCTCGGCGCGGTGCCCGTCTTCGCCGCGAAGAAGATCATTCAACCGAAGGAATTCGCCCCCGGCGGCGCATTCAATCCGGGGGTCTTGGCCGATGGCACCTTGTACGTGTCTGGGCAGATCGGACGGGATCTGAAAACTCAAAAAGTTCCGGAGGACTTTGATGCCGAAGTCCGCCAGGTGCTCGACAACATCGGCATCATTCTCCGCGAAGCCAGGATGTCTTACGCGGATGTGGTGTCCGTTCAGGTGTATCTGACGGACATGAATCTGTTCCAGCGCATGAACAACATCTATACGACGTACTTCAAGAGCGACCGGCCCTCGCGCACCACCGTGGGAGTGGTCAAACTGGCGGTGCCGGAGGCCCACATCGAGATCACCGTCACCGCGCGGCACTAGCGGCCGTCCGGCAACTCGATCCGGAACGTCGCGCCTTTCCCGGGCTGGCTCTCCACCGAGATTCGCCCGTGATGGTCGCTGATTACCGATTGCACAATCGCCAGTCCCAGCCCGGTCCCGTGCGTCTTGGTGGTGTAGTACGGCGTGAACAGCCGCTCGCACTCCTCCGGCGTCAGACCCTGTCCCGTATCCGCTACCTCCAGCCGCACGCTGCCTTCGCTCGCGTGGGTCCGGATTGTCAGCGTGCCTCCTCCCGGCATCGCATCGATCGCATTGAGCACTAAATTGCGCAGCACCCGCGTCATCTGCTCGGAGTCCGCCAAAGTCTGCGGTAACGCGCGGTCCAGCTCGACTCGGCTGGTAATGCCGGCCTTCGCTAGTTGCGCGTCGAATAGCTTCATGGTTTCCGCCGCCAACTCGTTCAAGTTCACCCGCTGCATCTGCGGCGCCGGCATTTTCGCGAAGTCGCTGAAGCGCGCGATGATCTGCTTCAGATTCCCTAGTTCGGAGATCAGGGTGGCCGTGCCCTCGCGAAACGCTTCGTCGAACTCCTGCGGATATTGCTCGCGCGCCCGCTGCATGTTTTCCACTGTGATCTGCAGCGGAAATAGCGGGTTTTTCAGCTCGTGCGCCAGCCGCCGCGCCAGTTCGCGCCACGCTGCCACACGCTCGGCCTGCACCAGCCGTTCCCGCTGCGCCGCCAGTTCCCGCGTCATTCGATTGAACGCGAGCGCCAGCCTTCCCACCTCATCCGTTGTTGACACATCTACCGTGGTATTCCAATCTCCGGCCGCTACTTTGCCCGCGCTGATCGCCAGTGCCTGCACGGGCCTGGTCACGCGCGCCGTCGCCCACCACGCCAGCACCAGCCCCACCAGAATTCCGCCGCCCCCTAGCACCACTCCGGTGTTTCGAAGAAACGCTTCCAGCTCCACCAACTCCGCGCGTGAACTGCCGATCAGCAAAATACCCAATACGTTGTTCGCGCTTCCCGTCAGAGGCAAAGCGTGAAATGTCTCGGCCGCGGTCCCGCCGCCGAGGGTTCGTGTTGTCTCGCGCCCCTGCGTTCGAACTTCCTCGATCAGCGGCAGGAATTCCGCCGCCTGCGGCGCCTGGCCCTGCGCATCGATCAGTTCCCCCGCTGCAACCTTCGGCTCCAGGTTCCGGTACAGCAGCACCCGCATGCCGGTCGGCAGCACTAAGCTCGAAAGAAATCCGCGGTCGAGCTTCTGCCCGCCCGCGATATACAGCGAGTGATCTCCAGCCTGCGTCTCGCCTACGGCGGCCAACGCCAGTGTCACGCCGTCCGAAAGTTCCTCCCGCCGTAAGAACGGGCCGCGCGATTTCCATGCCGTCGTCCCGGCCAGCCATTCCTCTTTATATCCGAAGCGTGCCGGCCACTCCGCCGACGAAATGATGGTGCCATCACCGGCGACCAACTCCAACAGGTCCAGCCCATGGGCCATCGCCAGCGCCGGAGCTTCGTTGTAGTGCGCCGCGGGGTCCGGCGACAGCGCAATGCTGGTGGCGGCGTCGGAAGCCGCTATGCTGTTCACTGCCCGGACAATCTCATCCCCGCGCCGCGCGAATTCGCGCCGGAATTGCGTAACCAGCGCCTCGACACGCTGGTTTTCCATTCGCTCGAATGCGTTGCGCGTCGTGCGGGAGACCAGGATCTCCACCAGCGCCACCGTTGCCACCACCACCACTGTGAAGGTCAGGAGAAGCCGCGTGCGCAGCGTCACGGCCGGTTTCCTTCCACCCACAAATCCCCGAACCGCCACACCCCGAGCGGCGTAATCCCCGGGCCGCCTTTCACCCGCGCTCCGGCCCCGTAGACATCGGGAAGGTGAAACAGCGGGATCACTCGGAACCCCGCCAGCAGTCCTCGCTCCGCTTCCAGCAAGGCTTCCGGCGCGTCCCCCCGCGCCGGTTCCGGCAGACCCATCGACACCGCCAACCCCGCAAGAGCCCGCCATGGCTCCTCGAATTCAATTCGCGTTTCGTAAAGCTTCACGTCTGCATTCCCGCCGGCGCTTACCGTCACCGCCAGGCCGGCATCGCGCGCATTCAACACAATCCGCTCCGCAATCGGCCGCAAGCCGGGATCGTCAAACCCTAGTGAAAATACCCGCGAGGCTTGCGGCGCGCTCCCCACCAGCATTCGCGCCCGGTTGACATCGACGCCTGTCGGAAACAAAAACGCGTAACCGGAGATCCACTGTGGCAGCAGCGCCCCCGAAATCTCGCCTTGCCGCTGCAGCAGCACGTTGTGTATCGCGGAACGGTCCACCGCCCATGCCAGCGCTTCCCGAATCCGTGCATCCGTGATGCGCCCGCTGAACACCAGCGCCATCAAGCGCACTGGAGCCGACGTCCACGTCTTGCGTCCGGCCGCGGCGCGGCTCAACCCGAGCTGGACCACATCCGCCCTGCCCAGTTCCAGATCGATCGCCTGCTCGCGCAGCGGCCGCGCCATTTGAATTTCTACCGTGTCCAGGTAGGGCCGTCCGCCAGCCGCGCTCTCGTTGGCCGAATAAACCGCCAGCCGCCCGGCATCCCACCGCGAGATGCTGAACGCGTCCCCCAGATCGGCCATCCCGCGCCCGGTCTGCGGTGGATCCGCCGTTTCATAAGATTCCCGCACTTCCACCCGCAGCGTGCCGCCATAGCGCGGCCGCGTCGCGGCTGCCGCCGTTAGCGACCACGCCAGCAGGCTAAGGACCGCAAATAATCGTGAGCACATATGCTGCATATTTCCCGGTCCCCGTATCGCGCGCCACCGCCAGCGCCGACGTGGAACCGGAAGGCCACAGTGCCGTCACCGGTCCGGCGAATGTCACGGCCGGCCCCAGCGGAACCGGCAGGTGATTGTTCAGGCTGAACGCTTGGATCGCATCCGGCTCGTTGGCATCCCCCGGCCGCGTCGCCAGAACCTGCGAGCCGCCGGCGCACCGTGCGCTGATTCCCACCAGGTCGCTGCCCCATCCCGAAACGGCAGCCACCGGCTCGAGTGAATTGTCCAGAACCTGCGTGCGCCCGTCGAGCAGAGACAGCAGCCACCAGAGATTCCCCTGCTCCTCCACCGCCGCTGCGGAATAAAACGGCGCAACGGATTTCGGCAGGCCATTCTGCGCTACCACATGCCCGTCAAAATAATTGCGGTCGGCCGCGAAATTCCCCAGCACAATGCCGCGGCTTCCCGACTCTAAGACCCACGGCTCCTCGCTCGCATGGCACTCCACATTGAGCGCCGGTTCCACCGAGCCGCTACACCCCATGCCCGGCAAATACACCTGCAGCCGCCCGCCGCTCATCCGCACGCGTCCGCGCAAATCGCGGGGCCACGGCTTGGCGGGCATCAAAGGAATCGAGCCTTGCCGCTGGCCTCCTTGAACCGTAATCTTCGTCGGCGTCAGGATCACCAGAGCGTCTCCGGCCAGCGCGATGTCCAGAATCGGCTCGGCTTGTTCCCAGATCAGCTTCTTCTCCAGCGTAAATCCGGAAACCGAAACCGCTGGACGCTCCGACCGCTTCCAGTCCGCGATCCACACTTGAGATTCCTCGCCTCGGCGAATCTCTTCCACCAGCAAAAACTGCGACGTGTTCTCAGAAAGAGTCAGGCGCGCTTCGGCGGGCGGTCCGCCCTCGGCGGCAGCCGGCAGCGCCGCCTCAAATTCGCGGCGCACCCGCGTCAATTCAGAGTCTGGAAGTGAGGAAAGATTGCGATAGCTCGCGGTCACCGGTCCCCGGAAAACACCTGAGGTCTTTCGCGCCAACTCGCGCGCCGCGCCCGGCAGGTCATCGGCAGCCGTGGAGGCTTGGGGAACCAGCGACAAAACCGCGGCCATTGCCGCGTGCCACGCCTTCACGACTGCGAGGATAACATATGGCGCCGTTCGTTCCCCGCAATCAGCCGGATTACCGCGCGCAGGCATCCCCGCGCCACGAAAAACGAAACCGGGAACGTGATCGCCGCCATCACTGCACAACCAATAACGTTTTCCATTTCATCCTTCCTACTGGCCTGCTACCGCGCCGGCCTGCGCCAAATAAACTCCAAAGATCTGGTCCAGCTCCGGCGTCCGCTCGCCATGCAATTCGACCTCGTCCCCCACCGCCACCATCGTGAAGAGTTCTTCTACATCCCGGTTCCGCATCCGGATGCATCCGTGCGAAGCGTTGTGCCCGATCGAAGCCGGACTGTTCGTCCCGTGAATCCCATACCCCTTCGCGCTTAGACCAATCCAACGCGTGCCGATTGGGTTCGTTTTGCCGGGTCCCACTATCTTCCCCTTCGAATACCAGGTCGGATCCGTGACGCGCTGCATAATGGTGAACGTGCCGGTCGGACTCGGCGTTTTCTCGGCCCCCACCGCCGTAGAGAAAATCTTCACCACCCGCCCCGATTCCACAACCGCCAGTTTGCGATCCGGTATGCTCACCACAACCCGCCGCGCCGGCTTTAGGGAATTCTCCTGAGCCAACGCCTCCGCTGTCGCCCACAGCACCACGGTCGTTACCGCCGCCAGCTTCCTGATCTGTTCCGCCGTCCTGAGCATCTCCGCATCCTCCGTACGAGGAGATGAAAGGCACGGCTGAAACCAAATCTAAGTTATTCATAATTCAGGAGATTCGGCCTCCGGAACGTGTCAGGCCAGACACGTGTGGCTCGGCGGACGCGTCAACTCGCCCCCATGAACGGCTCCGGTAGCCGGATGATCTTCTTCTGAATCGCGTACTGCACCAGTTGCGCCTTATTGTGAATGTTGAGCTTGCGCATCAAATTGAACTTGTGCGCCTCGATGGTTTTCACGCTCAGATCGAAATTGGCGGCGACCTCTTTGACCGACTTTCCTTCCGCCAGTAACTTGGTGACCTCGCGCTCACGCTTGGTCAGAGTGCCAAGGCGGGTTGACCGGACCGGCCCGCGGCCTTGCTCCCGGAATCCGTCAACCAGGCGGGTCAGCAGACGAGGGCTCAAGTAGTTGCCCCCGCGATAGACTTCCCGGATGGCGGTCACCAGTTGATCGGCCGGGCTCTCTTTCAGAATGTAGCCGCTGGCGCCGATCTCGACAGACTCGGCAAGGTAATCCTCGTCATCGTACATCGACAGGAAGACCACTTTGGTCTCGAAACGCTGCTTGCGAATCTGCCGCGTGGCCTCGAAGCTGCTCATGCCCGCCATGCCGATGTCCATCAAGACGACATCGGGCCGGAATTGCCGCGCCAGCACCACGGCTTGGGCAGCATCAGCCGCCTCGCCCACTACTTCCATGTCTTCTTCGCCAGACAGAAGCGTCCGGACGCCTTGCCGGAACAGTGTGTGATCGTCAGTCAACAGTATGCGAATCTTTGCCATTGGTTACCACCGGTGCGGCTTGGAGCGGCAACTCCAGCCTGATCCGGGTACCCTGGCCCGGCCTGCTTAGCACCCGGAGCGTTCCGTTCAACAACTTGGCCCGCTCCTGCATGCCCGCCAGCCCGAACGACTTCGGCTTGCCGCCAACCTGATCCGCACAAAAGCCGGCGCCATTATCACGAACGCTCAGCTCGATACTCTTATCGGCGGCATGCAAATCAAGGTTTACAGCGGTCGCCCGGGAATGCCGCGCAATGTTGTGGAGACACTCCTGCACCACCCGGTACACCACCTCCTCAACCGGCCTGGAAATCGGCTCTTTTGGCAAATGGATCCGCAGGCGCACTCGGGCGGAGTGAATCTTGCCGAACCGTGCGGTTAACTGCCGCACAGCCGCTTCCAAGCCGAGCCGTTCCAACACCGCGGGGCTGAGCGCCGCGATGATCCGCCGCAGCTCGACGGCGGTGCGCGCGGCCAGTTCGCGCGCTTCGGCCAGCCGCGGCCGCAAGCTCGCCGGCGCGTCCCGCTCCATCATTTCCAACTGCAGCCGCAGCACCATCAGGGCCTGGCCGGCTTCATCGTGCAATTCCCGCCCGATGCGCCGGCGTTCTTGCTCCTCTGCGTGGCGGGCTAACGCCTCGAGCCGGCGGACCTGCTCCTCCAGGCGCGCCCGTCTCAGGGCTTCCTCGCACAGGAAAGCGCGGTCGAGCACCAGGCGCGTCGCCATATGTAACTGCTCGCGCGCCGGCTCAAAACGGCTCTCCAGCGCCCCACCGACGTACCGGCCGAACTGATTGAGCGCATGGAGGACTTTGTCCGGCGATACCTCCAGATTGTCCAGCCGGCGCCCTTGCTGATCGACCTGTTCCATGAATTGCGTGAGCGAGGCTGCGCGCGCACAGGCCACCGGCGTTACGGCCAACAAGGCGCGCACCTGGGGAGAGCTCCAGCCGTCTTCCTGGAGCTGACGGCGAAACTGGCGTTCGAGCCGGCGGCCATGAGGGGCCAGCGCACGCCGCAGGAGGCTGATATGCCGCTGCGCCGCCGCCGTGAACAGTCCCGCCACAGGGAAGAATCGGCAGGATCGGCGTCAGCCTACATACTGGACTTCTTCTTCGACTTCAATACCGAACCGATCGCGGACGCGCTGCTTGAGTTCCTGAATCACGACGCAGAGATCGGCCGCGGTGCCGCCGCCGGCGTTATAGATCAGATTGGCATGGTAATCGGCTACGCGGATGCCGCCGCGCTCCATGCCTTTGGCGCCCACCTGCTCGAGAAAATACGCCGACGCCACCTTGCCTTCGCGCACCACCGACGCCGGAACGCTGGAGGCCACCGCCGGGGGCAGGTCCTTATAAAGAAGATTCTTGAAAATACTGCCCGCGCATCGCATGGTAACTGGAAACTTTTCATTGCGGATCTTCATGATATCGTCGGCGGTTTTGCGCAGCGCCGCGGCCTCGGCCGGCTCCAGGCCCAGCTCGGTGGAGAAGATGATCCACTCTTTGTGCTGCTTGAAAATGCTCTCGCGATAATGAAACTGGCACTGTTCGTTGCTGAACAGGCGGATTTCGGCGCCATCATAGAACCGCACGCGGACCACGCGTTCGGCGATCGCGTGGCCATAGGCGCCGGCATTGCCGTAGACTGCGGCGCCGACCGATCCCGGAATGCCCGCCAGCGTTTCCAGGCCTTTCAAGCCGCGCGCTATCGCGAAATCCACCAGGTCCTGGAGCACAGCGCCTGAATCCGCCATCACGCAGGATCCGACAGCCTGGAGCCGGGCGGCGCGATAGCGCAGCACCACGCCGCGAAAGCCCTGGTCGGACACGATGAGGTTCGTGCCATCTCCAATCACCGCGATCTCGATGCCGCTGGCGCGCACTGCCGTGAATGCGGCAATGAACGCCTGCGTGTCGGCGGTCTCGGCGTACAGATCGGCCGGACCCCCGATGCCGAAACGGGTGTAGCGGGAAAGCAGAGTTCCGGCGGAAACAGTTAAATTAGGAATCTCGGCGAGGCGCGCGTGCGCCTCTTCCGCGGCTGGCATTATCTCAATTATATAAGGAGGCACTCATGCGTTCCGGTTTTCCTGGTTTCCCCCCCGAGGGTGTTCAATTCTTTCGCGGCCTGGCCCGCAACAACAATCGCGACTGGTTTCAACCGCGAAAAACGATTTTCGAGGAAAAAGTGAAGGCTCCGATGCAGCAGCTGGTGGCGGCGCTGAACACGGCCCTGATGGACTATGCGCCGCAATACGTCACCGATCCGGCAAAAGCCATCTACCGTTTCTACCGGGACACGCGGTTCAGCAAGGACAAGTCGCCGTACAAGCAGCAGATCGCCGCGAGTTTCCCGCGCCGCGGCCTGGAGCATCACGGCGGCGCCGGATTCTATTGCGCGGTGTCGCATAAAGAAGTCGCGGTGGGCGGCGGGATTTATATGCCCGCGCCGGAAACGCTCCTGGCCGTTCGCAATCACATTGCGGCGCGCCACGAAGAACTCCGGCGGATCACGAATTCGCGCACGGTCCGCAAGCTATTCGGCGAATTGCAGGGCGAGCAGCTCTCGCGGCCGCCGAAGGGGTTTCCCAAGGAACATCCGGCCGAAGACCTGCTCCGCATGAAACAGTTCCTCCTATATATCGAACTGCCCGCCGATATGGTGACGTCGCCGCGCCTGTTCCGCGAAATCGAGAGCCGTTTCCGCGCGATGGCGCCGTTCCTGGAATTCCTGAACGCCCCGCTGGCGCCGGCGCGGAAAAAGATAGACGCGCGGGAATTGTTCGGGTAATCCCGACATTTGCTATGACCGGAATCAGGCGCGCAACACTTACCGCACTGTGATAGGCTCAATGGCGCACTAAAACCAAAGTTTCGGTCAATGCGTGATGGCTTGATGAAGCGCCGCCGTAACATTTCGATCTGGGCCGGGTTTGCGATCGTGATCGTTGCTCTGGTTAGCTACATCCCGATCTTCACTCTGTTCCCTGTTACCCGCGACGTGCCTTGGGCCAACTACCTGCTGTTTCTTTTGGGCGGTGGCGTGCTTGCGCTTGGTGTAAGGCGAGCGTTTCGCGAGCCGGAACGCTACCGCGGCAAGATCAGCGGCTCCATTCTCGCCGCGCTCAGTGTGCTCCTCTTCGGGTTTTTCGTTGTCACCATTCTCTACCTGGGAAAGCAAATTCCGTCGGCAGAGCGTGTTGTGCGCACCGGCCAGCCCGCGCCTGCCTTTGTACTTCAGGACATCGCCGGAAAACCGGTGGCTTCTTCCGAGCTGTTGAAAGGTCGTCGCGCGATTGTGCTGGTCTTCTACCGCGGCTATTGGTGACCATTCTGCAACTCCGAGTTGCGGAGTTTCCAGCAGCACTTGAATGAGTTCCATGCCCGGGGCGTCGAGGTTGTCGCGATCAGTGTGGATTCGCCGGCCGAATCGCAAAAGCTTTGTGAGTCGCGGGGGTATCGCTTCCCGTTTCTCTCCGATCCCAACGCGCAGGTGATCCGGCAATACGGTGTGCTGCATCCAAAGGGCGGCGAAGGCGGTAAGGACATAGCCCGTCCAGCCGAGTTCTTAGTAGATACTGCGGGCACGATCCGTTGGGTAAACCTGACCGATGACATACGCGTCCGCGCAAGGCCGGAAGCCGTTCTGGCGGCGATCAGCCGGTTGTGAGGCTGATTTTCCGAATCCCCTAACCTAATGCAGCGGAATCCGGTATAAGTTGCCGATGAAGTCCGACTTCATGAACGCATAAGTCTGCGGGTCCGGTCCCGGCGCCGGCCAGTCCTCTCGGATCTTTGCGATCCCCGGCGATTCCTCACCGGCGTGCGGCCCCAGTCCCTCCGGGGGCAAGGCCGGCAGACCGGCTCCCGGAGGAATCGGCAAGATCAGAGTCGGAGTTGCCTGCGTCGGAGTGGGATTCATCGTCACATAGAGGTACGCACCGTCGGCGGACCAACGAGGTAGACAAAGGCGGGCGCAAATCATTTTCCGGCTTCCGTCCTTCAAAGATACTGCTATCGTGCCATCCACCGCGCCGACACCCGCGACAGTGAACCAACTCCCGTCCGGCGATACGAAGGCCATATCCGCGATCGTGTCGAGAATACGTTCCAAACCCGTTCCATCCGTTTTAACCCGGGCAACGGAGGCGGCGTGCGTTCCCAATTGTCGAAAAATCAGTTTGTCCGAACCACCGAAACTGACATAGTTTCCGCCGCGCACCACCAGGCGAGGCGGCGCGCTCCCATCCAACGGCGCAAGGTAAATCTGAAAATCCGAACCGTTGCGGGCCGTAAACGCCACCTGCTGCCCGTCGCGCGAGATATCAAAATCGACGAGCGAAACGCCGGGCAGCGCGGCACGGGATATTCCCGAAGCGCGTTCCGTTGACCAGAGTTCGTTGGCGTCGGAAGTGTTCTTTCGCAGCAAATAATACACCAGCTTTCCGTCGGGAGAGAATTTGGGAGACGTCGCCGAACCCTCGGGCGACAGGGGGCGATCCCCCGAAGCGTCATGCATCCAGACCGAGCTCTTGCGAACGCCCACCGACGAAATTAACGTTTTGCCGTCCGGCGCCACCGCGAGCCCTTGCTCCTCGCCGGGTCCCATGGTGATCTGCTCCGGAGTTCCGTCGGGAAACCTTTGCCGCCAGATATGACTGGCTCCGTTAGCCTGCGCAGTGAAGTACATCCACTTCCCGTCCGGAGACCACGCGGCCGCGGTACACGAGCCCGGAGGACCGACCTGCCGCCCCGCGGAAGCCTGTTCCATCGGCACCAGCCTGCAGGGCAGCCATGCGGGATCCATCTCGACCGTCAGTATCGATTTTTGGTCCGGTGACAAATACGAATAGTGCGCCATCGCGCGCACTTGCTCCGGGAAATAAATCTGCCTCTCCCCCGCCCGGCTTTCCTGCGAAGTGACGATACCCATGTGCACGAGCGTGCCGCTCATCACCTCCGAAAAGAGAATGCGGCCGTTTCCGATCCAGCTCATTCCCGCGGCATTTCGCATTAATCTCGTGGGCAGGCCCCCCGTAACCGGGACGGTAATGGTATCCCAGGAATTTTCCTGGCTATCGTTCACCGTGTATGCGACGCGCGAGCCGTCGGGCGTAAATACCGGATTGTACTTTGGACGTGGATCATTGGTGAGCTGCATGGACTGACCATCCGGCAGCAGCTTGACATAGACCTGTTCGGTCGTGAGAAAAGGATTTCCCCCGCGTAAGAAAGTCACCATGCGTCCATCCGGCGAAAGCGCCGGCGCGGAAGCGGAGTCGCTGAAATCGGTGATCTGGGCATATTCGGTGGGCGACGTCACCGGACGCTTGCGGGCGCCGAAGTACCAGCCTGCTATGCCTGCGATGGCCAGGGCCGCCACCGCCGCGCCTGCGATCGGGCCTGCCCGCAACCCGTGCCACCCGCGTTGCGACTGCTCAAGGATCCGGCGCGCCTCGGCGATGGATTGCAGACGGCGGCTCGCGTCCCTCTGCAGACACTGTCGTAACAGATCGCGGATCCTCGCCGGGGTCTTGGCCGGCAACGCCTGCCAGTCCGGATCACGCTCCGTCACGGCCAACAAGATCGCGCTGATGGACTCGCCTTGAAACGCTCGCTTCCCCGCCAGCAGTTCGTAGAGGACGCAACCGAACGCCCAAATATCGGTCCCCTTGTTGGTGCATTCCCCGCGCGCCTGCTCCGGGCTCATGTAGGGGGGCGTACCCAGGATATGCCCCGCCACTGTTTGCTCGCCCTTCAACAGGGTAGACTGCGGGAAATTTTCGTTTCCTTCGTCGCCCCATACGGCCTTGGCCAAACCGAAGTCCAACACCTTGACCTTGCCTTGCGGTGTCCGCTTGATGTTGGCGGGTTTCAAATCGCGGTGGACGATTCCTTTTTCGTGCGCGGCTTCCAGGGCTTCGGCCACTTGGTCTGCCGCTGCGAGAGCGTCGGCTATGGGCATGGGGCCGTGCAACGTCTCGCCTTCCACTAATTCGAGGACCAGACAAAGGGCGTCCCCGGGCTCCTCCAGCCCGTAGATCGCGGCGATGTTGGGGTGATTCAGCGCGGCAAGCGTCCGCGCCTCGCGGCGAAGCCGGGCCAGCCTGTCCGGATCGTTCACATATTCCGGAGGCAGAGTCTTAATGGCTACATCCCGGCCCAACTTGGTGTCATGCGCCCGATAAACCGTGCCCATGCCGCCTGCGCCTAACGGCGACACGACACGATAAGGTCCGAGTTGCCTACCCGGCTGGAAGCCGCTTGCTCCCATCGTCATGGTGGCGGTTTCCCGATCGCGCTCCTGCGCGAGGATCAGATCTACGGCGCTACGCAGGATGGAATTTCCGCCGCAGGCGTCGTCCAGAAACGCCTGGCGGCTTTGAGGTGCGCGCTTCAACGCGGCATGGGAGAGTTCTTCTGCCTTCCGCCAAAGCTCCTGATCCATTGAAAAAGTCCTTAGTCAGGCGGTCCCGCGCCGGCATGGGCCATATCCTGTGAACCCAGCATACATGAAGCGATCGCTGGTCCGGCGGCAGTATGCGAGGTCATCCATTCCGCAAGCACAAATCTCCGTACAATCAGCAGAGGATCCACTCGGACGGTAAACGTATGCTACGCTGGCTGCCCTTGACCCGATTTCTCGTATTTCTGGCATGTGCCACGGTGCACGCGCAATGGTTGAACTACCCGTCGCGGGGCACGCCGCGCGGAAAAGACGGCAAGCCGAACCTGCAGGCACGGGCGCCGCGGGCGGCGGGCAGACCGGATTTGAGCGGAGTGTGGCAGGTGGAACCAGTCCCCGGCGAAGTCGAGAAACTGCTCGGCAATCTGGAAGTCGGCGACGTGCCGGGCGACGATCTCACAACCTTTTCCAAGTATTTCTTCAACATCCTTGCCGATTTTCCGCCCGAGCACGCGCCGGTACGCCCGGAAGCACTGGCTCTCATGCGGAACCGTCGCAAGGATTATCGGTCGCCCGACGAACGGTGTCTTCCCTTAGGGGTTCCGCGCGCCGAGCTGATTGGTTTTCCGTTCAAGATCTTGCAGATGCAGCAGCAACTCGTGGTCCTGTATGAAGTGGACAGCACGCACCGGCAGATCTACACGGACGGACGCCCGCTGCCGAGGGACCCGAATCCTGCCTGGCTGGGGTATTCCGTGGGCCGGTGGGAAGGCGACAGGCTCGTGGTCGACACGAGTGGCTTTAACGATGAGATGCGCGTCGACACGGCGGGCCATCCGCACAGCGCGCAGCTGCGGGTGGAAGAACGATTCCACCGCCTCGATTTCGGGCACATGGAATTACAGATCACCCTCGACGATCCCAAGATGTACACGAAGCCGATCGCGTTTCGAGTGAGACTGCTGTTGATGCCGGACAGCGACATTCTGGAATCCTTCTGCAACGAAAACGAAAAAGACCGGGCGCACATCAAATAAAGCGGGCGCCGGGCCAACTCAACGGAGTTTAAAACGCCCCGGCCGGGACAGTTCGCCCGATGCGATTTTTCAGGCCTGCGAGACGGACGCTGGCGTAATCCACCGAGAGATCGATTTTGGAGTTATGGCCATTCAGAAAAATGTTGATCTCGGTGGTGTCCGTCTTCCAGGCGGTGAACCGTTTCAAATGCCCGGCAGCTACGGCCTTCCCATACTCTTCGGGTTTGTCCCTGTAAAGATCGTTTGACCAGACTTCCTCATCCTTCGCGGGCTGACCGTACTCCCCAATCAGCGCCCGCTTGAGATGTTGATACTCGGAAAGATAGTCAATCAGGCCGGCCGGCTTCGGATCGATCACGTATAAAGCCCGGACCAGTTGATCGTCGAGGAAAACGTATCCCACCAGGCAATTCAGACCTTCGACCGAGCCCCGATAGAGCAGGTACGGATCATTCGCGGGATCGGCCGCGGGCTTAGCTTTTTCGGCCGCGCGCACTTCCGCCCTGGTCATGCCCCAGTGCGTCTGCCGGAAATCCGGCGGCTGCTGAGATTGCGCGAAAGGGATTGCCGTCATCCCCAGCGTGAACCAGAAAATCTGCGAACGCATACCGGCATTGTGCGGGAGGGCTGTTGCCAACACAATGCTTACTGCGGACAGGCCGATTTCGCTACCTGATAACTTCAGTAAGAGAGCCGCGGGTTAGCGGGCTGCCGAATCCCGCCCTCCGTTTTCCGGAATGAGAAAGTCCATGCCAGCGGCCGGAAGTCCATCGAGCGCGGCGGCATGCTCCATGATGCGCCGGGCATAATCGGCGACCATGCGCACTCCCTCTTCATACCGCGGATTGGGATTTGCCGGACCCCCGTTGTACGCGCCCACCGCACTTCCCACGTCTCCGTGGAACCGGTCCAGCAAGTCACGAAAGAGAAGGCCGGCATATGTGGTGAGCACCTGGGGGTTCACTTCGTCCGGATTGAGCTCCTGGGGCGGCCGCAGATCCGGCGGTAACAATGAGTAATCCCGAGTGTCCTTGCGATAGAGTTTGTGGGCATAACGCAAGGTTTCGCGCGTGATCTGCCAGATGCCGGACGCCTGATCCAGCACCAGTACCTTACGACGCCGCCGTTTGAGAATGACATCCCCGCGGCCGGCGCGCCGTTTCCAGACGGCGTGACTCAGGTCCCCCTTCACGTCCATGTAGTTGTTTTCCATGGCGCCGATACCCAGGAAGAAATCCAGCGGCAAGGAATAGAAATCGCTGACCGTCACGATATCGTCCGCCAGTTGGCTCGCCTGCGGCGGCGTCAAGGGCTTGAGAGCCACTTCGATGCTGCCGTGGACCCGCCGGTCGGTGGCGGATTTGAAAGTGACAAATCTCTGAATGTAGTCTTCCAGTTCCGGCCGCGTCAGGCTCTCCAGACTTCTCTGGCTGGGCCGGTTGTACGCGGTTTCGAAGATGCCGGTCTGGTATTGCAGCCCGCGGTAGGTATCGATATGGACAAACCGCCAATCATAGGCCGAAATCTGTCCATTCGCCTTCGCGCGCGCGAGCAGATCGAGAGACGACAGGAGGTCGTTTTCCAGTCTCGCCTGGATCTCGTAAGTAATGGCCCCTGAGGATTTCCGGAAGGTCAAGAGCATCTCCGTATTTTGGAAAGCTGGGATCCCCCGCAGGTACGTGAACATCAGGTAGGCGTACAGCTCGTCGTCATAGCGGGCAACGCGGGCGACCAGAAACCGGCTCGGCAAAGTAACTACCGTACGGGCGCCCGACTGCTCGCATACAGGAATGAGAGCCACAGGCCGCGTGACGAGCGGCCGCGGCCAAAGCCGGTACGCAGCCCATCCCGCCGGAGTTAGCAGGACGACGGCCAGCAAGCCCGCCCAAATCGTCCGCATACAAACACAATATTCCATCCGGGGCGCAACGCAGCATGAAAATTCTCAGCAGTGATTTAGGTAGGGCCCCGCAACCAGCGGATTTCGTTGAGGCGCCGGTGAATCACCGATCTCCATCTGCAGTATTTCGGAGATGCCGCCAGTGGATACAGATTGGCCCCGCTTCCTCTCAGAGGCTCCGCGGGCAAGCCGATGGAACCGAACGCCGGGCGCCGGATCCGGGCGGTGGTTACGGCGCCACCGCAATTTCTACCTGATCGTGAAATGCGTTGGGCGTCGCGATCGTGACCGGCAGTTCCGTGGTTCCCGCGGGAATCGCCGGCAGTTGGACGTTGACCTGATACAGTCCGGGATAAGCAGACATGCCGCTGAACAAGACCGTTGCGGGCATCCCGCCCGCCGTTACCGTGGGTGTGACAGTGGTGAGACTCAATGGGTCTGCGTTGCCTCCGGCGCCATCCGCCACGGGAGGATTCACCGCGCCCAAACCGGTCAGATAAATGAGAACAACCTCGCCCGAGTGAGCCGGATTATTCGCGGTTACCACCCCGTAATCGGTATGCCGGATCGCGCCAAGGCCGCTGCCGTTTTCCAGCTGGGAAAATACCCCGGGCGCGGTCGCGGCAACAGGCACGGTCACGGTATTAGAACTCAGCCCGTTGGCCTGCACCACAATCGATGCGGCCGGTCCCGGCGTGGCATACGGAACCACGGCCACCAACTGCGTCATGGATACCGAATACAGAGGTGCGGGATGCCCGTTGATCAGGACCGTGATGCCGCTTAAAGCAGGCGGGTATGGCGGCGTCGCCGTCTGCGGAGTCACCGTCAACCCCGACACGTACAAATAAATCAACTCGCCCGGCGCAATCGGATTCCCCGTCGGCGCGTAACTGGCCGCGTTCTGCACGCCCTGCGGGTTCACATAGAGGGCGCCGCTACGGACTGCCGGCATCCGAAGGCCAAAGTAAATCTCGTACGTGTTGCGATCGTTTTGGTTCAAGGAAGATCCCAGGAAAAGATTGCCTCCCATGCCGACCGTCACCTGAGCCCGCCCCGCCGTGCCCGAACCGTCCGCCGCCAACGAGTACGGGTCGACCTCGGTGGAATCCAGATCGCCCGAGCTTGCGATTTTCAGCCGCCGCGTCCAGTAAAGGCTGCCCGAGCCGCTGGCAACCGCGGAGCCGGTAAATCCTTTTACGCCGGTAGCGTCCTTCCCCAAACCCGCGCTCCAGAAGGCGCCCGACCAGTTCGAGTTCGTCACATTTCCCGCCGGCGCCCGAATTCCGATCAGAATGTCGTACCCATTTGGCGTGCCGCCCAGCAGCACGTTGCCATCCTGCGAGATGTAAATGGTCCTCGTCCCGCTCAGTATGCTCGAGGCCGACCCGAAGATGACAGAGCCGCTGCCATTTGTAGCCATCGAATATGTGGCGCCGGGGATTTGCTCCGTAACCGCCTGGCCCGACGCGTAATTGGCGGCGTGTCCGGTATTTTGGATCACTTGAAGAGTTCCGTCTCCATTGGAATTGAGCGAGAACAGCGCGTTCCGGGCATTCGCGAAATTTCCGCCCGGGAACTCGAGTGTGGCGGTCCAGTACGCGCCCCTCAGGGAAGCATTATTGGTCGGCCCGCCGGCGGCGGGAATCGCGACGAACAGATCGAGCGCGTTGTTGCGCGATTCTGTCGTGGACCCCACGATCGCTTCCGAGCCAAATCGCGCATTGATTTTGTCTCCGCTGCGGACCAGGCTGTCCAGTGTCACCATCCCCGCCGAATCTACGGCATAGCCCCCGTTGGCCGTTTGGGAAAAGGCCGAGCCGTTCGGATTGCCCTGTTGTCCGGTGAAGCTGTAGTTGCCGGACCCATCGAAGATAATCGTTCCGATCACGCTGCGTGGATCGGCCAGATTGCCGGCATTGTCCACCCCGAGCGAAACCTGCCTGACGAAGTAGCTGCCTGTGATCAACGAATTGTTGTTAGCGCTCTGGGTGATTACTATCTGATTCGAGAGAGTCAGGCCGGCTGTCTGCATGACACCGTTCATTGCCGCGGTAATGACGGCCGGCTGGTCGGTATTCACTGCGCCGGCACTCGCGGTAAATGTGGCGCTGAGCGCGCCCGCGGGTATTGTGATGTTGGCAGGCACGCTGAGTGCCGCGTTGTTGCTGGTCAGGGTGACAAACGCGCCGCCAGGCGCGGCCGGGCTGGAGAGAGTTACGGAACAGTTGGTCCGCGCTCCGCTGGATAGGGTTACGTCTTGGCACGAGATGGCACTTACCAGGACTGGCACGGCCAGATGCAGCGCGATACTCTGCGTGCTGTTGTTATAAGTGGCGGTTATATTTGCGATCTGGCTGCTGCCAATCGTGCCTGCCGTTGCCGCGAAGGTGGCGCCGGTCACGCCGGCGGCAACCGTCACCGACGTTGGCACTTTTAGCAAGGTGTCGTCGCTGCTGAGCATGACGGTGGCTCCTGCGGACGGAGCCGCTGCCGAAAGTGTAACCGTGCAGCTCACGGTCGCTCCCGTCACCAGGGTTGTGGCCGTACAACCAATCGAGCTGAGAACGGGCGGTGCGGCAAGACTGAAATTCGCGCTCTGCGCGCTGTTATTGTAGGTCGCCGTCACAGTCGCCGTTTGATTGCCGGCCAAGGCACCCGCGCTTACCGGGAATGTCACGCTCCTCGTCCCGGCCGGCACGGTCACGGAGGCCGGTACCGTCAGAAATCCGCTGCTGCTCGACAGCATTACCGTGGCGCCGCCGCTGGGAGCCGCTTGCGAGAGATTTACTGTGCAGAGTGAGGCCGCGCCTTGCCCGATGGTCGTCAGGCTGCACGAGAGGGAGTTCACCACAGCCGCGATGACGGAGACGCTTGTCTGCTGGGACGCGCCGCCATATGTCGCGGTTATCATGACCGTCTGGTCGCTCGCGACCGATCCTGCTGTTGCGGAAAACGCCTGACTGGTCGAGCCCGCCGCGACCGTGACTGAGGCCGGAACCGTCAACGAGCCATTATTGCTGGAGAGCGCAACCACCGCGCCGCCGCTCGGGGCGGCCTGATTCAACGTGACCGTGCAAACCGTTGAGACGCCCGCGCCCAGTGATGCCGCACTGCAACTCAGACCGCTTACCGTTGCTTGAGCAGGGATCGGCGCCGCACCGCCCGTGACCGGGCCCGCGCTTATCGGTGCCGGACACGACGAGACAGCGGTGTCAGCCGTGCCGTGGACATCGTAGCTGAAGGTCGCCTGCCAGCTCGCGAATGTATAGTAACCCGGGCCCGTCGCCACCGACCAATAGTTCGAGGACGCGGGATCGACATAATGATAATGGTTGTAGTCGAACGTGTTTCCTAGCGGTGTTACTCCGTTATCCCAGTAAACAGAGACTCTTCCGATCGGAGAACCCGGTATCGGGCTCGTCTGCGACGTGATTTGATTGTTGCTGACCGAATTCCCGGCGAGGAGGCGCACTCCGTAAGCCCCGCTGCCGCGATTCTGCTGCCACAGGTCGATTGCATCGCCGAACGTACTCACCACAATGTTGTTGTTGATGATTTTCGTGTTTTGCGAGGTGCTCAGGAAAATCTGCGGGCCGGCCCCGGCGTTGTTATAGCAGACCGTGTTATTGCTGATCGTCGCATCGTAACTGATCTCGTGATGGATGCCCGGCCCCCCGGGGTTGTTGCGGACGTCGTTCTTGTCGTAGATTACATTGATCGAATCCACGTCGGTCCACAGGCCGGGCCCGAAATTGTCGTGGACGTAATTGCCTTGGACCGTATATTGATTAACCTGGGCCGCCTTGACCCCGCCGCACTCCCACCCGCAATCAAACCCTGCCCAGTTGTTGCGCGAAATCTCGTTGCCTTGGATCAGAATGCCGTTGCCGCCCGCGCCGATGCCTTTTTCACCGTTATCATGGACGAAATTATTGATTGCCTGGCTACCGGAAGCCAGATTGATCCCTACCCCGTGGTTCAACCGCACCTGGTTGTTCGCCACGACCCAGTTCGTCCCCGGATACTGGTCGCCGACCGCCCCAAACTGGGCAGGAATGGCGTATTTTTCAATTGTCAGACCGGAGATGCTCACGTTCTTGGCCGGCCCCCAGAACGCCGCCCGCGCAGTGCTCATTTCCACGGTGTGCCCGGCCGGGTTCTCCCCAACGGTAACCTTGCCGCTGCCGTAATCGAGCGACCAGCAGCCGCATCCGGCGGTGACGGCGGCTACTGCCACGCGTAATTTCGGCACGGAGTCATAAAACAGGTCCTCCGGATTGGTACACATCGGGTGCGAGCTGTCGCAATACCCGTTCGGCTGGCCCGGAGTAGTGAACCCGCTGGCGGCCGTCCACACGCTGCCGCTGGGTGTCCAGGAAGACAAGACCATGGATCCATTCAGCATGGCCCCCGGCGCACCGACAAACGTGTCGCCGTCTTTGGGTTGGATCGACTGGAGCCGATACGTACCGCCACTGAGGGTGAATCGCGTCCCGGCGGGGTTCTGGTCCACGGCGGCTTGAATATTGCTGCCGGGCGAAAGCGCGACCTGGCTCCATCCGAGAACAGGGAGGATATAAAGACCGAAGCGCGTAAGATAAGAATTAAAATTCAGAATTAAGGGCCTGAAACGCATCCGCGGCTCGCCAGAAATCTGTGGAACAAAAAGCTCACTCAGTATGTTTTCGACCGGCTTCCCGAACAATCCGCCGACGGTTATCAGTTGGCTGTTAACGCCGGGCTGCGCGGCCTAATATCTATCGGCAGCGATTGAGTGGGGCATCAGGGCTGTGAGTGTAGCGTGCAACGGCCGATTGCCCGGCAGAGCCCGGTGACCATGCGGGCTGATTCTGATCGGCACCGCATAGCCGGCCAACCACTCCCGGCGACCCCTTATACTCGGACCATGGACGTGCACGTCGTCGACGGAACCTATGAGCTGTTCCGGCATTTTTTCGCGGTGCCGAACGCCCAAGACGGAAACGGGCGCGAAATCGGCGCCGTCCGCGGCGTGCTCCGATCCATCCTGGGGATGCTGGAGCAGGGCGCCACTCATATTGGCGTCGCCACGGATCACGTGGTCGAGTCGTTTCGAAACAGCCTCTACGCCGGATACAAGACCAGCGAGGGCGTGGATGCGGCGCTGCTCGCGCAGTTCCCGATCCTGGAAGAAGCTCTGGTCGCCATGGGCGTGACGGTGTGGCCCATGGTGGAATACGAAGCTGACGATGCCCTCGCTTCGGCAGCCGCCAAAGCGGCGCAGGACGTGCGCGTCCGGCAAGTGATTATCTGCACTCCGGACAAAGACCTCGGCCAGTGCGTTTCGGGCGCCAGAGTGGTTCAACTCGATCGCCGCCGCGGCATTCTCCGCGACGAAGCCGGCGTGGAAGCCAAGTTCGGCGTCAAACCCGAGTCCATTCCAGACTACCTGGCCGTGCTCGGCGATACCGCCGATGGTTTTCCGGGCCTGGCCGGTTGGGGCGAAAAGGCCGCCGCTCAAACCTTATCCCGGTATCGCCACCTGGAGAACATCCCGCCCGATTGGCGCGCCTGGGATTCATCCATCAACAACGCACGCCGCCTGTGCCAATCCTTGTTCGACTCCTGGGACGATGCGCTGTTGTTCCGCACGCTCGCGACCCTGAGGCTCGATGTCCCGGTGTTTGAATCAGTGGACGACATCCGCTGGCAGGGGCCGCGAGCGGAATTCGAAGGCCTATGCAAACACATGGGGGTGCCCGAGTTATTGGACCGGGTGATATTGGCGCGTCTGCGAACGCAGGCACAGACGGCGTGAGCTACCGCCCGGACCAGGAAAATGCCGATGCCAAGCCGCATGATTGGATCGCGAACGGAGCCGCGACCGTCAGCGAGCGGGGTTTCGGATGGAATGCAGTATGGAATTTCCTACGGACTGCCGCCGCAAGGAAAAAAGGAAGCCAGGGCTGATGGCTGCATCAGCTGGCCCGGTTCTGTTTCCCCAACAGGGTCTTATCCCGCTCCGACACCATAAATGGTTCCAGGGTCAACGCCAGCTCGAAAGACATCGTTTCGGGGGCTTCGCAAACCGTATCGCTGCACTGCTGGTACTGCAGACGACCTGGCAACACGAGCCGCCCCTCGGGTAAAGGATGTTTCAGAAGCAGCGTGCCGATTGCCGTAAACGAACCGCTGTACACCGGCAAAGTTTCGCCCAGCGCCGGAAGAGCCAACATTTCCGCTGCCGGAAGGTCCAGCTTCTGATGCACCACGCTGGGACTCTCCAGAGTGATGGAAGTGGTTGTGTAGCCCGCCGGTACCGGAAGGCCGTAAATGTGCCAGCCGGGCTGCATCAGGAAGTGAGCGAAGTAGCTGACCTCCTGACCCGCGAAGGCTTTGGCTGAGGGGAACCCGATCCGGACGGCCAAAGCTCCGCTCCCCAGAGTCGCGATCGGGGCGTCACTTCGGACCGTTCCGAATTCACGCAGCGCCACTGCGGAACCGGTCACCCGGTGCTGATAGTTCGGGACGAAGTACTTCTTAACTACCGTTCCGTCGTGAGTCACCAGGTAGCTCACGGGATGCGGCACTCCGAACGATCTGAGGCCAGGATCGATGTTGGAATTGAAAATGCCGAAGCTCCGAATCGTCTCGCTGCCTTTGTCGGAGAGCACGGGAAAGCCGATCGAGTGCTTTTGCGCAAACGCGGCGAGGATCTCCTGTGAGTCATAGCTGATCGCGGCGACGTGCACACCATTCTTTGCGAGCATCATCCGGGATTGTTCCAGCTCCCCGAGCTGGGACCGGCAATACTGTCACCACTCAGCGCTGCGGTGAAACACCAGAAACAGGCCATTCGGACCCGCGAGATCGTGGAACGTCCGAACGGCGCCGGACTGGTCGGGCAGCGCAAACTCAGGAATCCGCTCCCCCGGATCCGGACCAGTCACATAGCCGTCGTTGGTAGCCCAGACGTGACGCGCCCGCACCTCGGCGGGAACCGGCAGGCCGGCCTGTCGCAGCCGCGCGAATTCTCGCATAGCGGCCCCTTTTTCGGCGAGATCCTGTGGAATTTTATCTGACATGGTTTTCGTGGGTGGCCGTGAGAAGGCGCTGGCCGATTGGCTGTTTGCGATTCATATGGGCGGTTCAGGTTCTGGGCCCCAGGAGCGCGGGTAAACTCGCCACGCTGGGCAGAATGTGAGTGTGGGGCTCGCGTCGAAGATTCTCGGCGGTGGAGACTCCGGAGAGAACGCCCACCACCGCGCGCAATCCGGCGTTTGTTCCCGCCTGTAGATCAAGAGGAGTATCACCGACTGCCATGACTTCCGCCACGCTGCTCACACGCGCCGACTCCATGGCGTGAAAGAGCATGAAAGGGAACGGCCGTCCCTCCACGACATCGTCGCTGGAAATCATGGCCGTGAAGAATTGCTCCCAACCAAGACGGCGGAAGATCGAGGTGTTGATTGCCCGATCGAAACCGGTAGTGGTGGCGAGGAGATAACCGTCTGCCCGCAGTCGTCGAATGGCCTGTTCAGCACCGTCGATGGGAGGCACCGACCGGTAGACTTCAATTATGTTCGAGGAGAACTCGCTATAGATGGTCGCGGTGAGCTTGTCGCGGTCTACGCTCGGCGGGAGGGATTGCTGATTCACGAAATAGCGGATGATTTCACGCTTGGAGGCTCCCCGGCGCCGCTGGATCTCCTCCGGGCTGGAGTCGACGCCATGACGGCTTAGGGCGCTTCGCAAAGCTTCGGGAATGTCCCCCCGATCCTCGACGAGCGTGCCACCGACGTCGAGCACCACGAGCCGAATCGCCAACTCGGGCTTCCGGTTCGCGCCTAGCGCGACAGCCGGAATGGCGGTGGCCGCCGCGAACTTCTTCAGCGACTGTCTTCGGGAAATGTTCAAGCGGCCTCCGATCTCGAACAGGGCATTATTTGAGGGTAGTACTTTTACATCGATCGTGTCAGGGGGTCAGGCCACGGTTCGCCGGTCAGAGTCGTTTGGCAATTACGACGATGATTAATACCGGTATTGCCACTGCCGCGACTACCACCGCGAAGGTGATGAGCAGGAAGAACCAATCCTTCGTAGTCTGACGCCGGTTTCCGGAAAGATGATTTTTCAGAAGCTGATAATTCCGGCGGTTGGCTTTAAAAACTGAATCGAACAAAGCTCCTAGGATCGGTAATGCCCCTCCCACAGACTCGATTCCCACGTTGAGGACCATGCGCATTAGCGTCACTCGCGGAATCCCCAACTGCACTGCGCGGCCCACGATGTACAAGGAAAGGAGGGCATCGAAAACATCGCCGATCCCTGGAATCAGTCCGATGATGCCGGCGAGCCCGTACCGGAAACCGCCGGGAAGAACAAAAACGTAATCCATCCACCGGGCGAGTGCCTCCACATCGGCTATACGGGAGTCCACTGCCTCGGGGCGAAGTGCGTCCGGCTGGTAGTTCCGAACCGGATGAGAAATGATTCCCCTGCTCATGAAGTACTCACCATGGCGGCCGCGCCTAAAGCATTTTTTCTTCGGCGGCCTTGAGTTTGGCCTGAATCCTCTTTAGCGCTTCAACCTTCGGCGTACCGGATTGCGCGGTCAGTTTTTGCAGCTCAGGTTTCAAAGCTTCCACTTCTTCAGATGTAAGCGTGATAACAAGTTCGCCCTTTGGTGCCATACAGAATGAGTTCGCAATTTGTGATCCAAACCCCGATGGAGAGCCGTGGTCGGCAATCTACTGGGAGCGTGCATGGAAATACACTCTACTGGTGCGGCTCCGCGGCCGGTGGTGGAAGGGCCGGCGCACTCCTCGGGGGCCCACCGGCTGGGGGTGGAGGCAGCGCACCCGTGCCGCCAACTTCGAAGACGAACAGCATTGGCGGATTGTCGATCTTCGCGTCCGTGGGGCCCACGGTCTGCGGCGGTCTTCCCGTGCCAGCCATGAATGCTACGTACTGTTTTCCGTCCACCATGTAAGTTATGGGAGCGCCCGCGCCATTCCGGTTGGTTCGGATCTCCAGAAGTTTTTCCCCTTTGTCGGCGCTGTATGCCAGCAGACGCCCGTCATTGATCGCCTGAAACACCAGGTTGCCGGCCGTGGTGACCGTGCCCCCGCCACTGGCGCCGCCGCCGGCCATCCGCCAGACCAGCTTCTGATTCACCGGATCCCACGCTTCCAAAACCCCGCGTTGCCCGGGCAGTGGCTCCGGCCCGATGATGGGCGGCACCACCGGCTTGGCGTCGCGCGAGGGAAAAGCGACTCCGGGATGGCCGTAGGGATAGCCAATCACCTCGTCGGCCGCCAGAAACGTATAGCTTCCCTGCGAGGCCGGGAGATAGACCACGCCGGTCTCCGGGTTGTACGACATCGGCGCCCAGTTGTGCGCGCCGCCTCCCGTTGGATAGATCTGCACGGGAGTCTTGTCATCGTAGAAAGCTTCCGGGTTGATGAACGGCCGCCCCGTTTTCTCATCGAAACCCTTGGTCCAGTTCACCTGCACGAACGGCGCGGCCGAGATAAACTCTCCGGTGACGCGATCGAGCACGTAGAAGATGCCGTTCTTCGGCGCCTGCATGATTACTTTGCGGGTGCGGCCCTTGATCTGGAGGTCGGCCAGCAGTAATTGTCCGACCGCGTCCAGATCCCAGTTATCGTTCGGGACCGTCTGGTAATGCCATTTGAGTTTGCCCGTATTCGCATCCACCGCCACGATCGAGCAGGTGTACAGATTGTCCAGGCCCTTGGAGCCGCGGAATTTTTCCGGCCAGGGTTCCGCGTTTCCGGTGCCCGCGAAGACCGTGTTGGTGTCAGCATCGTACGCCATACCGTCCCACACGGAGCCGCCGCCGCCCCACTTCCACCAGTTGCCGCTCCAGGTTTTCGCCGCCGCGCGCTGCGCCTCGTCTTCGAACCCTTTCGACGGATCGCCGGGGACTGTATAGAAGCGCCACGCGCGCTTCCCCGTGGCGATCTCGTAGGCGTCGATGAATCCGCGCGTTGGATGATCGCCGCCGGCCACGCCGACCACTACCTTATTGCCCGCGATCCGTGGAGCGATCGTCAGCGAGTACCACTCTTGCGGATAGGCGACCCGCGCTTCCCACTTCACGTTGCCGGTCAGCGCATCGAGCGCGACCAGGCGGCCGTCGTTTACCGGGGCAAAGATGAGTCCGTTGGATAGGGCCAACCCACGATTGAGCACGCCGCAGCACATCCTCGCGCGGACGGCCGTTTGGTTCACCTCGGGGTCCCAGCGCCACAACTGTTTGCCGCTGCGGGCGTCCACCGCGAAGACGACGCTCCAGGTGGTGATTCCGTAAATCGTGTTGTTCCAGACCAGCGGCGTCGCCTCCTGATTGCCGCCGCCCGCGCCCAGTTCATAAGACCAGGACAATCCCAGCTTTCCAACATTGGACGTGTCGATTTGTTTCAACCGACTGTAGCGGGTTTCCCCCTGAGTCAGACCATAAGTAAGCCACGAACCCGCCATGGGATCGTTCGCGGTTCCGGCAGCCTTGAGAATGTTTGCGTCCACCACGCGCGGCTGCTGCGCGGTGCCCGTGGAAATGATGGTGAGAAAGGCGATAATGCCAACGGCCGAAAGAGCCGAAGACGAGGTCCGGAAGAATTTCATTCAAATGCAGTATGACCGATTTTTGTACCTTGAGGAAACTCGGCGATCCGGCCGCCCGAAACAACCAAGTGGGTAATTTTGAGCATGCCGATTCGTACGGTATCGTCCGCGGTACGCAACATCCTGGGACTTTCCAGAGAGGCCGCAAGAATGTTTCACTCTGTCATGCGAGAAAAACCTCATGCCCCCGGAGGCCAATTGAGCATTATCGGACTCCCGGAGATGCTGGCGAACCCTGCGAGATGGCTAATTCCTGCCGTGGTTTTTGCAGGCGCCGCCCTTTACTATTTCGGCGACCGAACACCGCCGCGTCCCGTAACCGAACCGTCGCGGCCCCAAGCGATTCTTGCATCTGTTACCACATCGCTTGGTTTGGCTGCGGAACGACGTGGGGAAGACTTGGTGCTACGCTGGAACCGCGAATCCCCTGCCATCACCTCGGCAGTCACCGGCATAATGGTTCTTCAAACCGCCGCCGATCGCGAGGATCTTGTCCTGAGTCGGGAAGATTTGCGCTCCGGAAGGTTCATCCACCGGTCCACGGCGAATCTGTTCAACATTCGTCTACACGTCATCGACGGGAACGATAATCAAACCACCGACTCAATGGACTTTTTCTTACAACGAAAATCGGGCGGCCGCACGACCGTTACGTCCCGGCAAATATCGAATTCCCCAGCCGCGCCGGGCAGACCAGGCACGCCGGCTGGCATCCAACGCAGAATCGCAACTGGCCGGGTGGGGGACGCGTCCCGCGACGGGACAATCATGGCGCGGCGTCATCAATCAGATCTGTCCCTGATTCGGCCACCGAAACCGGCTGTCGCCGGCGGCCTTCCGCTCGACACTCCACCTTCCATCGAACCAGCATTCCTACGATCACCCATTACGCTGCCTGGTTTGCTTGAACCAGCGCCTTCCCGGCCACGCTTCGACCCGGCGCTGGATTCGACTGCGCAGCCAGTGACGGCCTCACCCGTGCGACGCGTTGCGACGGGCGTTCCGCTTTTCAAGAAACTACGCCACGATCCCGACTTCGAGCCGCCTACACCCATTCGAACCTCTTCACCCGAGATTCCTGCGAATCTGCGCCAAGGCCTTACACGGGAAATCTCCGTTGACGTCAAAGTCTACGTGAACTCTTCGGGGGAAGTACAGTATGCCGAATTGCTCTCGAATGGGATGGGACCGGAGAGAGACATCGCCAGTTTCGCCGTATTCGAGTCGCGGCGGTGGAAATTCCATCCCGCACAGGCCGGAGGCCGGCCCAGTGACGGCGAGGTTATCCTTCATTTTCGTTTCAGTCCCGTAACGGCGCCAGAGCTCCGATCGGGCAGATGAACTGATTCTACAGTCTTCGCCTCAACCCATTACAAGAGCGTCGCGCGCCGCACCCGGTCATGATCCTGTATGGTACGGCGACCCGCACCGCAGGATGCGCACTCAAAGTATTCCGGCGCTATGTTTGAGGGGCAGCCATAACAGGTTGCGTGATCTTTGGCCGATTTCACCGGCATGAAGATTTCGGAGGGGCCCATGAACCAACGAACATTCGCTTGCGCTCTGCTGGCGCCGGCTCTGCTCGCCGTACCCGGCATCCTGCGCGCGGAAACGCTCCTCGTGCTCCAGGGGATTGCAAATAGCGTGGATGGCTACGATCTTAGTTCCTGGACCGGTATGACTTCCGCATTGAACGAGAAATTCGGCGCCGCGAACATAACGGTCAATGGCTCCTCGTTGGACGACCTGGCGCATCTGGAGACTTTCGATTCCCTGATGTTAGCTCCGGATTTCTCCAGCCACCCGGTGTTCGACATGCCGCTGCTTCCAACGGAGATCGCGGACGTCCAGGCGTACATCGCGACCGGCAGGCGCGTGCTGTTGGTCGGCGAAAACGGCAATTTCTCGGCTTGGGACAAGTCGATCCTCGAGGTGGTGGGTGGAACCTTTGGCGTAACTGGGACTGCCGATGACGTGCTGACGCCGGTTGTCGCCAATTCCTTGACCGCTGGAGTGACCTCGCTCAGTACGGCCTTCGACGGAGTCGCGGTCGGTGGCGCCAGCCTGTTCAGCGCCAATGTCGCCACTCTCTGGCCGGGAAGCGGCGCCGATAACGTCCTCACCCTGCTGAGCGCGAACGTGGAGGATGACTTTACGGGATCCGGCGCCGGCAACATGCAGTTTAAGAAAAACTTGGCGGACTGGCTGGCCGGCGGTCCGGCAGAAGTTCCGGAGCCGTCCGCATTTGTCATGCTCGGCGCAAGCGCCGCGTTGTGGCTGGTCCTGGCGCGGAAAAGGCAATAGACGCTGCGTCACGGTTCATGCAACGCCAGCCTTCGGTATTTGCGCGTAGAGCTGGCGATAGGCTTGCCTCACTCCGAATTGGGTGAACAATGAGTCCTTCAGCGCATCGAGAGTCGGGTGGTTGCGAAACGCGTGCAGCGCGCGCTTCAGAATCCGGCTCACGCTGTAGCCTTTGGTCATGACTTGGGCGTTCCCGGCGAACATCTCCTGCTCCGACATCGACGGATGCCGGTACACGATTGGACCGGTGCCGTATTGGTCCCAGGCGCGATCGGGGAAGATCCGGCCGTCCGCCCGGTACTCGCGATAGATCTGACTGCCGGGCATGGGCGTGAGGGTGAAGATGAACGGCGTGACGTCGCATTCGTCACAGAAGTCCAGCGTGCGGCGATAGGTGTCGGCGGTATCTTCGTCCCAACCGATCACGAAGAAGCCGCGCACCTCGATTCCCAAGCTCTGGATGAAGCGGATATTCTGCTTCATGCGGCGGAGGTCAAAGGCGCCGGATGACGTGTAATGCAGCTTCTTCCAGGCTCCGGATTGTTTCTGGCCTTGCGCGGAGATGGATTCCAGGCCCGCGGCAATGCTCGAAAGGCCGCTTTGGGCGGCAAGCTCGAGAATTCTCCGGCCGTCCTTGTAGTCGACAGCCGAAAGCCCGCCCGCGCCCGTCCAGCTGCGTTGAGGACGCAGGCGCGCCAGCTCACCATACAGATCGAGATAATAGCGATTCTCCTCGGGCCGGTCGACGATCTGCGGATGGCCGAATACGCTGTCATCGAAGTTGTAATAGCGCGGGCCGAGCGTGGAAACTTCCGCCACCACCTGGTCGATGGGCCGGTGTCGGATCTTCGCTCCGAAAATGTCGGTGACCGGGCAGAACCGGCAGTGGTTGGGGCAACCGCGCGTGGTGAAAATGGAATCCATCCGGTAGCGCCGCCGCGGCAGCAGGTCGCGGCGCATCATCGGAAGATTTTCGAGGGAAGGCCGCATTTTTATATGCCAGACGGAACCGCGGAGGGTCTCGGCGGGATAGGGGCCACAGACATAGAACTGTTTTAGGCGGTTCCGTTCAATGTCTTCGAGGATCTGCGGCCAGAGGTCCTCTCCCTCCCCGATGGCGACGGCGGTGGCATGCCGTTTGGCCTCTTCGGGAAAGGCGAAGACGTGCGGCCCTCCGAGAATCACGTGCTTGCCGCGCTGGATAAAATTATCGGCGATATGGTAGGCGATCGGCGCGAGCGGCGTGCGCACGGTAATGGCGACGACATCGATGGCCGATTCGTAATCGATCTGGTCGCCGAAGAACATATCGATGATGGAGACTTCGTGCCGGTCCGGCGTCAGGGCCGCGAGCAAGCACGGGGCCAGCGGCATGACCGATGCCGTGGCCTTTGCCGTCTCCAGGCTGCGTCCCGGAAAGACGATGGTGATCTTCATGAAGCACCGACTCCACGGTAGCCCCCGGCGCACTGCGTTTCAAGCGCTTCGCCGCGGAGGCCCGGAGAATGCGCCCCGTAATCGGGCGCCGCGCAGTACGAGTCGCCACGTTGTGACCTCAGTCACTGCAGGCGTAGGCGAGCCCGCGCGAGAATGGATCAGGAGAGCGCGCCAGACATGATGGCTGCGTCGGCACGACAGAAGTCTCTCATCATTCCGCGCGAGCATGGCGCCTGGGGAATCCTGCTGGTGCCGCTCGTGACCGGCGCGAGCGTCGGCCTTCTGGCGGGCGGAAGCGCGGCGAGCCTGGCTCCTTTGCTCATGGCGGCTCTCGCGCTCTTCTGGCTACGCACACCTGTGGAAAGCTGGATGGGGACCGGGCCGCTTCGCGCCCGCACTCCCGGCGAGATCCAGTTTGTGCGAAACACCGCGGCAGTGCTGGCGGCGGTTTCGATCGCAGCATTGACCTGGATGTTTTGGGGAGGCCGGAATCCCGTGCTGCTGTGGATCGGAGCGGCCGCCGGCGCCGCGTTTCTCGCCCAGTCCGCCGTGAAGCGAATCTGGCGGAACGCACGAACAGCGGCGCAGATGATTGGGGCCGCGGGACTAACTTCGACCGCCCCGGCCGCGTATTGCGCCGTGACCGGGGGCTGGAGCGGAGCCGCCTGGCCGCTCTGGGCCGCCAATCTCTTGTTCGCCATCAACCAGATCTATTTCGTACAACTCCGGATTCGCGCCGCGCGCGCCACCTGTGGGCGCGAGAAGCTGTTTGCCGGACGCGGATTCCTCGCTAGTCAATTCCTTCTGATCGTTTTGCTCGCCGGCGCGAGTGCCTTTCATCTCTTCCCCTGGTATGGCATCCTGGCGTTCCTGCCGGTTTTGTTGCGCGGGTTTGCCTGGTTTGCCGCCGCGCCGCGGCCGCTCGCGATCCACTCCTTGGGAAAAAGCGAACTGGTTTACGCCTGTCTGTTCGGCGGGCTCCTGGTATTGGGAATCGAACTGCGATGACTGCGGGTAACGAGAGCAACTGAGCCGCCGCGTACCTACACCCGCACGCCCTGGGTCTGCGCGACTTGGACGCCGGGAAGGCGGAAGCAGAAGGTGGCGCCTTCTCCGGGCTGCGACTCTACCCACATGTCGCCGCCATGATCGAGCACCGTCTGCCGCGAGAGCGCGAGGCCCAAGCCCAGGCCGTTGCGCTTGCCGGCGGTGACGAACGGCTGAAAGATGCGCGAGCGGATCTCCGGAGAAATTCCCGGGCCGTTGTCGCTCACTTCAACCCGGACCCAGCCCTCCTGCACCGACGCCGAGAGGCGGACTTCGCCTCCACCCGGCATGGCTTCCAGCGCATTGGAGATCAGGTTGACGAACATTCGTTCCATCCGGCCGCGATCCAGCGGCAGCTCGATCTCGGCGGGAATCGAGAGCGTGAGCCGCACCTCCTGCGCCGCAGCAACCGGCCCGAGCGATTCGCAGGCGGCAGATGCGGCTTCGCGCAGCCGGCACATTTCCATGGCCCGGTTTTTTCCGCGCGAGACATCCAGCAGTTCCTGCAGCATCTCCTGGATCCGGCGCGAGGCTTGATAGATATTCCCGGCCAGGCGCTTCACATGTCCCGGCGGCAAATCGCGGTCCACCAGCATCTCCGAACCGCCATAGATGGCAGCCAGAGGGTTACGCAAGTCGTGAACGATGGACGCCGACAGCTGGCCGATCGTGGAAATCCGCTCCTGCCGGATGAGTTCGTCCCGCGCTTGCCGGATAGAGGCGCACATGTTGTTAAATGTGCGGGCGAGACGGCCCATTTCGTCTTCGCTGGTGACCTCCACCTCGATCGCATAGTTCTGCCGCGCTACCTCGGTGGCCGCTCGATCGAGCTGCTTCACCGGCTCGACAATCCGGCGCGCCAGCATGTACGTGAGGCCCAGTCCCGCCGAAATCGCCGCCAGCCAGAGCAGAACGATATTGGTATAGAGGCTCGCGATCCGGCTGCGCACGCCTTCGAAGGAACGGAGAATCACCAGTTGTCCCATCGGCTTTCCCGTAATATCTTCGAGAGGCGTCACAAACTGTGCGTAGAGCGCGACGCCGTCATTGACGCGCCGCGTCGGGTGCGACAGGTTGTCCACTACCACCCCGGTCGCCCGCTCGTTCAGCGTCGAGGCAATTACCCGCCCCGGCGTGAGGAACAGAAATTCGCTGCCGCCCGTCTCTTTTTTGAGATCCTGCACCACCACCGCGTCCACGTGATAGCCCGCGATCAGCACGTTGATGAGGCTCTGTCCCTGGGCCGACTCCACATAAACCGGCGTCACCGAGATGTGGTACAGCTCTCCATCCTGGGAGAAAAAGCCCGACACCTGTTTGGGAAACTGTGCCGCCGCCATCGGGACCACGTTCATGTTCTTGCGCAGCGCCGCCGGGATCGCGCCTCCTAACGATGCGATCACCCTACCGCGCGGGTCCGTCACCAGAAAAATCGCGTCGGTCTTGGAAATCTTCGACCACAACTCCGAGGCTGTGTCCTGGATGGTGGCCTCGTCGCCGGTGCCGAACGCCAGCCGTACTTCCGGAAGGGTGCTCAGAATGCTGCTGATTGACGACAGCAGATCCGCGCGCGATTTCCACAGCGAAGTGTACGCCGCGAAGCTGGCCTGCACTTCCTCGTTCAGGCCGTCCGACATCGTTTTCGTGATGTGATTGAGGACGATTTCTCCCGTGATGGCGAACAGGACAGTGACCGCCACCGAAGTCGAGAGCAGAATCTTCCACAGCAGCGAGAAACGGGAAAACCACCGCGGAATCATTTGGGAGCCCCCGGATAGGTTTCGCCGCTCACCACCGGCGGGTAATCCTGGCCATACTTGTTCAGGTGCGGCGCCGGAACAAATCCGGTTTCGGAGATGGAAATGAGCGGCAGCATCAGGCCGCCTTCCGGAACCCGGATCCGCCGCTCCAGCGCCTGCAGGTTCTCGGGCACAGCGCGTTCGTGGAATATGCGGAGCTGATACTCGCCGGCCGGCACATCCGTCATCGTAAACTGTCCGGAAACCGGTGTGACCGCGAACCACGGAGTGGAGAATACGCCGATAACGGCGCTCATGGTCGGATGAATGTTACAAAAAACGCGGACAATGCCCGGCTGCTTGAAAATCCAGCTCCGGGTGCTTCCCGGCGGATAGAGCCCGATATCGAACGGCTGGCCGCTGAAATTGGAAAAAGCGTTGTGGAAGATCGGGTCGAAGTTCGGAAAATCCACCGTGCTGCCCAGGGGAATGGCGATCACGTGCGGCGTGAAACGCTTCTCCTTCTGAATCATCTGCACGCGCTTGGGAGGTCTCGGGGCGGGCGCGGGACGGTCGACCGGCTCAAGCCACAGAAGTACTCCGGTATAGTCCCTGCGCTTGCGGACGGCCGCATCGCGGGAGTTGGTGATTTCCACCTGGCCCGTTACGGTTGCCGCCGGCGCGACGCGGGGAGCGATCAGCCACAGGGCTGCGCTAGAAAAAATAACCCAACGCCAAATCATAGTGATTGTTCAAACGCGTCCCTTGTCTAATGTAAACAGTGCGCACCTGCGAAATTTCCGGGGACAGAATCAGGTTCGGCGCGAGCCGGAAATACAAGTTTCCTCCGAAGAAAAGATTTTTCCCGATGCTCCCCGTTATCAGGTCGGAATTGCGGTCGTCCTGCTGCCCGGATAAGAGGTGCAGATCCAGCCGCCGCATCAAATGAAAGGTGAACTGACCCCATCCCCCCTGACTATGGACCGCGTCGGCATCGTTCTGGTAAAGACCGAAGCCCTGACGGTATCCGGCTCCGAGAGACGCTACGTTCTGCCCATGATAAAACGCGCCGGTAAATTCGAACCACCGCAGCGGGTTAACAAACCAGTCCAACGAAAACAGCTGCGACGGCACCGAGAAGCCGGACGCGTGAGTGGTGCTGGCGTGAAAACCGGGAGCGATCTCGACGCGCCGCTCCTCGCCGAATTTGTGGTAGAACTCAAAGCGACCCTCCAGACCGGGGCGGGTACCCTCGACATTTGCCGGCTGTATGCTTCCGGCGTAGGGACCTGCCTCGCGGGTCTGCACAGCCCCTAGCTGGCCGCGAAAACCGGTCTGCCCTGTCCAGGAAAAATCCTGCTCCAGACGGACTTGCGGCAGCCAGATCCACAAGTTACCCGCGCCGGTCAGCGGAGACACACCAACCTGCGCCAGTGAGCTCGGCTCCCGCGGATTGAAGATCGGCTTCTCGACCCCCGCCATCACGCTGCGCGTCGCCCAATTCAGCTCGATGGAGCCGGTCCGGAGCCGCATCGTCTGGTTCAGAGGCGGCGTGCCGGAAAAGAAATCCATGTATACGGAGCCATGCACGTGCCCGCCCCAAAGCGTTTGAGGCCCTCGGAATTCCAGACCTAAAATGCTCTGGCGAATCGTCGCGCCCGCGTGCCCCGCCGACGGAGGAGCCGCCACCACCGGGTAATCGGCCCCGCCGCTCTGTTTGGAATCGGCGAACGCGTTAAACAAAGCCATGCCCGCCAGCCGGATCGGAAATTTTTGAGAGGCTTCGACCTTGGATTGTGCCTGCTCTTCGATCCGGCGCTGCTGCAGTTCCATGCGGCCGTCCGCCGCCGCCTGAGTCGTCTCGGTGCTCCCCCGCAGCGATGCCAGTTCCCCGCGGAGATTCTTTACTTCCTCGGTGAGCGCGCGGTTCTCCTGCTCCAGACGGTCCAGCCGCTGCGCGATGCTGTCTAACTGAGCGGGGGTCTGGGCTTGCAGGTAGGGGGAAAACAGCAGCAGAACAGGGGCAAGCTTAATCGGTTCTAGCATGGAGAAGTTGCTCCAGTTTTCGCCGCACCTGTGCCGGCGAAAAGGGTTTTGCGAAAAAAGCGTCTACCTTCATCTGAGCGATCCGATCGGGCGTGCCGGGATCCGTGTCCGCGCTGACTACAATGATCGGAACACCGCGCATTCGGCCGTCCTGCCGCACCTGGCGGATCAACTCGAATCCGTCCATGCGCGGCATATTCAAATCCGTGATGATGGCCTGTACTGCCGCCCCGGGTTGTTGCAGAATCTGTAGAGCTTCCAGCCCCGAAGGTGCGCGCAAAACTGATAGTCCGGGTATTCCCAGCAGCGCCATCTCCATTGTGGCCGCGCTGTTTTCGGAGTCTTCCACGATCAAAACGTTCCCGACAAACTCCGGCTGCACCTGGGGGCTCATCTTGTCATTGTCAGCCATAGCGCGATTCGTCAACAGTTAACTATCAGGTAAAACCTGTTAAATTCACGGCATAAACCGATAGCCCACTCCGTGCACGGTCAGGAAATGGTGCGGTGCGTTGGGATCGGGCTCCAGCTTCTGCCGCAGCTTGACCACGTGCGCGTCCACCGTCCGGGTATTGGGAAAGAATTCATAACCCCACACCGAGTTCAGGATCATATCGCGCGTCAGGGGCCGGTCCGGATTATGAAGGAAGAAGCAGAGCAGGTTGTATTCGGCCGGAGTGAGCTTGAGTTCTTCGCCCTTGCGCATCACGATCCGCCGGTCGAAATCAATCTCGGTGTCCCCGAAATGCGCCACCTTGCGGCCATCGGGAGCGGCGCGCCTCAGCACGGCTCGAATCCGCGCCATCAGTTCGCGCGTGCCGAACGGTTTCACCACATAGTCGTCCGCGCCGATTTCGAGCAGTAGAACCTTATCAATCTCTTCGCCGACCGCGCTCAGCACGATGATCGGCGTCGTAAATTGGGCCGCCCGCAGCTGTTTGCAGATTTCGGTCCCGCTCATCCCCGGCAATCGCAGGTCGACCAGAACCAGATCGGGTTTCAGGGTCACCGCCTTATCGAAGCCGGCCTTTCCGTCGGCTGCCAGCACCGCGCGAAAACCCTCCTGCTCCAGCATTACGCCGATCGTGTCGCGCAAGCTATCGTCGTCATCGATCACGAGAATGGTCTGCATGCCTACTCATACCGATTGTACGGGATAGATCATTCGGAGTTGGTTACCCAAATGCTATACTGTGGGTGCTTTTCAGATGCGGGTCACTGTAATTGGTACCGGATACGTGGGCAGTGTAACAGGCGCGTGCCTGGCTTTTTTAGGGCACCACGTCAGCTGTATCGACACGGACGAGTCCAAGATCGCCAAATGGAATCGGGGGGAACCGCCGATTTATGAACCATGCCTCCAGGAACTGGTCGCGGAGGCGGTGGAGCGGAAGAACATTGAATTTTCGACCGAACTTGCCCCGGCGGTGCGTTCCAGCGACGTGATTTTCATCGCGGTCGGCACACCTCCTCTGCCGGATGGCTCTCCCAACCTGACTTACCTCGAATCGGCCGGCAACGGTATCGGCGCGGCGATGGATGACTCCCGATTTCGTGTGGTAGTCAATAAATCGACGGTTCCGGTAGGCAGCGGCAACCTTGTGGAGACGCTCGTGCGCGAGGGGATCGCCGATAATAATCCCGCGGCGCGGGGCGCCATCCGCTTCGGCGTCGCCAGCAATCCTGAATTCCTGCGCGAAGGATGCGCGGTCGCCGATTCTCTTTACCCGGACCGCATTGTGCTCGGCGCTTCCGATGACCAGGTGCTTCGGGTCATGGTCGATCTGTATCGGCCTCTCCTCGAGCAGTCGTTCACGCCTCCGGCGGGAGTTCCCCGGCCGGCCGCACTTACCGGTGTGCCTCTGGTTGCGACCACGCTGACCAGCGCGGAAATGATCAAGTATGCGGCCAATGCCTTCCTGGCGATGAAAATCGGCTTCGCCAACGAAATGGCGAACATCTGCGAGCATGTCGGCGCCGAAGCCCCGGAAGTCTTGCTGGGAATCGGTCTCGATTCGCGGATCGGCTCCAAATTCCTCAACGCCGGTGTAGGCTGGGGCGGAAGCTGTTTCGGCAAAGACGTTCAGGCCTTATTGCAAACCGCCGGCGAATATGGCTGCACCAGCAAACTGCTCCAGGCCTCGCTCGAAGTGAACACGGCCCAGCGCCAGTTGGTCATTCAAAAACTGCAGGAGAAACTCTTCATCCTGAAGGGGCGCACCATCGGGTTGCTGGGGTTGGCGTTCAAGCCCGAAACGGATGATCTGCGCGACGCGCCCGCCTTGCACATCGCCGAAAGGCTTAACCAGATCGGCGCCCGAGTGAAAGCGTACGATCCAATTGCCATGGATGCATGCCGGAACCTGCATCCGGAACTGAAGATCCGCTATTGCGAATCGGCGATGGAACTGGCGCAGGATTGCGACGCCCTGGTGCTGGTCACGGAATGGAAAGAATTCGCATCGCTCGGTCTTGCCGAAATGGCCGGGGTGATGGCCAAGCCCATTCTAGTCGACGGCCGCAATCTGTATCAGCCGGAAGCCGCCATCGCGGCCGGGTTCGATTACACCGGTATCGGGCGCTGCATCCGGCAGCTTTCCGGAAAACGGGATCATCCCCGGCCAGAGCCCTTACGCTCTTTGACTACCTGACTTTGTGGTGCTCTTCACGAATGGCCGTGCCTACCGTGCGGCCGAGAATCTGCGCACCGCCCATAACTCTGCCGGTGACCGCCACGCGCGAACCGCTCGACGGCACTCCGGTCTGTGAAACTACGTAGATAGTCCCGGTTCCGTCGTCGAGTTGGTAGCCCCCGGTCCCCAGCAATCCAACCGAGGTGACTACTCTTCCGTCCACCCGCACGGTTCGGTTGTAATACCGGCTCGGGTCCGCGTTGATGCGGGCGATCGTCACGCTCGCGCAGCCGGATAAGAACCCCAGCGCGAGCGCGGTTGCAGCTACAATCTTTGTCTTCATAGGCTCTACGCCTTCTGACGCGCCTGTGTGGCTGTTGCGTTTCCGTACTTAACCGGGGCTTAATGGAAGAATATGCCGTTTATCAAGGTCGCCAGCCTGTCCGACGTGCCGCCGGATTCCGTGATCGAGGTCAGCGTGGGCGAAACCCTTTATGCCATCTGCAATGTCGGGGGAGAGATATCCGCACTGAGTGGCATTTGCCTCCACCAGGGCGGGCCGCTCGGCCAGGGAAATGTAGCGGATGGCCGCGTCGTGTGTCCGTGGCATGCCTGGGAGTTCGACTGCCGCACCGGCGAGAATTCGTTTGATCCCGAACAGTGTGTCGCCACCTACCCGGTCCAGGTGCAAGGCGACAATATTCTCCTGCAGGTTCCCTGAGTGCCGGAACTTCCCGAAGTTGAAACGGTGGCACGCTCGATCGCCCCACTCGTCGGCCGCCGTATCGTTTCGGCGGAGTTTCGCTGCCTACGCATATTGCGCGGCGGCGATCCTGACGAGATGGCCGCGTCTCTCCAGGGCCGCCGGATTGCCGCTGTCCAGCGCTATGGCAAGTACATTCTGGTTTCGCTACGCGGCGGCGGTTATTTCATCATTCACCTCGGTATGACCGGAAAGCTGCTGTTGGGTGGCCCGCCCGGCAAGCATACCCATGCCATTCTGACGCTCGATCGCGGGGGCGTCCTGCTCTACGACGACAGCCGGCAGTTTGGCCGCCTGCAATACAGTCCCGAGTTTCCGTCGCGCATCCGGCAGCTGGGCCCCGAGCCGCTCGAAGTGCCCTTCGAGACATTCGCCGATTCGCTCCTGCGCCGCAAGACGCGCATCAAAGCCTTATTGCTGAACCAGGATTTTCTGCGCGGCATCGGAAACATCTATGCCGATGAAGCGCTCTTCCGAGCCGGAATTCATCCGCTGGCGATGGCATCCCGCATTCGCGGCGATCGCGCCCGGCGCCTGCATCACTCCATCACCGAAGTATTGACCGAGGCGATTGCGGCCGGCGGATCTTCCATTTCCGATTACGTCGACGCGCAAGGCCGCAAGGGATTTTTCCAGTTCAGCCATCGGGTTTACCAGCGCACCGGGGAAGCGTGTATCTCATGCGGCGCGCCGATCCGCCGCGTGCTGGTGGCGCAGCGCTCTTCGCATTTCTGCCCGCGCTGCCAGAAGCGGTAGCGCAAGGCTTGTGCCCGGCGTAACGCGCGATTCTTGCTAATTGAAGCTGCTTACCGCCGCCGCTTCTTCCTCGTGAATATCGAACAGCATGTCGTGCCTGCTGATTTTTAGCAGGTCTTTGACGCGCTGGGTGAGGTTCGACAGCTTGAACTTGCCGCCGCTCTTGGTCACCGTGCTATAAGCCGACACCAGTTCGCCGATACCCGAACTGTCTACATACGGGACTTCGGCCAGATTGAGAAGAATCTTCAGCTGCTTTCGCTCCACCAGGTGGCGAACCGTGTCACGCAGGAGGCTGGAACCTTCGCCGATGGTGATCCGGCCCGCCACTTCGATCACGCTCACATCCCCGACCTGCCGGTTGTTCACTCGTATGCTCAAAGAACCTGCCTCCCTGGCCGACTCCCTTCCGGGATCTGGCATGGTTGTTACAATACGGCAGTATCCGACATTTGAAGGAAGGCGGGCAACTATGGCCTCGTCCGCGGCGGCTCCGAAAACGAATCAGCAATGGCTTCTCAAATCACGCCCTCACGGCCGCGTGAAGGAGTCCGATTTCGAATGGGTCGAGTCGCCGACTCCGGATCTGGCTGAGAACCAGATCCTGGTCCGCATCGTGTACCTGTCGCTCGATCCCACCAATCGCATATGGATGGAGCCCGTGGACAGCTATTTGCCGATGCTCCCGATCGGCTCGGTCATGCGCGGCGTCACGATCGGAATTGTCGAGGCGTCGCGACATCGGGGATATGCGCCCGGCGATCCGGTGCAAGGCCTGGGCGGGTGGCAGTCCTATTACGAGGGCGATCCCGCAGGCTGGACCAAGCTGCCGCGCATACCCGGAATGCCGTTGACGGCATTCTTCGGCGCCATGGGCCACATCGGCTTCAGCGCCTATTTCGGATTGATGGATATCGGACAGCCTAAGGCAGGCGAAACGCTCGTGGTTTCGGCCGCTGCGGGCGCCGTCGGATCCCTGGCCGGGCAGATGGGCAAGATCGCCGGCTGCCGCGTCGTCGGTATTGTTGGTTCCGACGACAAGTGCGATTGGATCACACGCGAGCTCGGTTTCGATGCCGCCATCAATTATAAGAAAGAGAACGTGCGCGAGGCCTTGGGGGCAGCCTGTCCCAAGGGTGTCGATATCGATTTCGAGAACGTGGGGGGCAGCGTGATGGACGCAGTCCTCGGGCGGATGAATCTCGGCGCGCGGGTGGTGCTGTGCGGTCTCATCTCGCAATACAACGCGGAGCAGCCTGCGCCGGGTCCCTCCAATTTTGGCTTGATCCTGACCAAGCGGGCGCGCGTACAAGGTTTTATCGTCACCGACTTCGCGTCGCGCTTCGGAGAGGCGAGCGCCCAGATCATGCAATGGCTTCAGCAGGGGAAATTGAAGTACCGCATTGACCAGGTCGAGGGACTGCGCCAGGCTCCTACCGCGCTCAACCGGCTGTTCGATGGAGCCAACACCGGCAAGCTTCTCGTCAAAGTCTCGGACGAGCCCGCCCGCTGAATCTGTTTTGGTAGGGCGATCGTTTTTTGCCGCCTGCCAGCGAGGCCACAAAAATGATCAAGAAGACGCCTATGTCCCCGAAGCGCTGAGCGGCAGCCCTCTCTTCGCCGCCAGATCGCGGATAATCGACCCGAGTTGCAGATACTCGATCAACTCCGTCGGTTTTCGAAAGTAGTGCGCGACGTCCAGCGCGGCCGCCCGCTCCCGATCTTTCCGCGCGTCCGACGACGTCACGACAATTACCGGAATTCCTGAGCCCAGAGGGTGGGCATGCAACGCCGCAATCAGCTCATAACCATCCGCCTTCGGCAGATTCAAGTCAAGCAAGACCAGATCCGGACGCGGTGCATCCGGCGCGGATCCAATCCGCTGGATGAACCGTTTGGCTTCCCTGCCATCGGAGGCTACCGTTAAAGTATGGTCAATCTTGTGCTCGCGCAGCGCCTCGCGCACGAGTTCCACGTCCCCGGGGTTGTCCTCGGCGAGGAAGATGTGCATCGGTCTATTCATTCGGGGCCGCCGGTAACGATACGAAGAACGTGGAACCAACCCCCACCTGGGATTCGGCCCACATGCGCCCTCGGTATCGCTCCACAATATGTTTGCAAATCGCCAGACCGAGCCCCGTTCCGGGATACTCATCATCCCGGTGCAGCCGTTTGAAAAGGCCGAAAATGCGTTCCGCCTGGTCCTGCTCGAATCCGATTCCGTTGTCTTTCACACGCACGACCCAATGCCCATCCTGCCGCCCGGCCCCGATATGAATGCGCGGGCTCTCCTCCGGTTTGCGGTATTTCAGCGCGTTCGAAAGCAAATTCTGAAAAACGTGCGCGAGCTGTCCCTCGTCTCCAGCCACGACCGGCAGGGGATCGTAGCTCACTTCCGCATGGTTCTCCTGCACGCGCGCGTCCACGTTGATCATCGCCTGCCGCAGCACGGCTTCCAGGTTGGCGCGGGCCGTGTCGGAACGTTGATCGGCGTATGTAACACGGGAGTACGTCAGAAGGTCGTGAATCAACTCCTCCATTCGCTTGATTCCCGTGCGGACGTATTCCGCATATTGCTGCAATTGAGGATTCGTCTCCGGGCCCAGTCGCTTCAGAAGAAGTTGTGAATAGACATTGACCATGCGCAGCGGTTCCTGCAGGTCGTGGCTCGCCACATAGGCGAACTCTTCCAGACTGCGATTGGCCTGTCGGAGCGCGTCTTCCGTGCGCTTTTGCTCATCGATATCCGTATTGGTTCCGAACCAGCGCGCGATCGCTCCTGAGCTGTCGCGGACGGGCACGATCCGCGTCAGAAATGGACGGAACACGCCATCGGCGCCGCGCAGCGGAAATACCATCTCGAATGGCTTGCCGGTGGCAATTGATGCCTTCCAACGCTCGACTACTTGGGGCAACACCTCGGGATCATGCACGCTCTGCCAGCCCCAACCGGTTACCGCCTCTGGCGTCGTGCCTGTGTATTCATACCAGCGCCGGTTGTACCAGAAGATATGGCCGTCCGCGTGGGCCATCCAGGCGAGATTTGGAATCGTATCGGCGAGGGTGCGAAACTGGCGCTCGCTCTCGCCGAGCGCGCGCTCGGTCTTCTTCCGCTCGGTAATATCCTGAACCAGGGATACCAGGCCGCGTACCGCTCCGTCGGGGCCGCAGTCGGGAGCATAGGACACTGCCACATCCCGGAGCTCCTTATTCTTGTCCCAAAGCTGTGCCTCGAAGCTCACCCGTTCTCCACTCAGAGCGCGCGCCAGATAGAGTTGCGCGGAAGTATAAAACGGCTCGCCAATTACCGCCTCGATGGTACGTCCCACCACCTCTGCCGGACATATCCCGAACCATTCGGCATAAGTCTGGTTCACGCGGCGGTGCACCTGGGTCCGGTCAATATAAGAAATGAGCACCGGCACGTTATCGGTGACCAGTTGGAGTTCGGCGTCACGCCGCCGTATTTCATACTGTTTGGCGCGGGCCCGCAGCGCCGTGCGCGCCGCGCTCACAATGGTGTCCGAGCGAAGCGGCCGCTCTAACAGAGTTAGATCGCCCAGCGGCTCGAGCCTGGCAAGCCGCTCGCGGCTTGACTCACTGGGCTCGCCGCCGATGGTGAGCACAACGAGCGGCAGATCCGACCAGGCGCCTTGCTTTTGCAGGACCGCGGAGAGCTGCTGAACGGCGGCGCTCTCCAGAGCTTCCTCCGTAATAAAAACGGCGCCCGCCCCGCGGTCGATTTCCCGGCAGAGTTCTTCCACAGTCAGGCACACCTGCGACTGCAGTCGTGCCCGGTGAAACAGATCGTGCAGAAGCTTGGCGTCGCGGCCCACGGGCGCGTGAAGCAAGATCAGCGAATCTCGCTCCAAGCTATCGGTTGGCCCCATTTCCGGCTCTCTCCACTACAGGGGTGTCACCGCCGATGTATGTGGGCACACCCGTCAGCACGCCCTGAAACTCGGTGAGAGGCCGGCCTACCCGAATACGATCCGGACCCAGTTGCAGCTCGCGAATCGTACGCTCGTGCCGGCCACTGCGCTTCTTGACGACCGAAATGGCCTGACGGACCTCGCCCCTGCTTTCGAAGTACCGGAGCAACAAAATGGTATCTGCCAGATAACTGACATCCACGGGATTGAACATTCCCTGGCCCAGAATGCCGTACTGGGCCATCACAAGGATGGTGGTCACGCCTTGGAGGTTCAAGAAGGCTAACAATTCATGGAGGTGAATCGTGAGGTAATCCTCGCCGGGCATGGCTGCCAGAAAGCCGTTCAGGCTGTCGATCACGACCACCTTCGCCTTCTTTTCTGCCACCTGGTCGAGCACGTCTTGAACGAAATGTCCCGGAGAGAGTTCCGCCGGATCGGCGAGTTGGATGTGCAGCCGGCCGCTATCCATCAGCCGCTCTAAATCGATGCCGAGCCCCTGGGCGCGTTCTATAAGCGTCGGCAAGCCTTCGTCGAACATCACGTAGTACGCGTACTCGCCTCGTTGCGCCGCCGCAGCCGCGTACCTCAGAGCGATCGTGCTCTTGCCTGCGCCGGCAGGTCCCATCAGAAGCGTGCTCGTGCCGCTGTTCAGTCCGCCGCCGAGCAGCGAATCGAGCTCCGGGATGCCGCTGAGCACCTGTTCAGGCCGAAACTTACGTTTGTGCTCGGTGGCGACCAGGCGCGGGTACACGCGCAGGCCGCCGGTATGAATCGCGTAGTCGTGAAACCCTTCTCGAAATTGCACTCCGCGCAGCTTGAACACCTCCAGCCGGCGCCGCTTGGTGCCGTACTCCCGGGGCAGGTTCTCCAACCGCAACACACCGTGCACGATGCTCTGAATGTCGCGCTCCTCCTCGCCCGCAGTGTGGTCATCCGCCAGCAGTACCGTGCAGTCGCGGCCGGCAAAGTATTGTTTCAGAGCCAGCAACTGGCGGCGGAAGCGCAATGGTTCCCGCGCCAGCAGCCGGAGCTCGGAAAGCGAGTCAAACACAAGACGCTTTGGGTGCGTTTCCTCGACGCACTTCAGAATCGCTTTTATGGTGGTCGAAAGCTCCACCTCACCCGGGTACAAGACCGTGTACTGCTCCTCGGCCTTGAGGCTTTCCTCCATCGGCAGCAGTTCGAAGATATGCATGCCGTCCAGATTCCAGCCATGCGATTCCGCCACTCCCCGGAGCTCCCGCTCTGATTCCGAGAGCGTCACATACAGAACGGATTCTTTCTGTGCGACTCCCTCCAATAGGAACTGCAGGCCCAGCGTGGTTTTCCCGGTGCCTGGGTCTCCGTCTACCAAATACAGATGCCCGGGCGGCAGTCCGCCTCCGAGCACGTTATCAAGCCCGCGAGCTCCAATGGAAATCGGCGTTTTGGAGGAATTCGGCATCTATTCGGATTCCTGTCGGTGAATTGGCATCCACTTTGATGCTACGGAGTGCGAATGGCATCAGGCAAGATCTTGTACTGGTGGAATGTAGATAAGATTACAGACCGGAAATCCGGCAGGATTTATTTCAATGACCGGCTGACTTGAACGCCATACTCAGCCGCCTTGAACAGAATCTGCTTGGCGTCGAGCGTGAGGCTTTGGCCGTCGCGCACTACCGGCCTGCCATTGACCATCACATCCCGCACGTCCTCTGCTTTTAGCGCATAGACCATCTGCGAAACCGGATTGTACAGAGGGACGCCGTTCGGGCGATCGGTACGAACACTAATCAGGTCGGCGCGCTTTCCGGCCTCGAGTGACCCGATCTCCTTATCGAGGCCAAGCACCCGCGCTCCCCCCATGGTGCCCATCTCCAGCGCCGCCGCGGCCGATAACGCTTGCGGATTCAGCGTGCTCACATTTTGTAATTTCACTGCCAAATCCATTTCCTCGAAGAGATTGAAATCGTTGTTGCTGCCGGCCGGCCCGTCCGTGCCCAGGCCCACCGCAATGCCCAGCGCTCTCATCTTTGGCACCGGTGCGACCCCGCTGGCCAGTTTCGCGTTACTCGACGGATTGTGCGCCACGCCGACGCTTCGAGCCTTGAGAATCGCCAGATCCGCATCGTTGACCCATACGCAGTGCGCGGCCACCGTGCGGCCATTGAACACGCCCAGCGCGTCCAGCGCTTTGACCGGCGTCAGGTGGCGCGCGGCCATTTCGTCGTCGTTTTCTTTCCTGGTTTCGGAAACGTGGATCAGCAGCGGCGCTCCGTATTTATTGGCCAGCGCGCGTGCCGCCTTCAGCGACTCATCGCTATTGGTATAGATGGCGTGCGGGGCCACGGCCGCCAGTACCAGCGGATCGTTGTGAAACCGGATCAAGTAACTTTCGGCGAACCGCAGCGCATCCGCGGGCGTCTTCGCGTCCGCCACCGGGAAGCGGATGATGGTTTCGCCCAGCACACCGCGCATCCCTGCTTCTTTCGCGACCTCCGCCACCACGTCTTCGAAATAATACATATCGGTGAACGTGGTAGTGCCGCCCAGCAGCATCTCGAGCACTCCCAGGCGCGTGCCCCAGCGCACGTACTCGCGCGACAGGTTCTTCGATTCGGCCGGAAAGATGAATTTGTTCAGCCAGTCCTGAAGACTGACGTCATCGGCCACGCCGCGCAACAGCGACATAGCGGCGTGCGTGTGCGTGTTGATCAAACCTGGCGCCAGGATAGCCTCGGGCCGGTCGAGCCGCTGCTTCGCCTGAAAGCGCGCGTCGATCTCGCTCCTGGCGCCCACGCCGGCAATGCGGTCGCCCCGCACCGCCACCGCGCCGTTCTCGATGACGCGATGCCGCGCGTCTTCCGTGATGACGTACCGGCCGCTCCAGATCCAGTCCGCCGGCTCGGCCGCCAGTGTCCAGACGAAAAGAAAGAAGCTACAAATACGAAACATCGAAGGGTTTGGGAAACAGGTCCTTCAAGCGGTAAGTCTCGATTTTACCGCGCAGATTCACCAGAACGATTTCCACGTCGCCGCAGAATTCCCAGAGGATTTGACGGCACGCGCCGCAAGGTGGCGTTAGCTTTTCCGAGTCGGCCGCCACCGCTACTCGCTTGAACCGGCGCGCGCCCTCCGACACCCCTTTTAAAACGGCTACGCGCTCAGCGCAAACAGTGAGGCCGTAGGTCGCGTTCTCCACGTTGCAGCCGGTATGAATCCGCCCATCCACGCCCACTACCGCGGCGCCCACCTTAAATTTGGAAAACGGGGCGAACGCGTGTTCGCGGGCGGCCAATGCCGCTGTCACTAATGGGTCCGTTGCCTTCATGATTTCAAACGGGGAACCAGGATTTTCAAGTACCGCACCAGCATATCCCGCACCATCGCCCCGGTCTCCAGCACTTCTTCATGATTGATCTTGTGCGGCAGAATACCCGCGGCCATGTTCGTCACGCACGAAATTCCCAGAACTTCGATGCCCATGTGACGCGCAACGATGACTTCCGGCACCGTCGACATGCCCACCACATCCGCGCCGATGGTTCGCAAATACCGGATCTCGGCCGGCGTCTCATACGATGGACCCAGAACGGCAGCGTAGATTCCTTCGCGAACTCCAATGCCCAATTCCGCCGCCGTTTGTTTGGCGATATTCCGAAATGAAACCGAATATGCGTCCGACATGTCGGGGAAACGCGGTCCCCAGGCATCCTCGTTCGGCCCCACCAGCGGATTGACGCCCTGCAGGTTGATGTGGTCCGAGATCAGCACCAGCCCGCCGCGTTCGAGCGAAAGATTGATGCCGCCGGCGGCATTGGTGAACACGATCGACCGCACTCCGAGCGAACCGAGCACTCGAACGCCGTAAGTGACTTGCGCCGGCGAATAGCCTTCATAGAGGTGCGCGCGCCCCGCCATGACCGCCACGTCGAGTTCTCCGAGCCGGCCGATCACCAGCTTGCCGGCGTGGCCTACCGCCGTGGAATCGGGCCAGCCCGGTATCTCGCGGTAGGGGAGATCCACGCTCGCGGAGAGTTCGCTTGCGAAAGCGCCGAGCCCGCTTCCCAGCACCACCGCAACTGAGGGCCTGGTCTTGACGCGGCTCTGCACATGCCGGACCGCAGCCTCAATCACAGCAGCATTCCCGCGATACACGCCGACATGAAATTGGCCATGGACCCCGCGGCCACGGCGCGCAGGCCCATGCGCGCCAGGTCTGACTTCCGGTTCGGCGCCAGCGCGCCAATCCCGCCGATCTGAATCGCGATCGAGCTGAAATTGGCAAACCCGCACAACGCGTAGGTGGCAATCGTGAAGGATCGCGGATCGAGGTGCGCCTTCATCGGCCCCAATTGTGTGAATGCTACAAACTCGTTGAGCACCAGGCGCGTGCCCAGCAGGTTCCCGATATCGGCCGCGTCTTTCCAAGAAACGCCCATGATCCAGGCCAGCGGCGCAAAAATCACACCGAATATTCTTTCCAGGGTGGGAGGCAGCCAGCTGAAGAGCGGAAACCCATGAAGCCATCCCAGGATTCCGTTAAACATCGCGATCAGCGCAATGAAGGCGATCAGCATGGCCCCGATGTTCAACGCCAGCCGCAAACCGTCGCCCGCGCCCTGCGCCGCCGCATCGATCACATTGACCGCCGATTTTTCCACTTTGATTTCGACCTTGCCGGCAGTCGCCGGCTTCCCGGTCTCCGGAATGAAAATCTTGGCTAGCATGATGGTGGCGGGCGCGGTCATGATCACCGCGGTCAGCAGGTGCTGGATCTCGACGTGCGCCACCAACACATACGCAGCCATCACCGCTCCCGACACATGCGCCATGCCGCTTGTCATGATCGTGAACAGCTCCGACTCCGTCATGCCCGCGATGAACGGCTTGATCGTGAGCGGTGCTTCGGTCTGCCCCATGAAGATGCTCGCAGCGACGTTCAGAGACTCCGCTCCGCTGACACCCATGGTTTTCAGCATCACGATCGCCATCCCGCGAACTACCCACTGCATGATGCCCAGATAGTAGAGGATCGAGAAAAACGATGCGATGAAGATGACAATCGGCAGCACCTGAAACGCGAACACCACTCCGAACGGCCCATTGGGCGCGCCCAATTGTTCACCGAAAACAAAGCTGCTGCCGGCTTGTACGTAGCCGATCATGGCGTTCACGCCGCGGCTGATGGCCTGGAATATTTTTCCGAAATCGGTTCGCAGCACCAGCACCGCAAACAACAACTGCAGGCCAAGGCCCCAGGCGAGAATGCGTAATTTGATGGCGCGCTTGTGAGCCGAAATCAGCCAGGCTATCCCCATGATGATGACGAGGCCCAGGATCCCGGTGTACCGACCCATTTATCCTACGACTTCCAGGATCAGCTCCCGCTCGTCGGGTTTTTGCGCGGAGATGCGGAACGCGTCTTCCACCATTTCGGCGGCTTCTTCCACGCGGTCTTCGCGGGTGTAATAGATGCGGCAGAGAACCGAACCGGCGTCTACCTTCTCCCCCACTTTCACCTCGAGAATAATGCCCACTGCCGGGTCGATGACGTCTTCCTTCTTGTCGCGGCCCGCGCCGATCATGTTGGACGCCTGACCGATGTCTTCCGCGTCAATGACGCTCACGTATCCACCGCGCGGTGAAGTGATCTCGCGCATGCCGGTCGCGTTCGGCAGCAGCTCGAACTTGTCCAAAGCTTGCGGATTACCGCCCTGCGCCGCAACCACTTGCTTGAATTTCTGGTACCCGGAACCATCCACGAGTCTTTGTTCCGCGATGCGGCGCGCCTCGTCGAGCGAAGCGGCTTTCTTGCCGAGGTGGATCATCCGCGCCGCCAGCTCAATCGAGAGCCGCGTCAGATCGGTGGGCCCCGCGTTCTGCAGCGTCTGCGATGCTTCCATCACTTCCAATGCGTTGCCCACCGCATAGCCCAGTGGCTGGCTCATGTCAGTGATCAGAGCCTGCACTTTTTTGTCTTTCGGACGCCCGATACTCACCATCATCTGGGCCAGACGCCGCGCGTCCACTTGTTTCTTGATAAACGCGCCGTTGCCTACCTTGACGTCCAGCACCAGCGCGTCGACACCCTCGGCAAGCTTCTTCGACATGATGGATGACGCGATCAAAGGAATCGATTCCACCGTCGCAGTCACATCGCGCAGCGCGTACAGCTTCCCATCGGCCGGAGCCAGTTGCTCCGTCTGCCCGATGAACGCCAGCCCATGCTCCGCCAGTTGCTTGCGGAATTCCTCCGCCGTCAGACCGGTGCGAAATCCAGGAATGGATTCCAGCTTGTCGAGCGTGCCGCCCGTATGGCCGAGCGCGCGCCCCGACATCATCGGAACCACTACGCCCGCCGCCGCGGCCAGAGGCGCCACGATCAGGCTCGTTTTGTCGCCGACGCCACCAGTGGAATGCTTGTCGACTTTGACGCCGGGCACAGAAGACAGATCCACTGTTTCGCCCGACTGCAGCATGCATTCAGTAAGCCGGCTGACTTCGCGATCGGACATTCCTGAAAAAAACACCGCCATCAGGAAAGCCGACATTTGATAGTCGGGGATCTCGCCGCTGTTATAGCCCTGGATCAGAAAATCAATCTCTTCGGGCGCGAGTTCTTCCCCATCGCGTTTCCGCTGGATCAAGTCAACTGTTCGCATTATGAGACACTTAGCCTAGCACCCCAAGGCGCTGAAAGTAAAGGCGAAGGTGCAAAAAAGATCGCCCTCCCGCCGTCCGTTCGCCAGCCGCGGCCCCAACCTCGAAGGGCACGCTGAGTTTCTCCAATCCATTGCACCGCAAGGTCCTGATAAGAATTATCGATTGGACGCGCCGCCGTTTACCCGGTAAGCTGTAACCAGGTTTGGTCTTCGCCGACCCACTTCCCCACTCCTCGCCGAGAATCCAATAAGTTCGGAGCTTCCTCTTATGTCGCGTATCACGCTTCTCGGCCTACCCGACGATCTGAATAATCAGCTCGCTCGCGTTCTGCTGGACGAATCCTACCAGGTCAGCCGGAGACTTTATGTTTCCGATCTGAGCCGCGGCCCGAATTGTTGCGCCGTTTTCATTTCCGGCGACTCTCCGGAATACCGCCACATGCTTTCGCACCTGCGCGAAGCCCACCCGGGTCTCCCCGTGATCGTGGTCACCCGCCAGCCCAATGCCCGCCACTGGTTGGATGCGCTCGACGCAGGCGCGGCGGATTACTGCGGTGCGCCGTTCGAGCACATCCAGCTCCGCTGGATTCTCGGCTCGGTTCTCTCTCACGCGTCATGCCAAATGGCGCAACCGGCCGTGCCGGCCGCCTGACCGCTTTCAGGAGCTTCGCCATGGCTACTCCACGGGCTGTGTTAGACGGCGTACTCGCCAGAATCTTACGGTTCTGCCCTTTCTGCGGAAAGGAGACTCCACACGAGGTACGCAGCGGTTCTTTCGCCCCGCGCGTCTTGTGTGTCGGCTGCAGGGTACGCGCGCTGCTCGAAGAATTGGATCGCGACTGACGGGATCCGCGGCGGCGCGCCTATCGTCAGTTGCTACGATGGTAGCAATGACTCCCAACCAGCCGGGCATGCCCCCCAAATTACCCATTCCCGGCGTGAAGAATTTGATCGCCGTGGGTTCCGGTAAAGGCGGCGTCGGCAAAACCACGGTCTCCGTGAACCTTGCCGTCGGCCTCGCGTCGCTCGGTCATAAGACCGGCCTCATGGATGCCGATGTCTACGGTCCCAATGTGCCGCTCATGATGGGAATTAACCAGACGCCAATGGCGCGCGGCGAGCGCATCCAGCCTCTCGAGCAATACGGCGTCCGTCTCATGTCCATGGGATTCCTCAATCCCGGCGATAAACCGCTCGTGTGGCGCGGCCCCATGTTGCACAGCGTGATCCAGCAATTCCTCCGCGGCGTCGATTGGGGCGAGCTGGACTATCTCATCATCGATCTGCCCCCTGGCACCGGTGACGTGGCTCTTTCGCTAATCCAGACCGCACCCATTACGGGCGCGATCGTTGTCACCACTCCGTCCGACGTTTCCCTCGAGGATGCGCGCAAGGCGATTCACATGTTCCATCAGGTCAAGGTGCCGATATTGGGCATTGTCGAGAACATGAGTTTCCTCAGCTGTCCGCACTGTAACGAGCGCATCGACGTGTTCAGCCATGGCGGCGGCCGGCGTACTGCCGGGGAGATGCAGGTGAATTTCCTGGCCGAACTACCGCTCGATCCGAAGGTCCGCATCGGCGGCGACTCCGGTAAACCCGCGGTGCTTCGCAAGGAGGAAGGCGAGCCCTTCCTGGAATTAGCCCGCCATACTGCGGAGCGCGCCCGGGAGGCCGCCATGCAGGAAGGCCCGAAAATCGAAATTACCGATTGAGCGCGCGCGCCGCCAGCACTTCCGCCACTGTCGCTACCCGGCAGTATTCGCCGTCCAGGTTCGCCAGCGACAAAGCGTGAACTTCCTCCGCGGTGCGCAGCACGCCGCTCCAATCCGGCCGCGCAAACGTGAAGCAGGCGTCTTCGGCGAGCGTCACGTGGAATCCCAGCGTGGCCGCGTGCCGCACCGTGGTTTCGACCGAATTGTTGGTGATTACGCCGGCCATCAGCAGGTCCGTCTGGCCGCGTTCGCGCAACAGTTTTTCCAGCGGCGTGGCTACGAAAGCGCTGCCGGTGTGTTTCGGAATCACTTCTTCGCCGGGCTCCGGCGCGAAGCCGGGCTTGAACGAGTTGCCCGGCTGTCCCGGCCTGTAAGTGGACTGCGGCTCGACCGAATCATGGTGCACATGATAGATCGGCCGCCCGGCCGCGCGCCAGGCTTCCAGCAACTGCAGCGCCGCCACTTCCGCATTCGGATGGTTGCGCGGACCGTGCTTCGCCCAACTCGGATCATCGATCGCCTTCTGCATGTCGATGATGACCAGCGCTGTACGCGGAGTAATGATTACGGGGCGCGCGATTCGATCGGCCATCCGCCGATTTTCGCATTTCCTGCTCTAGTTCGATTTCTGTGTCACGTCCGCGACAAATTCTATATTGTTCTGCACCGTCCGGCGTGCCGTGTATCCGTGAGAGCGCAAAAGCTCCTTCACTTGTTCCGAGCTTGTGCCCATCGCTTGTAGCTGATGTTCCACAATCTCTATCAGTAATGCCGGATGATACCGGTCGAGCGTCTCCGTTGCTCCCTTGAGAACGAGATACTCCGCCCCTTCTACGTCGATTTTCACGGCATCCACACGCGAGACACCCGCTTGCTTGAGGATCTCGTCGAGTGGCCGCGCGCGGACTTTGTAGCTGGTGACCCCCTGGCTGTCCTGCGATGCGTTTGTTCGCGAAAGCGAAGTCTCTCCCGTATTCGAGCGCGGCGCCGCGAACAGTTCGAGGGTGCTCTCTGTATCCGAGCACGCTACCGGCTCGACCGTAATGGTGCGCGCGCCGCTGGCTTGAATGTTGCCGCGCAGCTTCTGGATGGTTTCAGGATTCGGCTCGATCGCAATTACATGGCCGGCCGGTCCGGCTACAGGAGCTGCTTTCAACGAGTAGTATCCAATGTGGGCGCCTATGTCGACGACCGTTGCGCCTTTGCCAATATGCTCTTGCAGGATGGCCCAACTCTCCGCCTCCCACTGACCGGTCTCCAGGATTTCCCGCGAAACGTAGTCGTACGGATCGAGCAGCATCTTGACATCCGGCTGCACCTGCACCCATACCGGCGTAAACGGCTGCAGCACGGGCTGAATGAGCCGGGGAAGCGCCTTGCCATGTTCCAGCGGCCAGTGCGCCATCCATGCGCGTTGCACCGCGAAATATCCCTGCGTTCGCGCCTCGGGACCGGCTATCGTGCTTCCTACTCCAGTCACCAGCATGAAAAATCCAGGCACGAACGGCAGCAAGAAGCGTTTCGGCATCGCGAGACTCCCGCAACCATTGCAAACCCGGATGCTGATTGAAGCAAGATCGCCTTAGTTAGACACCGTTATCGAAAGTCAGTATTCCCGCCGCAATCCTGTGCGATGCGCCGTGAACACAGCAGGTTCCTGTGGCGGTCGAACGAAGACCTTATCTTAGGATGTTATTCAAGCGTCCCGGGAAGTGATCTTGCCCGTACTCCGTGGTCCCGGTAAGCTTGGTGCGCGAGGAGAGTCTGGCGCGACTCACTGAACCGCGGAATATGGAGTCGACCAAGCCCCACTTCGCCTTCAGGCTGATGCCATCGTTGACCGACATGGCATTTCTTATGCCTGTCGTATTTCTATTCGCTCGAATGGATGGAGTGCAAACGCTCCTGGCGGACGGTGATACTGGATGGCATATCCGCACGGGCGACTGGATCCTGGCTAATCACCGTATACCAACGCGAGACTTCTTTTCCTTTACTAAGACCGGCGAGCCCTGGTACGCGTGGGAATGGCTGTCGGACGTGGTTTTCGCGTCGTTGAATACCCGCGGCGGACTCGCAACCCTGGTGCTGGCGAGTACACTGCTGATCGCGGTGACATTTACGTGGTTGTTCCGGCTGGCCATACGGAAGTCCAATCCCGTAGTGGCGGTGGTGGTAACCATGGTGGCCGCGGCGGCATCGTCGGTGCACTGGCTGGCGCGCCCGCATTTGTTCTCGCTGTTTTTCCTGGTGTTGTTCTACTTCGTAATGGAATCTGTTCGAACGGGACGCGAGAAGCTTCATCGTATCCGCTTACTGGCCCTCCTGCCGGTGGTGACGGTCGTCTGGACCAACTTGCACGGCGGATTCTTCATTGGAATTCTCATGCTGGCTGCATATGGAAGCGGCGAAACGGTGAAGCTCCTGTTTGCAGCCGATCGGAGCCAGGCGCCCGCGGCATGGGAGCACGCCCGGGAATATTTCCTCGCGGCTCTGGCGTGCATGGCGGCCAGCCTGGCGAATCCCTATTTTTACCGGCTCCATGTACACATGTTCGAGTACCTCTCGGATCCCTTTCCCTCGCAACACATCGTCGAGTATCAGATGCTCAGTTTTCATCATCCCGCGGCGATCTTTTTCGAATTGCTGCTGATTCTGGGCACCACCGCGGCGATCTGGCACGCCTCGCGCGGCAGCTACACCGAGGCGGCGCTGATATTGATTTTTGGACACTCGGCCCTGCTCGCCGGTCGCAATATCCCGCTATTCGCCATCGTGGCTACACCTATAGTCGCCTCCGCGATCGACGGGTGGCTAAAGAAATTACCGGATCTGGATTTGGCTGCGTGGCTAAGAACGGCCTCCCGAAAGTTCGGGGTGATCCTCGGTGAAATAGCGGAAATTGACGCGATTCCACGCTGGCATTTGGCGAGTGTGGCCGGTTTTGCCATTGTCATGGCTTTGATTTATGCTCCGGCTCCGCCTCGCCGCTTTCGGCCGGTCTACGATCCCGAAGCGTACCCCGCAGGAGCGATCGGCATGCTGAAGAACGATCGTTCCGCGCGGATCTTCACGATAGACGACTGGGGCGACTACCTCATTTTTTGTCTCTATCCGGCGAACCGGGTGTTTGTCGATGGCCGCAGCGATTTTTATGGTGATGACTTTGAGCAGAAATATATCGATGTGATGAACGTGAAATACGATTGGCAGCAGACGCTCGCTCATTTCGGGATCAACACCATTTTGCTTCCTCCCAGCGCTCCGCTGGCGGGTGCATTGAAAGAATCCAGCCGCTGGCGCGTGACATATGACGACGGTGTTGCGCTGATATTCCAGATCGCCCCCGCCGAAGACTTACACCATCGAAAAATCAACCCAATCGTTTACCAAGGGCGACTTTCGCCAGCAATGGGAACAGCCGACCATTAAGAATACCGTGTCCGACGCAAAAGGTAATTCAAATTCTCCGACACGCTACGCAAGCCTCAGCCGAACTCAGGCGCTGCTGGTAATCATTCTCGTCGTAGTGCTCGCCGCCGGCGGACTGGCGGTCAGCTGGGGAAACCACCCCAAACTGAGTAACGGTAAAGAGGAAGGCGATCTTGCTCCGCGATGGCTCCCGTCTACTTCTTTTCCGAAATGTGGGCTGGTGTCGCCGGAAGCGTCGATGGCGGAGGCCGCCGGATGAGAGCGGTGATAGTGGTCCCAACGTACAACGAACGGGAAAATCTGGAGAACCTGGTCTTCCAAATCCGGCAACAGCCGTGCGCCTGTCACATTCTGATCGTCGATGACAATTCACCGGATGGCACGGGCGAGGTGGCTGACCGGCTAGCCGCGGCGTTACCCGGAGAAGTCATAGTCCTGCACCGGCCTCGCAAGGAAGGTCTCGGACGCGCGTATGTTGCGGCCATTCAGCACATTCTCGAACTCGACTACGACATCATCATTCAGATGGACGCCGATTTATCTCACAGTCCGTCCTATCTTCCCGATCTGATGCGCGAGATCCGCAATCATGACCTGGTTCTCGGCTCCCGGTACGTGCGCGGCGTAAACGTCGTGAACTGGGACTTCAAGCGCCTCGTCTTGAGCAAGCTGGCGGCGCAGTACGTTCGATTCATTACCGGCATGAGCGTCACCGACGCGACGAGCGGTTTCAAGTGCTGGCGTCGGGAAGTTCTGGAGGCCTTGGATCTAAACCAGCTCCTCTCCAGCGGATATCTCTTCCAGATCGAGACCACGTACCGGGCCCACCAGATGCAGTTCCGAATCGGCGAAGTTCCTATCATCTTCTACGAGCGAAATTCCGGCCGCTCCAAGATCGACTTCAGAATTATTTTCGAAGCGCTGGTAGGGGTGATTCAACTCCGGATGCGCCGCTCTTTTGGTCAAGGTGCGAAGCCGGCGCCACGGCGGAAACGGCTCCCTGTTTCCGGATAGCGATCATGGCAAACCCGGGTGCTCATTGAAGCAAGATTCCCTTGGTGAGGCAGCGTTATCGAAAGTCAGTATTCCCGGCCGAAGCGGCGGAATCGACAATCGTAGTTTGCGGAAGCACGCTCCTCAGATCGGCGCCGGCCTGCTGGGCCTGGCGCTCATGATGGCCGCCCTCTCCTTCAAACCGGAGCAGGTTGACGATTTTCTGCCGTTCTATCGCGCCAGCCGCTTGATTGGCGACCCCGACCTGTTCGCCCAGAGCCGCCTCGGCCAAACCAGCCTGATGTTTCTGCGCACGCCCTTCTATGCCTGGCTGCTGCGCCCGCTCGGAGCGCTGGATTATCCGGCCGCCCGCGCGGTGTGGATGGGATTGATGGCCCTCGCGCTGGCGCTTTCGGTGGTGCTCTGGCCCGGGCCGCGGCGGCGCATCGCAATTGCGATCTGCTGGGCTCCGCCCATCCTGTTCGCTTTCGCCCAGGGGCAGGACATCGCGCTGGTCATGTTTGTACTGGCTCTTACCGCCCGGCTCTGGACCGGTGGACGCGAGTTCGCCGCCGGCCTGGCGGCATCGCTTCTCGCGCTGAAGCTGACTTTCCTGTTCCCTGTGGCGCTGGTGTTTCTCGCGCGTTCCCGGCGCGGCTTCTGCGGCCTTGCCTTGGGAGTAGCGGCCCAGTTCACGATTTCTTTCGCGCTACAGGGGCCGGCCTGGATTCCGGAATATCTCGCGGCCCTGCAGAGCCCCGCGCTCGACCGCGTTCCCGCGCGCATGCCCTCCTTCCGTGCGTTGATGCCCCCCATTCCGTTCGCGGGCGCCGTGGTTCTCGTCTATGCGGCGCTCTGGCGCATCGCGCGTCGCGCGACCCTGGCGCAAGTCCTGACCGTCGCTCTACCGCTGGGGATGATCGCAATGCCTCATTGCTATGTCTATGATGTGAGCGTTGCTGTTCCGCTTTTTGCGACAGTATTCTCGCCCGGCACGTTTTCCGGAATTCTGGCGACAGTCGCACTTTGTCCGATTCCTTACCTGCTGATCTCACAGGAGAACCCAACGGGTCTCGGCGCGGGCCTGATCGTCGCCGCGGTTCTAGCCGGCGCCTTCGCGCTTCCGCCTTTGAATCAGTGGGTGGAACAAGCGATCCGCTGGCTTGCGCCGGCCCGGGAACGCGCCAAGTTTCCCATGGAGCCTTGATCCCGACACCCCTATACTGAAATCCATGATCCGTCGATGTGCCGCTCTCGGGCTGGTCCTGGCGGCCGCGGCCGCCGCCGCGCCGCGATTCCGCATCTCATTTCCGGCGGAGCGCAGCGCCACGCCGCTCGGCGCTTAAAGATACGAAATAGCTGCGGCACGTGCGCATCGAGTCGCAATTGCTATCGCGGTTTTGGGGCCGGCCGATGTACCTCGGCGCGCACGTTCTGGTGCCCGAAGGATTCGGGAGGCTGATCTCAAGAGCTGGCGGTATTAACCAGCAGCGCACGCCTCCGGCTTGTGCACGGGCGGAGGCCTCTTTTCGAGCAGCAAGAAAGCGGCGCTTCGTGCCGGAAACTTCGTAAGATTCCTCACAAGCAATGAAACGTTTCCGCTGGGTGCGATCACAGGTAACAGTGATAGGATGCTGGGAGCCATGCCTTCGCGACTAATTCAAGCGCCGGACGTATTTCCGCTGCTTGCCAGCACCTACGCACAGGGTCATCTGGTGCCCTTTCTCGGCGCGGGTATGAGCGCGCCCATGTTGAATCTCTGGAAGCCGTTCGTCGAGCAACTGGAGCAATATGCGCACGCTATGGGGATGGCAATAGTTCCAGGCGCCTCGCAGGAGACCTTGGAGGCGCGGGCAGAGCGGGCGTATTCCCGGATCCGTTATTCGGCGGGTCACGAGGGATCGTTGTCTTATATTCGCGACGCGCTGCGCGCGGAAACCGGCGAATTTCCACGTCAGACACAGGCTCTGGCTTCCATTCAATGGCCGCTGGCAATCAGCACCAATTACGATGACCTCTTTTATGGCGCGGTCTGCCTGGCCAGCCGCCCGGGATCGCCCCCAACACTTGCAGGGCGTTCCCCGCTGGACTGCAAGCGCGTCGTCTCGTCACTTACCGGGCCCCTCAGCGGAAATTACATCTGGCACGTGCAAGGCTTTCTCGGCGGGCAGCATCCCGAACTCCCACAAGCTCTGCTCCATCCTTTCACAACGCTCAATCGGGAATTGGTGATCGGGCACGCCGCATATCGAGAGGTCACTAGCGCAGAGCCCCATTTCCGGCGATGCTTTGGCGAGGTCTTTCGCTCGCGGTCGTTCCTCTTCCTTGGCTCGGGTCTTTCGGAAGCGTACTTTGAAAATCTCTTTGGCGAAGTCTTCCAATTTTTCGGACCAAGCCCGGTGCCTCACTTCGCAGTGGCCTTAAAAGACACGCTCGACCGGCATTTTCTGGCCGACCAGATGAATATCGTGGTGTGCGAGTTGAACGCCTGGTCCGATCTGTCGCTCTGGCTCGGCGAACTCAAGCAGATCATTGAGAGACCGAAAGCCAGGACCGCTCAGTGGTCATTCGCGATCCGGACCGCCGGCGACCAGGAATCTCATCTGGACATCTGCGGCGACGCTCCGCCCGCGTCCCTTGGTTCGGACGAGGGGCTTGCCATTGTGGCACACCGCTCCGCGGACAACCGCCCGGAAATTGCCAACAGTTCGCAGACTCCGGCGCTCGGCAGCTTATTCGAAGGCACCCGCTTTGAAGGCGCGAACCATGTCGTTCAATCGCCGCGGGGCAATTGTTTCGCAGTCACCGCTCGCATTGCCGGCTCCAAGGATACCGCGGTTGACGATGCGGTTCGCGAACTCCTGCACGAGGCCAGCCGGAACGGATTCCACGTGGTTCATCTGCAGCTTCCGGCCGACGGCAACGTTCCGGCCGTCTACGGCTTCATGGAAACCGTGCGCACTTTTGGCCGATGGCAACAGGAAAATCCGCAAAGCGCCATCCGGCTAAAGCTCTACGTCCTGCCGGATGTGATCGAAAACCTGACGGCGAGCCGCATCGACATTCACGAATTGCTGACGTCAGAGCTGATTCGGTTTTGGATCTCGGTCTACGCCGATACGGATGAGGAGCCGGAGCGCCGGGTCTTGTATTACCCGCCGGCAGAGCCGTTCCGCGCCGTCCTCGACGAACTCGACCTGCCCCCTTCGACGGAATGGTCCGTGGGAATTCAGCCGACGCCCCGCTGGCCGGGAGACGCTCCTCCGGATATGACGACCGCGGCACTCGCCGATCTTCCGCTGGTTAAGATCGGCGTGGCCTTCGGATCGGCTTTGATGATCCAGCGCGCCGCAAAAACGGCCGCCGCTACGCCTTAACCTATTCCTCCCGGCGGCCTCCTTGCTGTCCCTTCCCTCCTCGTGATACCGTCATTGCAAAATGAGATTCGTCTTAGTTGCATTTGCCGCCTTAGCCGCTGCTGCCCAGTCCAGTTTTATCCCGGTGACGGACGCCATGATCCAGAAGCCGGATCCGGCCGACTGGCTGATGTGGCGGCGCACGCTCGATAGCTGGGGATATAGCCCGCTCAGCCAGATCAACCGCGGCAATGTCGCGCAGCTCAAAATGATCTGGACGCGCGGCATGGGTCCTGGAGTCCAGGAGGCTACCCCGCTGGTCTATCGCGGCATCATGTATCTGCCGAATCCGAGCGATCTGGTGCAGGCCATCAATGGCGCCACCGGCGACCTCATCTGGGAATACAAACGCAAGCTTCCCGACGATGTCACCAAGCACCTGCTGGTGCCCAGCATCAACCGCAATATCGCGATTTTCGGGAATCTCATCATCGATACCAGCGTGGACGATTTCGTATACGCGCTCGACGCCGCCACGGGCAAGCTCGCCTGGGAGAACCGCATCGTCGATTATCGCGAGGATTCCGCGCAGGAAACCTCCGGGCCGATCATCGCCAAGGGCAAAATCATTTCGGGCCGCGGCTGCGAATTCAAGGCGACGCCGAACGGCTGCATCATCACCGCACACGATGCCAAGACCGGTAAAGAGATTTGGCGCACCCGCACCATTCCCAGAGCAGGCGAGCCGGGCGATGAGACGTGGGGCAACGTTCCCGACGCTAATCGCCGCCACGTCGGCACCTGGATGGTGCCCAGCTTCGATCCCGAACTGAATCTGATCTATATCGGAACGTCCGTCACTTCGCCCGCGCCGAAGTTCTGGCTGGCGGGCAACGACAAGACGTATCTCTATCACAATTCCACGCTCGCGCTGAATCTCGACACCGGGAAGATGGTCTGGTATTACCAGCACGTGGTCGATCATTGGGATTTCGATCACCCCTTCGAGCGCTTGTTGATCGACACCGCGGTGAATCCCGATCCGGCGCACGTGACCTGGATCAATCCGCGGCTCAAGTCCGGCGAGCGCCGCAAGGTGGTGACCGGGATTCCCGGCAAGACCGGCATCGTCTACACGCTCGACCGCCAGACTGGCGAATTCCTCTGGGCCACGCCTACCGTGCGCCAGAACGTGGTCTCGAACATCGATGGCGCAACCGGCAAGGTGACGGTCAATCCCGAAACCGTGTTCAATAAGGTGGGCGATGAGCGCTTCGTGTGTCCCACGCCCAATGGCGGCAAAGATTTTCCGGCCGGCGCCTATAGCCCGGTCACGCACACGATGTATTACCCGCTGCAGAACACTTGCGAGAACGTGACTGCGCTGCCCGAACAGCCCTGGACCACATCGCCCTACGACATCCGCGGGAAGAACATGATCACTCCCGGCACCGACAAAATCGGCACTTTGCAGGCCATCAACGTCGAGACCGGACGCATCACCTGGAAGCACGAGCGCCGCGCGGGCATGATGTCGCTGGTGGCCACCGGCGGCGGCCTGATCCTCGGCGGCGATACCAACGGCCACTTCATGGCATTCGATCAGGACAACGGCAAGGTGCTGTGGGAGGTCAACCTCGGGTCGCCCGTCACCGGCTATCCGGTCACCTACTCGGCGAATGGCAAGCAATACGTTGCGGTGAGCACCGGCAACTCGCTGGTCAGTTCCGGGCTCAATACGCTGGCGCCGGAGTTGCATCCCAGCAACGCCAGTAACGTGTTCGTGTTCGCGCTGCCGTAACGGAAACTCAACTATGCGTCAAGCTCTGCTATTGGCGATCGCGCTCGCTTCTCTCGGTGCCGCGGCGGAGTCGAAACCGAAGGTTCGCGCGATCACCGCATTCATCCGGATCGACGCGAAGAACTACCAGGCGCAGGTCGGCGAGGCGGCGCAGTTCCTCAACACCGCTCGCGACGAATATCGCGCGGCGGGATTCGAGGTGGAGACTATTCGCATCGCCACCCAACCGGTGGCGGATTACATCAAGGGCATGCCACGCGCCGAAGCCATCGCGTTTCTCCGGAAATACGGCGACCTGGTGCAGAAGCTGGGAGCGGCTCCCAACATGGGCGCCCTGCTGGTGGACGAAAACGAGAGCCGCGACGCGATGGACGTCGCCATCGAGGTCCTCGCGTCCACCAAGATCAACGGCAGTCTCATCATTGCGTCGGACAACGGAATTCGCTGGAAGTCCGTGCGCGAGGCCGCGCACGTCATCAAAGCGGTTTCGGGCAAGAGTCCTAACGGTGGGGGCAACTTCAACTTCGCGGCCACCGCCATGGTGAAACCGTACGGCCCGTTTTATCCCGGTTCCTACCATACGGGCGCCGGCAAAACGTTTGCCGTGGGATTAGAGAGCGCCAACGTGGTCGCCGATGTGTTCGCGCAGGCTCACGAAGCCGGCGCAGCGGAAGCCAAGCTCTCGGCGGCCTTAACGAAATACTTGAACCACGCCGAAGAAACGGCGCGGCGGATCGCCGCCAAGAGCGGCTGGATGTACGCCGGCATCGATCCCACTCCCGCGCCACTGGGCGATGTCTCCATTGGGCACGCGATCGAATCGTTCACCGGCGGACCCTTCGGTTCGGGCGGCACGATGACGGCGGCCGCCATCATCACGCGCGCCGTGCAATCTACGCAGATCAAACAGGTCGGATACTCGGGGCTGATGGTCCCGGTGCTGGAAGATAACGTCTTGGCGCGCCGCTGGGCCGAGGGCACATTCAACATCGATTCCTTGCTCGCTTATTCAGCCGTATGCGCCGGCGGCCTGGACACGGTTCCTTTGCCCGGCGATGTCACGGAGGAGCAGATCGCCCGGATCCTCGGCGACGTGGCCTCGCTCGCTTACAAATGGCACAAGCCGCTGGCCGCGCGCCTGGTGCCCGCGCCGGGAAAGAAGGCGGGCGACCGCACAGCGTTCGAAGATTCACGGATGGCGAACACCATTGTGCAGCGGCTCCGGTAACCCCGGCGGCCGCCTTGTGCCGAGGGTGTTTTTTTGAAATCATATCTTCCAGAGGGGATTCCTTGCGGACGAGACGGTTCCCCGGTTTCTTCGTTTGCGTTTTGGCGGTGCTGGCTGCCATTGCGGTTGCCGACGATGCCTCCTCCGACTCACCCGGCGTCAAGGTGTCCTTGAACGGCTCCGCGCTGCTGCATCGCGCCCGCGTCCAATATCCGAAGGCCGCACTCGACAAAGCCATCCAAGGAATAGTGATCGTCGAAGCCATGACGGACAGCACAGGCAACGTCGGCGATGCGCGGGTACTCAGCGGCCCGGACGAGTTACGGCGCGCGGCGTTGGAATCGGTGCTGCAGTGGCACTTCAGGCAGGATGCCGCCAACTCCACCCGCCCGGTGCAAATTGAGTTCACTCTGCCGCGGCCGGTCCGCGCCCCGGCGCCCGATTTCTTTCCTTCGCTGATCGTGCTCCAACGTTTTCCTGCCGGTCCGATTGACCGGCCCGTGCGCCACATCGAAATCCTCGGCTATCCCTCGGAAGTCCGCAATCAACTCGCGGCGCGACTGCCGGTTCACGAAGGCGATGTGCTGACTCAGGAGTTAGCCGACGCGACCGGGCAGGTGGTTCGCGATTTCGATGAGCACCTGAATTTGGGATTTCAGCGAGATATGAACGGAGATGCCCTGCTGCAAATCCTGGCCCCCGGCTACAGCGGGCCGACACCTGCGGTCTTCACACCGCGATGAGATTACTTACCCACAAGGTGGCCGATATCTTTATTATTCTCGCCGCAGATGTATTCGATTAATTCGTCGTCCGGCTGAAGGACCACCGGCAGCGTGACGCTCCACGGTTTCGTGTAAGCCTTCGGGTCGTCGACTGTGATCTTCAGGTCCATGTGACCGAAGTCGCGGCGCTCGAATCGTTCGGTGACATGCAGCGCGTCGGTGGCAGGTTTGCCCCAGTTGTCGATCCAACCCTGGTTATTGAATCCCGCCGTTTCCACGACCAGTCCGTTCTTCTCCCAATGGCCGATCGAGTAGCCCATCCACGTGGGCTGCGCGTCTTTCGGGATCTCGCGGCCGTCGGTGAAAATCTGGCGGTACGAGTGCACGGCCTCGTACAAGATCACAGCCACGCCGGGCGTGGTGAAAATCTTGAACGGGTACGGCACGGCATCGGAGCGCGGAACGCCGCCGGGAATGCAGTAGCCGGTCGGGTCCTCTTTGCTCTCCGTTTCGCGGCGGTGCTTGTATAACTCCGCCGCCCAGGGTTGGAAAGGAACTTCAGCGGGTTTGAGATCCTTGGCAATGTCGCCGATATAGATGCCATTTACCTGCCACAGGCCGGCTATGTCGGCATTGCCTTCCTTGGTGCGCGGCGCGGGCGCCGACAGATCCGGTTTGCCATCGGCGGTACGCGGAATGCCGGCGGTCTTTTGGTTTACCCACTGCGCTTCGAGCGGCACGCCGATCGCGAACACAAACAGAGCCAGCAGAATATTGTTCATGGAGGTCTCCTATCGCACGGCTGGCGCCGCTTCGAGGCTTGCGATTAATTGTGTATGCCCGTATTGGCGCGCCAGGTCACGAGCAGTCAGGCCTTCCTTCGTCCGAGCGCCCGGCTTGGCGCCGGAATGGAGCAGCAGGTCGATCATCGATGAATCGCCAAAGTCGATGGAGGCGGCGTAGAGCAGGGGCGTCATGCCTTTCTTGTCGACGTGATTGACGTCGGCGCCGCGTTCGATGAACAGGCGCGCCATCTCCACACGGTTGCTGATCGCCGCCCACCCAAGCGGTGTGATGCCGTCATCGTCAGCCTGGTCAACGGGCGCGCCGGCGTTGAGCAGGACGCGAGCGGCATCGGTTCGATGCCACGCAGCCAACAGCAGGAGCGGGGTCGCGGGGAACATGCCGAGCAGATTCATGCGGTCATCGACGCGATCCCCGGCTTGGCGAAGCCGGCCCAAGATGTCGCCGTTGCCGGCGAACGCGGCAAGCAGGATCGGATGCGCGTTAAATAGTGGCGCGCCTTGCCCTTTCGGAAGACGCACCGTGGCGCCGTGGTCGAGAAGCAGATTCATGGCCGCGCTCGATCCGGGGTAATTCGCCGCCACTAGCAGCGCGGAATACCGGCTCTTCGATCGCGCGTCCGCTTGCGCGCCGTGATCGAGCAGCAGCTTCATTTTGGCGGTATCGGGCGCGGCGAGCATGAGCGCGGTGGTCCCGCCGGATTTGGTGGCGGAGTTCGGATCGAATCCGCTCTTAAGCAGGCGATCCACATCGGACACGCTGCCGAATAACACGGTCTCCATCCAGGGCTCGATGCCCTTCGGTTCCGCTTCCTGCAGCGGCGGAGGGTGCGAGTCGACTTCCGGAAGCGCGTCCGCCAATGCGATGACGGCCCAGCTTTCACCCATCATGGAGATGAATTGATCGTGGCCGTACGGATGGCCGGTCTCAAAATACGGCGGGCTCACCGGCGCGGGCGGATGCAGGCGCGACGTGACGTGCCAGGACCCATCCTTGGCCTGGGTGCGCAACAAGTATTCCAGGCCACGGCGCCAGGCGGGATCGGACGTCGCGACGCCTGCGGCATTGTGCAGCGCCCATAACGCTTCGCCGGTGGAATAGGCGTCGCTCGCACGGCCCTGGCGGGATGCCCAGCCGCCATCGGACTGCTGCGTTGCTTTCAGCGCGCGGACGAGCGCGGGCATGATCTTCTGATCTTCACCGGTGACACAGACTCCGAATATCTGAAATACGCGTTCTTCGGTGGTGCGCGGCGTATTGGCGAGAAGCCACGCGCGCGCCCGCTCGACCGGACCTCGGAGGCTGGACCTCACGTTCGCGTGGCTGTGTTCCCGAATTGCCGCGACGGCGAGGGCTGTCGCAGTGAACGGGCTATACGATTGGGGCGGCCGGACATCGCCTGTTTCCCAATGGCCGTCCGGCTCCTGGCGCGCGGCGAGTATTCGAGCATAGACGGCGCTCGCAAGGTTGGGCCGCATGCCGGCCGCGCTCGCCGCCATCAAGCCCCAGCCATCGTCCAGCGCGGGATCGATGATGTGCGTGTATTGAACGGCGCGGTCGAGGTTGGAATAGAAACCGAAGGCGGCGGCTGCGTCGGCACGTGCCGCTTTTTCATCCACCGCGATGCCATGCTCGCGCGCGGCGCGGAAAGCCAGGGCCGGCAGCACCTGCTGATGGCAAGAGAAGCAGCTCTGCTTGGAGAACCAGTTCTTTTGACTGGATTGAATAAGCGCGACAGCCTTGGTCGCGGCCTCACGAATCCGCGGGGCTGATGGATCACCGGCAGCCCACAGCGCCGAGATGGAGCAGAGAATTCCGAGACAGAGCTTCATGATGCCTCCCGGCAGCGGTTGCGGCCTCTCTTATAATACCTAGCGCCGCTCCGGCAGCGCGAAGATGTAGAGCGCGTTGCCAGTCGCCGGATAGTGCAGGTCGTACGCCACCACCGAAGGCACGCCGCGGGGGCTGCCGCCGCCGTTGCTGGTGGTCACGGCAACGTATTGTTTGCCGCCGGCGCTAAACGTCAGTGGGAAGCCTTGTACCGCGGCCGGGAGACGCGTCTCCCACAGAATCTTGCCGGTGCTGGCGTCAAAGGCGCGGAACATGCGATCGAGGTCGCCGGCGAAAACTACGCCTCCAGCGGTGGAGATAGTGCCGGTAAGAAATGGTGCGCGCTGTTCATATTTCCAGAGCTCGCGCATCGTCCGCACATCGTACGCGGCCAGCTTGCCGATGTTGCCGTTGGTGCCGGGCATTTCGAAGAAGCGGCGCAGCGCGCCATTGCCGCTGCCGCCGCCGGCGATCCTTTCGATGGTCTGGCCGTTCATCTCCAGACAGGTCTGGCTCAACGGAATGATCAAGCGATTGCCCGGCGGATAGTAAGTCATGGAGGGCCAATTCTTGCCGCCTTCGGTCGAAGGACAAGCCGTCACCCATTCGCCCGCGCGCTGCTCGACGATATCGTTGCGATAGTGCGGCTCGCCCGTGCGCGGGTCAATGGAATCGTAGACGTTCTGATACACCATCTCTTTGTGACCGAGATATTTTCCGGTCTTGCGGTCGAGCTTCCACAGAATGCCGGTCTTCCCCGCGCTGAAGACGTAGCGCTCGCCCTGATCGTCCACCAGAACGCGCTCGAAAACTTCGTCGAGGTCGAGCGTCTCGCCCGGAACGTAGCTGTGATACCAGGCCAGCTTTCCGGTATCGGCATTGAGCGCCAGGGTGGAATTGGAATATAAGGTGGCGCCGTTGCCGGAGCCGCGGCTCACGCGCATCCACGGCTTGGCTTGCGCGGTGCCCCAGTAAGTCAGGTTCAGCTCCGGATCGTAGCTGCCGGTGATCCAGCTCTCGGTGCCCGCGCGGAACGTGTTCGACAGACTGCCCCAGGTGTCGCCGCCAGGCTCGCCCTCGAGCGCGACGGTACGGAAGCGCCAAGCTTCTTTGCCGGTCTTCGCATCGTATGCGCTGATAAAACATTTCTCTTCGCGATAGGTGGCGCAGGAGTCGCGGCCGAGTCCTTCAATGACGCGGCCGTTCACGACGATCGGACCGCTGGTCTCTGCGTACTCGCCTTTGGAGCGATCGCCGATAGTGGTGTCCCAAACCACCTTGCCGGTGCGCGCGTCGAAGGCCATCAGGTGCGCCTCGGCAGTGGCGACAAAAATTTTGTCATCGTAGATGGCGATGCCGCGCATAGCGGGCGCGGCGGGGTTGGACCCGTAGCGATTCTCCCAGATCAAGTCGCCGGTCTTCGCGTCGAGCGCCTGCAGCACCTGGCCGGCGTTGTTCACATAGAGGACGCCATTGTGCACGATGGGCGCGGGCTGGTTGCCGTTGCTGGCGCCATCCTGCATAGACCAGCTCCACACCAGGCGAAGCTCGTTGACGTTCTGCGCGGTGATCTGATTCAGCGGGCTGTAGTAGGTGGCCTTGTAATCGCGGCGAATCATAAGCCAGTCGGCGGGATCGGGATTACGCAACATGGCGTCGGTGACCGGAACATAGTTTTTGACATTACCCGCGACGGTGATTCCACGCGGCGCCAGGCGGGCCGGGCCCGCGGACCGGGCTTCCACCGTTGCGGGAAGAGGGGCCGCGCCGGGCTGGAGGTATGCCGCGCGTTGTCCGGAGGCGGTGGCGCGAATGACCGTGTTCGAGTCCGCGGTGAGCGCTCGATCACCGGGACGCGCGCTGTTGGCATCGAGGAGGAATGCCGCGAGATTTACATAAGTCTGATCGGGCAGCGAGCCTCCAGATCCCGGAGGCATAGTGGCGCGCATGAAATTGATCAACTCGGCCGCGGTTTTATCGCCCCATTGGTTCATGAACGTGGCGCCGGCGAGTTGCGGGCCTTCGCGTCCGGAGAGATCGGGCGCGTGGCAGGAAGCGCAGTTGGTCTGATACGCGGCGCGTCCCGCGGCAGCTTGCGCCGCGGTGTACGGCGCCGTTCCCAGTTGTTGCGCAACAATCATCACCGCACATGCGGCGATAGTCGAAGCGCCGAGCATGATTCGAATCTTCACACGATCCCCCTCGCCGCATAGGTTACACCATATGGAAGAATTCGGGGGAGGGCACACTACGGCTGATCGGGCAGGTTAAAAAAAGGGCGTTGCGGGCGGCCGGGCTACGCGGACTTATCGCCGTGCGTGATCGGCCGCCAACAGTTTGAATCGCATCTACGAGGCCATTGGAATCGCTGGATGGCGTTACTTTTAAACTCTCGTTTCGATGCTCGACTCTCTGAAACCCGATGGGACGGCGATATTAGCTATCCGCACTCCACCGGATGTTATGGAACCGGTTCCAACTTCTTCCCGTCGACCTCCTCCACGTAGGGGAACCGCCGTGCGGGCTTTCAGGGCCCTGCGGGAAGCTCAGTACCACCGTAATGCAACGCATGCTGGCCAGCAAGAAAACCGTCGGGCCTGCGCGGTGTACGCAAGCCTCTATCCAATTACAGAATAACCGACGGTCTACGGCATCTGTCGAAAGTCGATGGTAAGTGTCTTTTGAATCAGCTAAAGATTTTCAAAAACTTTTGTGACCGGCGCCAGAGGGAGCTGTGAGATGATGGCTCAGAAAATGCGAGTCGTCGTGCTCTCGGCATCGGTGGGCGCCGGCCATGTGCGGGCCGCCGAGGCCGTGGAAGCGGCGCTTCAGCGGACGGGCGCGGGAGTTACGATCGCGAATTATGACGCGCTGGCGTTTATGCCGCCCGCCTTCCGCAAAGTGTATAGCGACGGGTATTTCGAAATGGTGAAGCGCGCGCCACAACTGCTCGGTTGGCTCTACGACGCGACCGACAAACCGTTTCACCAGGACCGGGTACGGCAGAAGTTGGAACAGGCGGGGGCCGCGCGGCTGTTGAAGAAGATTCGGGAATTCGATCCCGACGCCGCCATCTGCACTCACTTTTTGCCGGCAGCCTTGCTGGATCGCGAGCGGCGGAAGGGCCGCTGCCGAGCGTGCATCGTCACGGTGGTCACGGATTTCGAAGTGCACGGCATGTGGCTGGCCACGCCGTCCGATCATTATTTTGTTGCTACCGAAGAAGCAGAGGCGCACCTGCAGGCGCTGGGGATCGCGCGGTCAGCCATCACCGTCAGCGGCATCCCCACGCATCCCGTGTTCCAGCAAAAGAAGGGCCGGGCGGCGCTGCGGCGCAAGCACGGCTGGCGCGACGATCTGCCGGCCATCCTGGTATCGGCGGGCGGCTTCGGCGCCGGAAACGCTGGACGCCTGGTGAAAGCGCTGATCGATGCGGAACTGCGCGCGCAGATCATTGCGGTCTGCGGGAAGAGTGCTGCGTTGAAGGCTTCGATCGAGAAAATTGCGGTCCGGCGGAAGGACGAGGATCTGCCGGTCTTGAAGGTTGTTGGCTTCACGACAGAGATGGACGAGCTGATGGCCGCGGCCGATCTGATGATCGGTAAACCTGGGGGCTTGACTACTTCGGAGTCGTTGATCAAGGGGCTGGGATGGGTGATTGTCAACCCGATTCCGGGGCAGGAAGAGAAGAACGCGATTTACCTTTTGGAACAAGGGGCCGGGATCTGGTCGGATAATTTACATACGCTGGGATTCAAGGTTCGATCGCTGCTGGAAGAACCTGGGCGGCTCGCGAGTATGCGGAAAAACGCGCTGCGCCTGGCGCGACCCGGCGCGGGATCGTCAGTCGCACGGTTCGTATTGAGCCGGAAGGCCTGCGGTGAGTAAAACGCCGCGACCGCTTGCCCGATTCTTCGGCTGGCTCGGAAGGCACGAACTCTCCGTCCTGCTGGCGTTCGCCGCCTTGGCATCCGGCGCCTGGGTCTTCAGCTACATCGCGAGCGAAGTCACCCAGGGCGACACACAGGCCTTCGACCGGAAACTGCTGCTCGCCATGAGGCAACCGGATGGCTCCCCGCTAGGATCGCCGGAATTGCAAGAAGCGGCGCGCGACATCACCGGATTGGGCGGAGTAACTACGCTTAGTCTGGTGACTATCTTCACGAGCAGTTATCTACTGCTCGCCGGCCGGAAACGCATGTCGCTATTTGTAGCCGGCTCAGTATTCAGCGGACTGCTTCTCAGCAGTCTGTTGAAAGATGTGTTCCAGCGTCCGAGGCCGGACCTTGTGCCGCATGGCTCCTATGTTTCGAGCGCCAGCTTTCCGAGCGGGCATTCGATGCTCTCGGCCGTGACGTACCTGACGTTGGGCGCGCTGCTGGCGCGATCGCAACAACGGAAACTGCTCAAAGGGTATTT
>CAZKQQ010000004.1:0-2478 GCA_964554945.1 uncultured Solibacteraceae bacterium | reverse complement strand
GGCGGCGTTGTTGTCGTTGTTGGTGGGTGTGAGCCGCGTGTATCTCGGAGTCCACTGGCCCACGGATGTTCTGGCGGGCTGGACGGCCGGCGCCTGCTGGGCGATTGTGTGCTGGCTGGCGGCGCGTTGGTTGCAGGTGCATCGAGCGATTGAAGGCGAAAGAGATCAGGCGGCCGCCATCGAGTAATCGTGCACAGCGCGGGTAGGCGGAAAACCGCGCGGCCGGCGGCCCTAGAGCCTGGAGGGAATTCCCGCCGCAATAAGAATTCGAATTCTCATTGATTCGTTCGTCTACGGGGCGTATACTGCCAACCTGGAAAGGAGGGCGGAGCAATGTTTGGTTCGCCGATTCTCGACGTCGCGATCGGATTGATATTTCTCTATCTGCTGCTCAGCTTGATTTCTTCCGCGGTGAATGAATTGATCGAGGGCTGGTTGAAAAACCGCGCCAAGGACCTGGAAAAGGGATTGCGCGAGTTGCTGCAAGATCCCAATGGCACGGGGCTGGTGAAGAGGCTCTATGAGCATCCCCTCGTCTACGGTTTGTTTGCCGGCGAATACGTTCCGGGCAAGACGAAGAATCTGCCGTCGTATATACCGGCGCGCACTTTCGCCCTGGCATTGCTGGACCTGGTACCGGCCGGCGGCCCGGCGGGCTTTCCGGCGGGGGCGGGGACGGCGGTCGCGCCAGCTCCCATAGCCGTACCCGACGGTGTTAGCAGCGTCGTCGAGATGTTTCGCAAAGATGCGACCACCGCGCGCGAGAACGTCGAAAACTGGTTCAACAGCTCGATGGAGCGCGTCTGTGGGTGGTACAAGCGCCGCACGCAACTAATTATCTTCTGCATCGGTTTGGCCGCGGCCCTGCTAACGAACGCCGATTCCGTTACGGTAGCGAAAGGGCTGATCAGCGACGGAACCATGCGCAACTCGGCGGTGGCCGCGGCCACGACTTATCTGAGCCAAAATAACGCGGGAACACCGGCGACGGGCGACCCGGATGCGCGGCTCAAGAACTATATGACGACGCTTTCCGGGGTGGGGCTGCCGATCGGGTGGGATCAACGCGAGTTCGAGACTGTTCCCGGCCGGATTCCGGCGGACTTTTTGGGTTGGTTATTGAAGGTGGCCGGCTGCTTCCTGACTGCATGCGCGGTCTCGCTCGGCGCGCCGTTCTGGTTCGATATGTTGAACAAGATCATGACCGCGCGCTCCACGATTAAGCCGCAAGAGAAGCGCGGGCAAACGGCGGCGGCATAGCGGACGCGAGAGGGCAACGGTCCGGCATGGATTCCGGGCGAACCTGCCGGCTGCTGAAAACGCCCGCGGGTGAGAATGGAGGATCGACATGAATCGGATTCTGATCATTTCGGGAGTTGCGATTGCGCTGTCTGTGGCGCCGCTGCACGCGCAGCGGGACGAACACTCCGCAACCGCGAAATCAGCGACGCGGGACATCAAAATCATTTCGAGCGCCGGCGCGCGGGCTTTGGCGGATGCGTGCACGGCATGGGCCGAACAGAACAAGCAGATCGTGGCGATGGCGATTTTGGATTGGGGAGGCAACCTGATCGAGTCGCACGCGATGGAAGGCGCGGCGGCGAACGCCATCGACACTGCATTGTTGAAGGCCAAGTCGGCCCTGCGCTGGCGGCGTCCGACTTCGGAGACCAACAAGATGGTTCGGACCGGGCAGAATTTAGCGCCGACCTTTATGCGCGACTTTCCGCAACCGGGCGCGCTTCCCATAGTCCTCGACGGCCAAGTGATCGGGGCGATGGGCGTCTCCGGCGCCGACGGCGAGAAATGCGCGCAAGCAGCGATCGACTCTGTATTTAAGGGACAAGCAACGGCAGCGGGGAGGTAGGACAGGTTCTACATGGCGCAGGCAGACGATAAAAACCGATCGTCCGCCCCACTTTTACGGGCGCACTTCGCGGATGTCGATTATGGGGGAGGTGAGGACTGTCTGATGGACGGGATGTAAGAACTCCAGGTGCATTCCCCGGCCTATGAAAAACTGTTTCAGCATCGAACCACCCCAAGTCGAACCGGATACGTAGACCTGGACCGGCTCGGGACAGTATTTCGGGTGACCGCTGACCTTTGCCTCATAGCCACCACAATACTCAAGCTTACAAATCCAATCCATCGTCTCAATTTCCAAGACAATTCCGCGCGGCAGGTCGCGTAAATACACGCCACCGTCGATCTCGGATTGAATCATGTTGTGATTGACCCGGTCGCTCCAATGGGGATGGACCGGAAAGAGGGTAGGAATTTCCAGTTCGGCGCGCGTCATCACCAGTGGAATTGCAATAGGTAAACCACTGTTTAGTCCATTACGTTAAGGGAGATAACCGGGGATTGCGCAGATTAACCAAATCCAATCTGTAAAATTCGGGGGAAGTACGCCAAGTTGATCTTGACCGGTAGAGGTCTAACCTATGGCACTGTGGGGATGCCAAATCGGAAGCG